>JAFGLS010000096.1 GCA_016927935.1 Syntrophaceae bacterium
GCCTTTGGAGCGTTTTGGGTCACAGAAGGGCAATTTAATTTTATGGCAGTTGAGAGAAAAAACACTCTTTTTTATTCTTTCGATAATATTTTCCATTATCACGCTTTTTGCTCAGTACAATCCCTCCCTAAAGCATTTTTCTCTAGGGTACCGGCTTACCTGTGCTCCTTTTGCTTTTATGACTTATCTGGAGAAAATATTTTGGCCGCATAACCTGGCTGTTCTTTATCCCATCGTAGATAAAATTCCGGTATGGCAAATCTGGCTCTCTGCTTTCCTGATTTTTCTTGTCAGCACTGCCGTTATTTTAATGGTTAGGCGCTGGCCTTATCTTTTTGTTGGCTGGCTATGGTACGCGATAACAATCCTGCCGGTTATCGGAATCACTCAGATCGGTACTCATTCGATACACGACCTCTACACTTATTTGCCTTCTGTCGGTATCGCCGTTATGCTGGCCTGGGGTATTCCTCAGGTGTTACCAAAGGAAGGCACGTGTAAAAAGATTTTATTAACCGCGGGAGTGGTCGTTCTTATCCTTCTGTCAGTTTCAACATGGCGGCAGTGCGGTTACTGGAAAAACAGCATTACTCTCCTCAATCATGATTTGCAGGTTACGAAAGGCGTTATCGCTTTAACGCACAACAATATTGGAGTTTCTCTGGCAGAGGAAGGCAAAACTGATGAAGCTATTTATCATTACAATGAAGCCATCCGTCTGAAACCGACTTACGCTGATGCCTACAATAACAAAGGGGCTATTTACGGTGAGCTGAAACAGTATCAATTGGCCATTGAGAATTTTAATAAAGCCGTTGCTCTAAAGCCTGACTTCGCTAAAGCCTTCTACAACAGAGGAACTGCCTATACATATATTGGTAAATATCAGCTTGCCATCGAGAACTATAATGAGGCCATCCGTCTGAAACCGGATTATGCAGATGCCCACAACAACAGAGCAGTAGCTTATTTTAAAAAGGGAAACATAGAACTTGGCTGTTACGAAGCGAAAAAAGCATGTGCAAGGGGATACTGTGCAATACTGGCAACGGCAAAAGCCGAAGGATACTGCCGCTGATTTTTTGGTATTGTATTTTATCGTCTGAGGTTTATATTTATTTTAATTAATTTTACTCAATCGCCTGGAAGTAAATTTTATAATAAGGTCTGCAGGCATGCGAGTCAGCAACCCGTTGCTGATGCGATGCCAGAAAAGTAAAGACTTGGCCATAATGCCGGGCACAACAAGAAATTTTTTCCTTCTGATTCCACGGACAATCGCCTTTGACGCCTGTTCCGGCGTTAATAATCCGGCAAGGTTCTTTACCACACGTGCTTCAGGCGGAAGGGTTTTCGCTTCTTCCTCAATAAAAGGTGTTTTTACTTCCGGAGGACACACGAGAGTAACGGTAATATTAAAACGCTTCAGTTCACTGCGCAGGCATTCCGAAAATCCCACAAGAGCATATTTTGTTGTACTGTAGAGAGAGTAACTGAACATACCGATAAGTCCCGCCACGGAGGAAATATTTACTATGTGGCCTCTGCCCTTTTGTTTCATGAAAGGAAGAACGGCGCTGATGGCATTTCTGGTGCCGTACACATTTATTTTCATGACTTTGTCAAACTGTTCATAGGAAATATTTTCAAAATAATCTCCTGTGCCAACGCCGGCACTGTTTATAAGGATGTCGGGTATGCCGAACTTCTCAACCGCAAATTTGATTTTCTGCTGAACTTCAGCGTTGTCGGTTACGTCCATTGACACGGCATTGACACTGGACAAAGTTTTTTCCATATTTTTTTTGATGGTTTTACATGCTTCGTCAAGCATTTTCTGTCCCCTGGCAAATAAGACGAGACTGCATCCCCTTGTCGCCAGTAAATTTGCCGTTGCCAGCCCGATCCCGCTAGATCCTCCCGTGATGAAAGCCAGTTTGTCGGAAAAGTAAGACATAAGGATCCTCCTAATGAGTCCCAAATTTCAGAAGCGAATAACCTAAAGGTCACTATAGGCACACTGAAATTTGTGGAACGTAATGAGGCTTAAACTCCAAAAGCGCAGCGCGTTGAAGTTTTTAGCCGAATTATCCAATCCCGACATTTTGGAATTGGAAATTATCCCCCGAGCGAAGCTCAGCGGGGATATTATTTAAATTCTTTATTAATATATTCCTTAATATGATTTAAACCTTCGGCATAAGAAACTCGTGGTGTATAACCCAATTCATTCCTTACCCTTTCGATTGGTATTCTGTTATCCGAACCGATAAGATTCAATGCTTCGCGGGTGATGAGAGGACGTTTTTGAATGCCAAACAATTTCCATATTCCTTCGAATAAATAGGCTCCGAACACGGCTAAAGGTCGGGGAATTGACTTTGGATTTTTAACACCTATCATTCGGGCGATGTCCGTAAAATATTGCCCCCAGGTAATGTCCAATCCATCGCAGGCATTATATACTCTGCCCAGTGCTTTTTCAAGAGTCCCCGCAAGAATCAGAATGTCCGCCACATTGTCTACATAGGCCAGCCCCGCATTCATGTTGCCGCCGGAGATGAGACCGGGCGAGCCACTGCGGAGAACATTAACCACGTCATTAAGCCAGGGACCAGAGCGGGGACCATAGACATTAGCCGGCCGGACCACGGTAAGTTTCATTTCCTTGTTCTTGTAATAATCCCATCCCAGCTTTTCCTGCGCCTGCTTTGTTCTGCTGTACGGACCGAATGTTTTTCCGTATGGAGTTTCTTCAGGACAGGAGTGGCTGTGAATTTTGTCGCCATAAACTACAATACTAGAAGCAAGCACAACCCGGGCTTTGTTTTTTACTGCCTGTTCAAAAATCAGACGGCTGCCCTCAACTGTAAATTCCCAATATTTTTTTTCGTCTCCCCAATCTGTAACAACGGCGGCCAGATGGATTATCGTTTTTGCATCTGTAGAAGATTTTTCCACGGCCTGCGGATCAGATATACTGCCGTAAACAATCTCAACTTTCTCGGCCCATTCGACGGGCGTCACTTCGCCGGGAAGAACCAGTACTTTAACCGCTATCCCATTTTGTAAAAGTTTATAAACGACACGACTGCCGATGAATCCCGTTGCTCCGGTGACCAGAACCGGTTGCACAATTTTCTCTCCTGTATTCATTTTTCAATCTCCCAAAGTTTTATTGATAAAATGTTAACTTTTGGCTTCGTTTATCCCGGCACTTCTGAATATGGCTTTGCATTTTTCTGTGATGGAATTCTCGACAAAAGAAGTCATTACCTTGCTGTTTTTATAAGGATCATCCGCACCGACCTTATCGCTTTTTTCGTGCCATAACGGATTATAGGCAAGAAGAGCGGCTTCAGTTATGTTCAGGTTTCTCAGAAACGACGCGATTCCCCGTATATTTGTTTCCGTATCCGTAATATCGGGAATGAGCGGTACACGAGGCAAAAGTATTTTGCCGTCATGGATCGCCTTTTGGTAAAGCCGAATGAAATTGTCCAGTATTTTTTCGTTGGGGATGCCACAGTATTTTTTATGAGCAGCACTGTCCATTATTTTAATATCAAAATAAATTATATCCAGATAAGGATAGAGCATGTCTAAAAATCTATTCCGGTCAAAAAAGCCGCAGGTCTCCATAAGTGTGTTAATCTTGTTTTGTTTGAGCGATTTCAAAAGCTGCGACGTGAAATCCATGAACAGAGTGGGCTCGCCCCCGGACAGTGTCACACCACCGCCCGATGTATCGAAAAATGGTTTATCGGGCAGAATCTTTTTCAGAATATCATCCACGGTCATTGCTTTTCCAACTCTCTCCAAAGCACCCGAAGGGCAGACATCAACACACAAGAAGCAAAGATCACATTTGTTTCTGTTGATATAAAAACGGTTGCCACGGGAAAGAGCATCTTTGGGACAAACTTCCCGACAAGAACCGCAATCTATGCAGCTTTTAGGGTCAAAGGATATTTCGACGGTAACTTTTTTACTTTCCGGATTGTGACACCACACACAGGAAAGGGGACACCCTTTGTAAAATATTACGGAGCGGATGCCCGGCCCGTCGTCAAGACTGTTGCCTTTGATTTCCAGAATTAAAGGGGTTTTAATTTCATTTTGTGTCATAAATCATCACATGCTTGTTTAAATATTAATTTGCATTTTTAATTTTTTGTCACTTCGAATCCCGATGTGTAGGGATGAGAAGTCTTAAACATTCATCTTAATAAGATTTCTCGTCCCTGCCAATCCCGATAAATCGTGGATTGGCGGGATTGTTCCTCTTGTGCTTCGAGCTTCATTCAATTCGCTCTCAGCGAGAGTCACAATCGTTTTACTCCTCAAAATGACACGAACAATTAATCTATTCCTGAACTATATGCCGAACTCGGCCCTTTCAATTAATTCTATCTGCATATTCCTGTTCAAGGTAACAAAATAGGCATTGTAGCCGGATATGCGCACCATCAAGTTCTGATAATTTTCCGGATGTTCCATCGCATCTCGAAGAGTTTTTGAAGACACCACATTCAGTTGCATTTGCATTCCGCCCAGATCGCTATATGTTTTTACATACGAATAAATATTATCCACTGTTTTTTGGTGCGTCTCCTGCGCGATGGGCACTACCTTTACATTGAAGGCTATGTTGTTGTTCATGTTTTCCGGCTTTAGTTTGGCGACATCACGAATATTGTCCAAGATGCTTTTGGAGGCGTGTGGTTCGGGTGTCAGTCCGGGAGTAAAGGCTTTGCCGGCCAGCCGTCCCGAGGGAAGCGCGCCAGTCAGGGTGCCGAAGGCAACATGGTTGGACATCGACCAGAATCCAGCCGTATATTTTCCACCTCGGTAATTCGTGTGTTCCATAAAAATATCATGGGCAAGCTTTGTTACGCTGTTGGCTATTGCCAGGGCTTCTTCATTTCCGGAGCCGAACAATGAAATCTTGTTTTTTATCATGGCCAGTAGCGCAGGATCGTTTTTAAAGTTTGTGTTAACAGCATCCAGCAGTTGGCCAAAAGATATTTTTTCCTCTTCAAAGACAAGTTTTTTGATGACCATTAATGAATCGGTGATGTCGGCAAGTCCAATGCAGGCCGTTCCTGATGAATTGTAGAGAGCACCTCCTTTGGTAACGTCCTTGCCGCTTTTTAACGGGCCTTCAATTAGAGCGGAAATAAAAGGAGTCGGACGTATGGCCTGATGAGCCTCACCCAAAAGATTGTTATATTCACAGGTTTGATCAGCCAGGAATCGAAGTTGTGCTGCGAAAGCGTTGAAGAAAGATTCGTAATCCTTAAAGTCTCCCGCTTTAATATCTCCTGTTTTCGGCCCCAGATCCCAATGCATCAAGGGATGTCTTCCGTTATTGAGAGCCATCTCGAGCGCCGCCACTGTGTTGAACATCATGCAGTTGGTGTGGCCGATATGGCGGCCGGAAAGTGTCGGTTCCACGCAGCCGGTCGCCGACCAGTCGCGCAAATGCTGGGCCGGATAGTTGAACTCCGCCAACGAAGACATTACAGCCTCATCATTGTGGATGGACGGAGTAGCTGTTGTGTTTATATTAACTTCACAAAGCCTCTTCAGATAAATCGCGCTATTTTTGCTCTTGTTGAAACGGGCATTTACGTTGGGGTCGCGGATAGAGAGCATTTCCGTAACCTTCAGGAAAATATAGGTCATATCATTGACAGCGTCTTCGCCTTCTGAAGTCACTCCACCGAGAGTGATGGCCTGATCGGAAGAACTGCCGCCAAAAAGATAATTACCGATGTCCGGTATCAAAGGAAGATGGTCTGTGCAGCGCATGTAAAAACAGCCAATCAGCTCCAGGGCGTGTTTTATATATTCCTGTTTATCTTTTTCACTGTTGATTTTTTCCATGTCGGCTTTGAAATAAGGTTGCAGCCATTGATCCAGTCTTCCCAGCGAAAATCCGGCATTGGTATTTTCCATATGCACGCCTATCCATAGTATCCACAGGGCATTTACAGCTTCATCAAGAGTTGAGCAGGGATTTTGCGGAACGCGACCGCAGATTTCCGCAATATGTAGTAATTCATTTTTACGAACAGGACTCTTTTCCTGAGCCCCAAGACGCCAGGCTTCTTGTGCGAGATTTTTCGCGTAAGCATTAATTCCTTCAAGACTTATTTTCATGGCCTGAAGCGTGTCAAGCTTTTGTTTTTCCGTTTTCGGCGTTGCGCTCAATTCTTTATCAAGCTGAATAATGATGCCGTTTGTGCCGAGTTTCAGTACCTCGGGATAATTTAAAATGGTGTGTGAGAGCGCGACTGTTTTCCACAGGAAACAGGCGGCAAAGCGTTCATCAAGTTTCTGGCAGGAAGGATACCCCCTGTTGTCTCTTACCCATTCGCGGAAGTTGCGCCTGATCCAGAAAGGAAATACCTTATTGTGAAGCACTTTCACCGTTTCATCAGTTACATCATAGGGATTAAGCGGCCTGTAAGGAGCAGTAATCAATTCACCCCAGATCATGGTGCCATGCGCGTCGGGATAGATAATGACTCCGATTTCCTTAGAGGTATTTGTTCCGGCAATTAGATCATTTTTCCTGATAATAGGTTTTCTATTTTCCATCAGGTACTTAAATGCTTGAGCCTGGCGCAGTTCGGCAATCCAGGGCTTGCCGTTTTTATCCGTTTCAAATCCGTTTTCTTTGTACCATTTTGTCAGAAGCTCAGGCCGTTCATGGCATATTGCCGGTTTTGTTTTTAGATGAATATCCAGAAAATCCTTTAATCTGGGGAAGTCATCAAGAGAATATTGAGCCAGATAGGGATCTTTTAGAAACTGGACACCTGAATCTACATTTTCTGCTTGGAGCTGACTAGGCTTTCTTGTCTCAATACTGTATCGGGAAGCTTTGCCGGCGTCATATTTCCGGTTTTCTTTTTTTGTTTCTTTTTTCAATTTGGTGATTTGAACATGCTTTAGAAAAAGCGAAAGGTAAAAATTGATTAATTGGAGATAACCTATGTTACCATGGGTAATCATTCTATTTTCCATCAAAGCCAGCATAAGCCTGTTGGGAGGCTGCGTTGCTGCTTCCTTGAGAGCGTTTTCATCCGCAAATATCAGCTGGGAATCAAATTTATCCGGAATTTTATTTAATACGATGACTTTGCCGTTTTCAAAACGTATAGCCTGCTCCACGCTGCCGTTCTCTGTTTTTATGCCGAAGGTAAAATTCAGCCAGTCGTCGTCGCTTTTCAGATATTTATTCAATGATCTACGGTTGTTGAAATTAAAGGCAAAAAATTTAAAAAACAAATTAGCCAGCGTGTTAATCATGCTCTTGGGAACGGGCTGAATTGTCTGCATGGCGTACCTCCAACTAATAAAAGTGTTTTTTAAAAAAGTTTCTCTCCTTCGTCGACTCTTTCCTTAAGTTTTAAGATGTATTCAATCATGTCTTCAGTTCTTTCTTTGATAAAGGAATCAACATCATCAAGTACCTCATGGAACAAGCGGCTATTGTTCAGGGTGATAAAGCCGTGAAGATCAGACCAGTATTTAACAATCTGAAACAGAACATAATGATCTTTCTTCTCTCCTTTCGCGGGAATGTAAGCGCTGATGGGTTCGATAAAAAGAGAAAGGCATTTTAAAGCGTTTTGTTTTTCCATATGGGCGAGAGGTTCTATTTCGGTACCGACATAATCCAGGTATTTGGGTGTGTGCAGGTTAAACATTATATCGTAGTAGCTGGGATTGGTCAGTCCGAATTCAATATAAGCGCGAATCATGGCTTTGATCCTGTCTGCGGTATTGTTAAACGGAGCCGAACGTTTTGTCAGCAGGTCATAAAGTTTTTCAAATCCTCTTATCCGAATCATCAGATTGATTTCATCTTTGTTGGTGTAATAGTTATAAATAGTTGTAGCAGTGACATTCAAACGGGAGGCTATTTTACGCAAACTGAGATTGTTAAATCCTTCCTCAATAATGATGCTAAGAGCTGTATCCAGAATTTTTCCTCTGGTAGTTTCTATTTCTTCTTTGGTCATTGGCTTTTTAGGCATGGGATGCTCCTGATTGATGAAATTACAGTGTTAAGATAACAGCGTTATATTAAAATGTCAAGACTTTTTTAATACTTTTTATGTCATTAATAAAATTCAAAGTTTTATATTAAAGGGGAAGTTGTAATCATCAAATAAAATTACCTTTAATATAACTTGAACTTTACAATAATTGTAAATGTAATCGATGACTTACTGTATTATTCAAATCGTTAGCCTTGGTATTTATACAACCTTGTGGCCAATATTTGCTTGACATATAAGGCAAAATTGTGTATGTATTTAATATAAAAAGTGTTTTATTTAATCTCTTGACAGTACCCGATGCCAAGAAAAAATTAACTTAAGTGGAGGAGACGGTTATGAAAAAATTATTTGCAGTTATTATCAGTTTTTTTATGCTTTCTGGCGTTGCCTTCAGTGCTGAACCAGCGGCAGTGCCGGAGAAACAGAAATCAGCCAAAGTTAAGAAAGTACATTTAAAAAAATCAGAATATACGAGCGGGCCTCATATTACAGTTCAGGGAGGGGTAGCCTTCTTAACAGATAGCGATGTTACAGAGGGCAATACAATGCGTATCGTAGATACTGATCCAGGTTATGCGTTCAGTGTGGCAGCCGGATATAGATTAAATGCATTAGCTAAAATGCTCAGAGTAGAAGGTGAGCTCGGGTATCAGAAAAATGAAGTTGATAATGCCAGTGGGCGTCGCGATGTAACAGGCGATATTAAGGCATATACATTTTTGGTGAATGGCTATTATGATTTTGTTGGGGGAAAGAAAATAGTGCCATTTATTACTGCTGGAATCGGTGCGGCAAAAGTTGACGCCGATGTCAATTATTTTACGCATGTAGATGATGTAGCCGGTGTGTATCAGGTTGGAGCCGGTTTTTATTATACTATCACTGATAATTGGCATATTGAGCTAAAATACCGGTACCTTGATACCTTTACTGACTTGGAAGGTGGAAACACCAATCCTGAATTTTCGAGTCATAACGTATTGCTGGGCGTAAGATACAGATTTCCTTTGTAACATTCTTTAAAGTCAAAGCCAGAGGAGAAAAGTTACTTTCCTCTGGCTTTTTTTTGAATGTTTTATTGATAAAGTATGTTTATCGTCTTTTTTTTCAGGACTTCTATCACTGATAGTCATGATGTTGTTAATAAAAATTTTTACTTTAATCAGTAATTCTTAGCAATGATTAAACGATACGCTCTTTTTTTTGCCATTTTAACCATAATCATAATAGTTGGAATGGTAATCTTTTATCATTATCATCAATCCATATTGATTAAAAATAAAACCAGAATATGGTTAATCAACTCGCTGCGACAAGAGCTTCGTGGTGAATTAGACATGAACAAGGTTTCTGGTATTGTTTTTTCTCTGGCTACTGATTACAGGATAGAAAAACGTCATGACGTTTTGAATATTCTTATGGATACAGCGAGTCGCTTCAAAAAAATTAAAATAGAAGAGTTAAGCTGTGACAAATTAGTTGATTATTTCATTACTTTGTCCTTCATTTCTAAGGCAGGTATAAAAATTGATCCTCTTAAAAATAATTCTTTAATAGAGAAGTGTATTACCAAGGCTACTTCAAACGAGAAAACTCTCTGGTCATTTTATTGTTGCCGATTTGCTGAAAAGGGAATTTGTGGTCATATAAGCGATAGCCTTGACTTGCTTGAATCATTACAGTTGCCGGATGGTTCTTTTAGCTCAAAAAAAGGGGAATATAAATATTATCTTACCTCTCATGCCATACTTGCATTATATTTCTGTAATGGTAATCAGGATGCCGTAAAACGCGGGCAGGAATATCTTCTTGGACAGATGGGTAAATTGAAAAGTAATGGATTTATTGATGAACTTGCGGAAAGTCTCATCTTTTTAAAATGGATGAAGGTTGATATTTCAGGATACGAAGAATATTTGGAGTATATTAACTCTAAGGTAAAAGATGATGGCAGTATCTGTGCTACAGACATCTCTTCATGTGTTTCTAACTGGCATACGACAAGCTTATTATTCGAATTACAAAATTGGAATTTCGGATACAGTATGCTTGATTATTGATTCCGACAGTATCAAAGAAAGAAAATCGTCTTAAATAAAGTTTTGCTTAAAGATGAAATATGGATGTTGCCGAAATTTTGGAAGCTGATGTTTATCAGATAAAATTTTTGTGAATGTTTTCAACAATAACCGTTTTCATGCTGTACTTTTCAATCAGGGATTTATTCTTAAGAGAGTTTCTTACAAATATGTCAGCAACCGTGTCTGAATAAATAAGCCGCCATTTATTATTGTTTAAAAGAGATTGTGACAAACTTAAATTGTGATAAACGATAATAAGGTTAATATCATATTTATCGAGCACCTTCTCCCATCCCGGTTCGGTCCTTCTTACTCTATAATATTCTTTTAACCTTTCAGCACCGTACATTTCCGCCCTTCCGTCAATAAATACTCTGTATTGGGGATAGGCGCTGTAAATAATGTAGGTGCCAAAGTCATATTCATTGTACATATTACCCTGAATATTCTCTTTTTTTAAAAACTCAATTGCAGCCAAAGGCTTTATTTTTTCATCAAACTGATGGTTTATGCGTCCGCTCAAGGCTAATGCTAGAATGAATATAACCAATAAAAACAGCCAGAAAAAATCCTTTGCTAAGAAAAGGTTGGTTTCAGAGATATTTTGATTATCTGTATCGGGGGTGTCGGTAAATTTCCCATTATTTTCTGTAAATATTTTTTTGATGTATAGTAATAGGGCGAAAATTATAATAACCACAAAAAGCAGAACGCCTGCTGAATAAAGTGCCATAATGGTAAAGAATATCACTGAAATAATCTCAATGATACTCTGCCTGGAATTTTTCTCTAGGGGGATTTGCTCACTGCGCCGTAAAAGTATAGGGGCTATGGTAATTGCGAAAAACGGGATATTTCTTACCGAATAAAGAGCCATACTGGTAAACAATAAGACTAAAATAATCTCGGTGATACTTTGTTTACTCTTGGAAAGAGCAAAGGCAGCGATAATGAACAGGAGAAGAATTTCAAATGGAAGAATGTTAGAATTATGGAAATTAGGGGATGAATACGCGCTTATGTTATCGGTCAAAATATTATTGGAAATTACCGTAAATGGTTGCAGCAGACCTCTCCACCCGCTTGGATTTAATAAAGATGCTATTATCAGTAATGAAATGATAAAAAAAAGCTTTTTAGTCTTTGCTTTATGAATGGCTTTTTCAGTCTCGTCTATTAAGAAAACCTGCGCTATGTTTCCTAAAAGGTAAATTCCGCAAAGCGCGAACCCCAGGATAAAAGCGCCGTGAAGATTGACCCAGATAAGCATTATTGCCGGTAAAGTGTAGAGATAATTTTTGTTTTTATATTGATACAAATCAAGAATGTAATACCAGACTATGAAAATCAGTAGGGAAAAAATATGAGGTTTTGCCTGCCAGTGTATCGATGATGCACATATGACCAACAGAGAAATACATGTGGTAATAACAATATTGCCGTTTTCTCTTCTTAAAATCCTGAACAGTAAATAATAAATAAAAGCTATAAAAAAGGAGAAAAAAATAACAACGCCCGTTAGTCCGCCCAGGTGGAGATGAACAAGTGCCATTATCACCTGTGAAAGCCATTCGTAATCAATATATTTATGAGGCGGTATTGATGAAAAGAAAATGTCGTATTTCGGAATCGAGAGTGTGTTGAGAATGAATTCTCCAATTCTAATATGTAAGCCGGTATCGCAATCTATAAGCAAAATTGAAGGAGTTTGAAAGGCAAGGATGGTGAACAGGAGAAAAAAAATAAAGTCGGCAATTGAAGGAATGAAAAATTTAAATTTATTTTGCATGCCTGATGATTTTCATCCCCATAGACAATTATTAAGGTTATTTATCTGATTTAATAAGACTTTTTGTGGTGGAAATATAAGGCATATCTATTTCTATGTCAATTTTTTTTAGGGTAATTATTACCATTGGAAATGTTTCCTTTTTCCATTCTGCTGTTTTATGCTAAATCACAACTCATAATGATTAAGAATGGCAGAAATTCTAACAAGTGGCAAAGTTTTACGCGCAGGTTATAAGGAGAATAGCATAAGATTAAAAAGATTTGAGAGTTTATTTTCATGATTCGGCTTTGTTGTCTTTGACTATCCGGTTATCAGGTCATTTATATAAAAAAGCGAACTGGAAGTCTTTGAATGTAAAGATATTTCTATTAAGTTTAGGTGAGTGACGAACACGTGAGACAAAAAATTTATCCTATCATAGCTGTAGGTTTGGGAGTTCTCATCAGCCTCGTCCTTGCGGAGTTGACATTGCGCATTTTTTGGCCATTGTGGGGTTATTCTTTTGATAAGAACGAACCGGTTATGCATGAATTTGATCCCGTTCTGGGATGGAAAAACAAGCCTGGACATTACATCTATCCGGCATATGACGGAGTCGGACCGGATGTTCGAGTTATCTTCCTTAAGGACGGGTCTCGCGCGACGTCGGGAAACGTATTAAGAGAAAAAAACGGGAAGAACATTATATTGGTGGGATGTTCATATACAGAGGGATGGGCAGTTTCCGATCAGGAAACTTTTGCATGGAAATTGCAAAAGAAATTCCCTCACTTAAACTTTTATAACTATGGCACAGCAGGTTATAGCACTTACCAGTCATTACTATTGTTACAGCGAGTAATTCCTTTCTTTAAAAAGTCCACAATTGTGATTTATGGTTTTACGGTTGGACATGAAGACCGGAATTTAGCACGATCTGACTGGTTGTTTATTATGTCACTGGTTTCCCAGAGGGGGCAAGTGTATTTGCCTTATGTTACAATAGATTCGGAAGGTACACTGATTCGTCATGCGCCAGAGCGGTCTGCAATGTTTCCGTTCAGGAAACAATCGGCTCTAATTGCTTTTTCCGAAATGTTGTATGTGCGATTCAAGACGCGTGGTCGCCTAGAGCAAAGAAATCAAGCCACATTGAAACTTGTCATGGAAATGCAAAAGCTTGTTAACAGTTATGGAGCTATGCTGATTATTGTTATACTTGACGGTACAAACGAGCGAGCAAACTTTTACCAGATTTTATTGCAGAAAAACGGCATATTGTGTTTTGACTGTCGCGTACCCCCGACACCGGATCTCCTAGTGCCCGGTGAAGGACATCCTAATGATCGTCTGCATTCATTGTGGGCTGATTGCATCAGTTCCCGATTACAAAGATTGTTGCATTGAGTTTATGCTCTAGTGAACCATTGATTAACATATGATAGAAAAAGCCACTACGAGCGATAAAATAATACCGTTTATTATTAATTTTGCATAGACGTGATTTTTTTATGAAAATAAAAAAAATTATATTTATCATCGGAATTAATATCATAATTTTTATTATTCTTATTATTGGCATTGAATGGCTGGCATCACACTACACTCCTAAATTAGGAGAAAACATTATTTCTCATAACCGTCTAAATCATACATGGAACCCGAATTCAAAGTATGTTCATGTAGAGTGGATACACAATAATCCCGATTTTCCCGTTCCTTATATTCATTATTACAACAAACAGGGATGGATAAAGAATTATAACGTAAGAAAAATTAAGCCCCGTAACGTGTACCGTATTTTTTATCTTGGTGATTCTTTTACAGAAGGAACATGTCCCATGGATCTATCCGTTCCGAGTCTTGTTGAATTGAGATTGAATAATTTAATTAAACATCGGGATATTCATTTTGAAGTGATTAATACAGGGACAATCAGCTATTCGCCGACTTTATGTTATATTTTGCTCCGTTATGTCATCCTTGATTATTCACCCGACATGATTGTCCTGATGATTGATCTGACCGATTACTTTGACGAATTGAATTATGCGCAAACTCTAATTCGTGATGAACAAGGAAATCCATGGGCTTGTCCCCCGCGTGTTTTAAGATATCCAATTTTCATTGATACAAGATATGGAGCTTTAATGCCGAAATGGCACCTTAAGCTTCAACTTTGGTTGGCAGCACATTCATATACATATAATCTTTTGATAAAATTAACAGAGAAGAGAAATCCTCCATCTCCTTTTCAGAAAAATACGATAGAATCAGACTATTCACAAAATATTATCAATGGACCATGGTCGTGGTGCCAAAAAGAATGGGATAATACTACAAAAAAGAATGTTGACAACATCCTTGATAAGATTTCCCGCATTGCTGAACTTTGTCGTAAACACAATATTAAATTTATGATTACTTCTGTTCCTCACTATTGGCAATATGCAGGAAATCCAGATGGTACAGGGGCTCCTAATTGTTCTGATCGTCCACATAAAGAAATTGCCAGAGTTGCTAAGCAGTTAAATGTCCCTTATTTAGATTCTTTTAATGCGTTAAAGCCTTATATTAAAGGGACCGCACAAAACAAATATTATTATGCAGGTGACATGCACTTTAATCCACGAGGATATGAAGTTTGGTCAGATATTCACGTAAATTTTATTACTGATAAAAAAAATAATTTACTGCCAAAATCTTCATATAAATACCTGCGAAACAATCAGAAATAAAACTTTTGCGAGAAAAGGAGTTTATTTAATCAACATTATCTATCTTAAAACGGCAATTGACCTTGATTTTTTTGTTGAATCTTTTAAGTGGCAATTTTTAATTTTCCTGAATGCCAAATATAGAAGCTTTATAGATAAAGAAGATGAAATTATAAATAGAAGACCAGATTTACAGGTGCACTATTATAAAGAGGGTTTGTTGAAATTATTGGGAAATAATGGCTGGGGAACAAGGATTCGAACCTTGATTCACGGAGTCAGAGTCCGGTGTCCTGCCGTTGAACGATTCCCCAGTAATGTGTTTGTAAAAAGCCTTCCGTTTTGATTTATTACAAGCTAAATTACCTTCAGGCGGGCGTGAATATAATGTTATTGACATTTTATGTCAATAAATTTTCTTCAAGGTTTTGAATTAAATATGTTATCTAGATGTGTTTTTTGCTTCTTGATTGTTGTGAGACTCAAATTTCAAAGACGAAGTGTATTGAAATTTGTAAGTCGAACAATCCCGCACAGCGGAGGGTATGATAACCTGCCCCTTGGGGCGGAATTAGTGACAAGGGCTTACCCTGTGGTTCATACCCGTGATTTTTCCCATTCGTGTGATTTCATATTGTGAAGCTGCTGTTTCTCGATAATGCTTGTTAAATCCGTTGAAGACAGGATGCCTTTTCTAATGAAATATTCACCGAAAGGATGCTGGAGTTTTTTCTGTTTTCCGAGAAGGGCAAGCAGCTCGAAACTCGAAATATAACCGATACGAAGCGCGCATTCGCCGAACTTCTCATCAAAAGTTCTGATAGTTAATATCTGTAAAACATCGTTGTGGGAAATTAGTCTCCACTCTACGGCTATTTGTCCGATAAGAGGTCGTTGGCGTCTCTGCCAGCAAATGGCTTCAATAAGCGTTTGCCATGAAATGAGACCGGAATAATACAAAAACTGCCCCAACATTAGTTTTCCCTTTGGGACACTGCCGCTATAGAAATGATCGGGATGATTATTATTGTGCTTTTTATCATGATGAGTTTTTCTCTGTCCGGTCTTATGCTGCGTATCCTGGCATGACGAGTTTTTCGGAGATTGATAGGAGTAATCTTGTTTTGTTCTGAAGCCATCGAAGTAGAAGGCATTTGGATTGCCTTCTTTTTTTGTTTCAACATATGAAAGAAGTTTTTCGTAGGCCTGCCGGAGATTTATAAATTCCGCATTTAAATCTGCGGGAAAAATCCCCAGTGCTCTCTTCCGGTCGGGATGCGTCTCAAAAGCTCTTTTCCGGAAAGCTGTTTTAACTACGATGGACTGAAGGTCTACTAGAAAATCACGGGATAATTTTACCTCAGGCCCAAAAATTGTTTCGCATGCCTGAAAAAGTTCCGATGAAATAATCTGAGTAGCCAGCATGAACAGGTTTCCTTCGGTATGTTACGTGTTATAAAAATAGCAATATGCCGGGAAATTATCAAGGGGAAAAGCAAAATAATAAAAAAGCTCAACTTGAAAGTTAAGCTTTTAATTTTCTGGCTTTCCAGCGAGGACTCGAATCCCGACTATATCGGGATTAACATATATCAAACTAAAGAACACGCCCATTATAAGCGTGTTCTTATTTTTCTGGCTCCCCAGCGCGGACTCGAACCACGGACATGCTGGTTAACAGCCAGCCGCTCTACCGACTGAGCTACTGGGGAACATAAATTAAAAGAACAAAATAACTAAATCATTTCCCTGTTTGCTGGTTAATCCCGATATCATCGGGACTCTACCGATCCCGACCGCGGCGGGACTACTGGGGAATATGTTTTTAAATGTCAAACCCGTACAATTTTTCTGGCGCTTCATAATACAAGAATAAACGTATGTCAACCTCAATTAAATGTTACCTGACCGGTATCATTTTCTTGCCTCATAAATCGCGATAGTATATAAAAGTCCAACTCTTAAAAAACGGAAAGGGAATGGCTTCTAAAGTTAAAAAAAGCAGTCAGGGATTTTTGAGAAAGCATGTTCTGGACGAAGGCTTGTGCACGAATTGCGGCGCCTGCGTAAATATTTGCCCTTATCAGGTTATTTATCATGACCGTATGGTGCAGTTGCACAACTGTGATTTGGAAGAGGGCAAGTGCTTTGCCTTTTGTCCCAGAACGCCCACCGATCTGGCGGCTCTTAAAAATTTTATTTTTGGACCGGACAACCTGACGCTGGAAATCGGTTCAGTGAAAGGTTATTATTTTTCTCAGGCAGTGGATACCCAATTGCGTGCCGCTGCCCAGCATGGAGCAACGGTAACGGCTTTGATGGAGCTGGCTCTTGCTGAGGGTTTGATTGATTCCGCCATCGTTTCTTCCTGCGACCAGGATTTCCTTCAGCAGGGTAAGGTTGTCCGTACCGCAGAAGCTCTTAGGGAAAAAGCGGGAAGCAGGTTCACCGTATCGCCTACTGTCGCGGCTTTTAATCAGCTGATTGCGCAGGAGGGGTGTAAAGTGGGAGTGGTGGCCACTCCCTGTCAGGCGCTGGCGCTGGCCAAGATGAAATTAAATCCTGGTTGGGAAGACGTTGCCAAAATAAATCAGTTGAAACTGGTTATTGGTTTATACTGCGGCTGGACATTGTCTTTTGATAAATTTACAAAATTGTTGTTGGAGAAAAATATTGCTCAGGAATCAATCATTAAAATGGATATTCCCGCGGGAAAAAATGTTATGGAAATTTATAGCGACAAAGGTATAAAAACGCTTGCTCTTGACGAAGTTCAGGCCTGCATCCGGGAAACTTGTAATTACTGCATGGACAGCACAGCGGAATTTGCCGATGTTTCGGTTGGTTCGGCGCGGTTTGCCGGTGGCTGGGAAGATGTGCGCCAGTGGAATCAACTGATTGTGCGGACAAATAGAGGCAAGGAATTGGTGGATATGGCTGTAAAAAAGGGAGTGCTGGAATTGCGGGAAGCCCCAGCGGAGAGTTTGCAAGAACTCAAGGAAGCAGCGGTAAAAAAGAAAAAAGACGCGCTGAAGAATATTATCCGGAAAAGCGGCTCGGTAAAAAATCTGTTATACTTGGAAAGCCACGATCCGGCGGTGAAAAAATATTTGGAAGTCGAAAAGAAAAGAAAAAAAGAAAAGTAAGGTGCATCGTGCGACCTTTAGTTTATCCCCGAATACGCCGGGGCTGTTGAGCAGGAAAGGGAGGGGGTAAACGAGAGAAAATCAATGAAATGTCAAGAATAAAGAACTGACACTACACCTCCGGCATGACAACTTTTATGAAATATATATATAAGACTTTACGTGTGATTTTAGCTTCTGTATCCATATTCATGTTTGCCTCGATCTCTGCTTTTGGTTCTGAGGCTTCAGGCTGGTTCATTATCGGTAATATGAGTGAAGATGTTGCTTTTTTAATAGCCTATGTTGTCCTGGCTTTGTTGTTTTCATTTCTATGTTCGGTAGCGGAAGCGGTTTTGTTAAGTATTACCCCTTCATATATCGAGGAACAGAAAGAAAAAAAACCCAAGCGGGCGACCCTATTGAAGCGGTTGAAACAGGATAATGTGGATCGCTCGCTGGCGGCGATTTTAACACTGAATACGATCGCGCATACGGTTGGCGCAATCGGGGCGGGCGCCAAGGCTACGGTCGTGTTTGGAAGCGCATGGTTTGGAGTCTTCTCAGCGGTTATGACATTGATGATACTTTTTCTTTCAGAAATCGTTCCCAAAACTATTGGCGCCATTTACTGGCCAAAGCTCGTTGGCCCTACGGTTATTTTCGTGCGAATCCTCATCGTGACGCTGTTTCCGATCGTCTGGATTTCAGAAAGTATGACAAAGTTTATTTCACGCGGAAAGAATCTGCACATTTTCAGCAGAGAGGAGTTTGTCGCCATGGCAAAGGTAGGCGAACAATCCGGACAGATAGACGATAAAGAGGCGCAGATTATCAAAAATCTCTTCCGGTTCGGTTCGCTCAACGTAACGGATATCATGACTCCGCGCACGGTGATTGCGGCGCTTGCCGAGGATAAATCGGTTGCGGAAGTGTCGGAATACGTTGCAGGAATACCTTTTTCGCGAATTCCTATTTATCAGAAGGATATAGACGATATAACCGGGTTTGTGCTGAAAGATGACGTGTTGCTGCGGGATAGTCAGGAAAGGGGCGATGAAGCGCTTAAGACATTAAAAAGAAAAATTATGATTGTTCCGGAGTCGGTGGTGCTTACGGGTTTGCTGGAAATTTTTCTTAAAGAACGTCAGCACCTCGCCATTGTCGTTGATGAATATGGCGGAACAGCAGGGCTTGTCACGCTCGAAGATCTGATCGAGACATTGATGGGTTTGGAGATTGTTGATGAAATGGACACGGTTGTGGATATGCGTGCTCTAGCCAGAAAAAAATGGGAAGAACGGGCCAGAGCGCTCGGTATAGAAATTAACGTGGATGAGAAAGATCAATCCCCAAAAGAAAATTCTTTGCCGGAGTAATAAAGGGGGCGGCTCTGTTGTGCGGTCAGGCAAAAGGGAAGGAACTGGTTGATCTGGCTGTATCAAAAGGAATACTGGAGTTGTGGGAAACTCCAGTAGAGAGTCTGCAGGAACTCAAAAAAGCGGCTCGGTAAAAAATCTGTTATACTTGGAAGGCCGCGATCCGACGGTGCTGAAATATTTGGAAATTGAAAAGAAGAGAAGAAAAAGGAAAAATAAATAAAAAATTTCTGTCATTCCCGCGAAGGTGGGCCATGGGGTTACTATAGGGGGATCTTCGACCGGTATGATGGAACTTTAAAATTGTTATTGCATATCCTCCGCTGGCGGAGGTGTCCCGATAGGTAATCGGGACGGAGGTGGATAAAATTCTCGCTACATTAAAAAATCCACCCCCCTTAATCCCCCGCCAGCAGGGGATAAGTAAAATGTTATGAGTATAAAATTATGAACAAATTATTATCTCCCGCCAAAACAGAAATTCTATTCATGGGCAATGAGGCCATCGCTCGCGGCGCGCTGGAGGCCGGCGTGAACGTCGTTTCCGGTTATCCCGGTACGCCTTCGTCGGAAGTCATTGAACGTCTCTCGGAAGTCGCCCGTGAAAGAAAACTCTATGTGGAGTGGTCAACCAATGAAAAAGTCGCGATGGAAGTGGCATCCGCCGCGTCTTTTTCCGGCTTGCGTTCGATGTGCGTGATGAAGCAAAACGGCGTCAACGTCGCCTCGGATTTTCTTCTGCACCTGTCCTCTTCGGGAACGCGCGGCGGAATCGTGCTGGTCGAGTGCGAAGACCCCGGCGCGCTTTCGAGTGTCAACGAGGGCGAATCACGTTATTTTGCGCGCATGCTGGAAGTGCCGCTTCTGGAGCCGGCCAATCTTCAGGAAGCCAAGGACCTGACCAAATGGGCATTTGAGTTGTCAGAGAAAATCAGAAATGTCGTCATGGTGCGCTCAGTCACGCGCATGTCGCACGCGAGCGGCAATGTCATCTGCGGGAAGCTGCCGGAAAAATTCCGCACCGCCCGTTTTATTTCCGACGGCTCGGTCATGGATCCCTTAAGGGGGCCGGTGATCAGCACTCCTGTTGTTGCCAAACATAATATACAGCAAAAAAAATTGCAAACCGCAGCCGAGCTTTTTGAAAAAAGTCCTTTCAACAACTACATTGGTCCAAAGAAACCGGAACTTCTGATTGTCACCAGTAGCGCCTGCTTCCTTTACAGCAGAGAAGCTATTGATTTGCTGGGTTTGCAAAAACGGGTCGGGATTTTGAAACTGAGTTGCACATGGCCGCTGCCGCAGAGGCTTTTGAAAAAATATCTGCACCTGAGCAAAAAGATTATGGTTGTGGAAGAAGTGCTGCCGTTTATGGAGGAAAATGTCAAGGTCGCCGCAGTGGGCATGCTCAAGGATATCGGCATCAAAACGTTTTACGGCAAGATGGACAAGACCCTGCCTTCAGCCGGTGAGCTGAATCCCGAAATTGTCGTAGTGGCTTTGAGCAAAATCATGAAGGTAAAACCCAAGTCCTTGCCCGCAAGTTATCTCAGGGAAGTTCAAAAAGTGGCGTCGAAGATAGCGCCGCGGGAGCAGACGTTCTGCCCGGGTTGTCCGCACCGCGCGTCTTTCTGGAATATCAATACGGCGCTGAAGCTCGATGGCCGCGAAGGAATTGTCTGTGGCGATATCGGCTGCTACGCGATGGCGTCGCTGTGGCCGGCTATCGGTTTCCATACCGTGCGCACGCTGCATTCCATGGGGTCAGGCACGGGGCTGGCCAGCGGCTTTGCGAAGCTTTGGCCTTTCGGTCTGGACAAGCCCGTCATGGCGGTCTGCGGTGACTCGACTTTTTATCACGCCGTCATTCCGGCGCTGATTAACGCCCGGCACAACCAAGCGGACATTACCTTTATCGTTCTGGATAACGCGGGAACGGCGATGACCGGATTCCAGCCGCATCCCGGCATTGGTGAAAGCGCCATAGGCGAACCTCTGCCTGCTGTTGATATTGCAGAAATTTGCCGGGCGATAGGAGCAAAAGTTGCCGTCAGTGATCCCTTTGACTTGGAAGCAACCAGCAGGATTATGACATCTTTCATGGCCGAGCGTGGCTCGCTGAAGGTTATGATACTGAAGCAGATTTGTGCCCTAAGCCCCGAGAAGAAGGGCAAAAAGCAATACCAAATGAAGGTTAACGAGGAACTGTGTCTCGGTGATAACTGTGGCTGCAACCGTTTATGCACAAGAATTTTCCGCTGTCCGGCGCTGACGTGGGACAGGAAAAAGAAAAAAGCAGTAATTGACGAAGTAATCTGCGTCGGTTGCGGCGTTTGTTATTCGATTTGTCCGCAAAAAGCAATTACGAGAATGGAGGTTACGGAATGAAGAAGAAAATATTTGCTACAGTAATTGTAGTGCTTTTCTGTTTCCCACTCTTCGGAGGATGTGCGACAATGGATATAAAAAAGCAAGATATCATTAGAGAAATTAGTTTTTCACCTGACGGCAAAAAAATTATTTTTGACCGCAGAAATGCCGGCAATTCAAACAGGGTTCATGTGTACAATCTGGAGACAGGAGAACTGGCCGCCTATCAACCTCCAAAAGGAGAGAAATGGTTTCACGCACAATATTCTTTTGATGGGAAGCGTATTGTTTTCATTGTATCGGCAGAAGATGATCCTTTAAATCCTCAAATAGCCATCATGAATCTGGACGGGAAAAATGTCAGAAAAATCACCAACACACAAGGATTAAAGTTTTCACCATCTTTTTCGCATTCCGGTAAGAAGATTATCTTTGCCCGTCCGGATGTCATCAGAACAAGCGGAAAAACGCCGGCGGCTGATTTTGATGTTTATGAAGTGGATGTGGAAACCGGCAGGGAAACCCGCCTGACGTATTTCAAGTTTTTCTCAGTCTCAGCTCCATACTATTTCCCTGATGATAAAACATTTGTATTTTATGGAGACTTCCCTCGTGCGTATCCGGCGATTCCGGGCAGTGATAGAAGCATCGATATTATGAAGAAAGTACGTAAGGAGCTTGAATTCAAGTACAAAAATAATTTCATCTATGTCATGCAGGCCAACGAAAAAGAACTTAAACCGTATCTGGTCATGCCTGAATACGTGAAGAAGTATAAAATGTATGTTGCTTCTTCAGAAAGTTCCAGAAGCCCATCATTGAGCGCCGACGGGTCAGTACTTATTTTTATATCAATTGGTTATAAGCCGGATGGATCAGCCATGGGAGAACAATTGTATCAATATTCAGTAGATGGGAATCACCGGCAAATCACACATCTTCCTATGGGGTTAATATGGTCTCAGACAGTTTCTCCCAACGGTGAATTGGTGGCTATTGTAAGAGGGGGACAAGCAACGAATAAAATTGTGATTTGCAAAATAAAGGACGGAACAACAAGGGAGATAATATTGCCTGTTGAGCCGTCACGGATCATTAATGCGCAATGACCCGGCATGCTAAACTGTGTCATAACAACAAAGAGTGTCATTCCGAATCCCGATTTATCGGGTGAGGAATCTTAAATTTATTGTAAATAAAGACTTCTCCCTTTGGTCGAAGTGACATAGGCTTTTTCGCGGAGTATGATCCCGCGAATGCGGGATTTCGAAATAGCAGAAAAGTTGCAAAGTTTCATACGCCAGATAAGGCATAGTTAACAAAGGTAGACGAATGAACGTGAATTTACATAAAGACCCGACAAACATCATCATAACCGGTGTCGGCGGGCAGGGAAACGTCATGGCCTCGCGCGTGCTGGCCGGAATGCTGGTGAACGCGGGCTTTATTGTCACCATCGGTGAAACCTTCGGCATGTCCCAGCGCGGCGGTTCGGTGATGAGCCATTTGCGCGTGTCTTCATCTTCTGTCTTAAGTCCGCAGATTCCGCAGGGGAGGGTGGACATCGTGATTGCGCTGGAGCCGGTGGAAGCGCTCAGGGTTCTCACCAAATACGGCAATCCCGATGTCGCGGTGCTCACCAATTCGCGTATGGTTTATCCCATGGGCGTCATAACCGGAGAGTTTAATTATCCAACGATTGAGGAAGTTAAATCGATGTTTGAAAAAATCTCGGCAAAAAACTGGATCATCGATGCCACGTCCGTAGCGTTGGAATTGGGAAATCCGGTGCTCAGTAATATCGTGATGATCGGCGCTTTGGCAGGTACTTCTTTGCTACCGATTGACCGTCGCGCTTTTGAAAAGGAAATTACCAAAAGTATTCCGATAAATAAACGAGAAATTAATTTAACAGCCTTCGACGCCGGCACAAAAATGATTTAATGCCGATTATCTCTTTTTACACCTGTATTTTTCTATTAATATGGCCTTTAAATGGAAAATAATCAAGAATTGAACTCTAATTTAATATGTGATAGGAATATAGACAATATGGTAAAATACAACAACCGGTTGGAAACCAGTTTCAAATTGGCAATGACCGGTTACTTTTATGATATGTAAGGACAGGTTGCATGTTCAGTATATTTCCCCAAGATGATCAAGACCAGACTTTGAGAATCAAACGGTTTCTCATGGCCTGTGGCGCGTATATAATATGGGGTGTTCTTTGCTTTGTCGGTTATTCACTGGGATTGACCAAGGTACTCTTAATAAATCTTGTGGCCGGTGTTTTAGCATGTTCTGTTGTAAATGTCCTGCTCTATGTAATATTCAGAAAAGGACTGAATAAACGGTTCAAAGATCCCAGTCTGACGCTGCTCCAGATGTTGATAGCTACCTTCTGGATTATGGTGGTTGTGTATTACGCCTATGAGGCCAGAAGCGCGATTTTGCTTGTTTACATGGTTGTGCTTGTGTTCGGATTTTTCCGGCTGAATGTCCGGCAATTTCTTTTTCTGTCGGGTTTTGCCCTGGTTAATTATTCCGCGATTATTTTTATACTTTACAAGATTCAGCCTGAAAATCTCAATATGAGGGTGGACATGTTCAACATTGTGGTTCTCGCCTGTATTCTGCCATGGTATGCCCTGATTGGTGGATACATTACCAAACTGAGGACTCAGATTTCTCATGCCCTTTCCGCTGTACGAAAAAGTGAAGAAAACTTCCGTCGCTCCCTTGATGATTCACCTCTCGGTGTGCGCATATCAACGATAGATGGCGAGACACTTTATGCTAACCGTGCGGTTTTGGATATATATGGTTTTGACAATGTTGAGGAATTGCAGAAAACATCCGTCAAGGATCGCTATACGTCGGAAACTTATGCTGAATTTCTGATAAGAAAGGAAAAAAGGTTAAAAGGAGAACCTGTTCCATCTGAGTATGAAATAAGCATCCGCAGAAAAAACGGAGAAATCCGTAAAGTTCATGTTTTCCGCAAGGAAATCTTCTGGAACGGCCAGAAACAGTCTCAGGTTCTTTATCAGGACATTACCGAGCGCAAGCAAATGGAAGAGCAGATTAACTATCTGGCTACCCATGATGTTTTGACGGGATTGTCTAACCGTTTATTGTTCAGCCAACTGCTGAGTCATGCAATTCAATCTGCGCAGCGTCGGAAAAGGCAGATAGCAGTTTTATTCGTAGATTTGGACCGTTTTAAAATGATTAATGATTCCATGGGCCACGAGGCAGGAGACCAGTTGCTGCAGGAAATGGCCAAGCGGTTTAAACAGTCGTTACGTACAGTGGATGTTGTCGGTCGTCTGGGAGGCGATGAATTCATTATAATGATCGAGGACGTGGATGATTTGAATCAAGTCGCGGGCTTGGCGCATAAAATACTTTCCTCCACTATGAAACCGGTGGTTCTGTTGGGAGAAGAATGCCGTATAACGGCCAGTGTTGGTATCAGCGTATATCCCAAAGACGGACAGGATGAAAAATCTCTGATGAAAAATGCGGATACAGCCATGTATTTTGCCAAAGAAGAGGGCAGGAACAATTATCAGTTCTTCTCCGAGAATATTCAGTCAACGGCAAAAGAACGCCTATCCATCGAAACAAATCTGCGTTGCGCACTTGAACGCAATGAATTGTACTTAAACTATCAGGCCGAGTTGGAATTTAAGACCGGTAAGATCAAGGGTGTAGAAGCCCTGCTGCGCTGGAATAATCCATATCTCGGTTCGATAACTCCAACGCAATTAATTCCCATAGCTGAAGAAACAGGACTGATCATACCTATCGGCAGATGGGTAATGAAAACAGCGTGTGCCCAGAATGTCGCCTGGCAGCGCCAGGGCTTACCTCCTGTCTGTATGTCGATAAATTTGTCGCATCGTCAACTTTTGGATGAAAATTTAATAAATGATATTAAAGCTGCGCTGGAAGAATCGGGTATGGCGCCGGAACTTTTGGAATTGGAAATCACTGAATGTATGTTAATGAATAACCCTCCCCGTATGATTGAGGTGTTGAACAAAATCAAAGAATTGGGTGTGCGGATCGCCATTGACAATTTCGGCACGGGCTACTCTTCTCTCGCCCAGATAAGACATTTTCCTGTTGACACCCTCAAGGTGGACAGATCATTCATTCGTAATGTACCACAGGATGACGAAGATAAAGCGATTACCGAAGCTATAATTAACTTAGGCAAGCATTTGAGTGTTACTGTTATCGCCGAAGGTGTAGAGACAGAAATACAGGATGACTATTTGAGGAAGAAATTTTGTGATGAAATGCAAGGTTTTTATTTTAGTAAACCAATCTCGCCTGAAAAGTTTGCCGATTTACTAAGTAAACACAAAGATTCGTCACAAAAATAAATATGGCAGCTTATGTATTGCTGTGCTTACGTCTTAAGAAACAACCTCCATCCCGCATACAGAGATCCCGGCCTTAAATCCAAAGCGCCGGAGGCTTCGGCGACAGGGGTGAAGCCGCAAGCGTCGCAATTTATCTTACCCCTCCTTATAACATAGCAGCCTTTCGTGATTGTGCCGTCGGGATTGGCATTTATCAGTATGTCGTCGTGGCAGCGCCAGCTATTATCAACCATTGCTTTCAGCCGGCTGGCCGAATTCAAAATAGGCAAACCCGCTTTTTTTAGTTTCAGTAATTTTTTGATGACGTCACGACGTTCTTCCAAGGAAAGGGTAAGATCATCTTCTCCCTTATTATAGGGATAGAAAAACTGAACTGTCATACCTTTCAGTGTCGGTATTCCCTGCACCCATTTTGCTAAAGAATCAATTTCCTGCCAGTTGCGGCGATTCAACGTACAATGAATAAAAGCGCCGGGATGGCTGGTTTTTTTAATGTTTGAGCAGATAAGGTCAAAGGAATTATTTCTCAAATAATCGTGGGTCTCCTTCAAGCCGTCGAGACTTACCCAGAGCGCGTGGGAGGGAACATCCAGAGGCAGTGTGCCGTTGGTCGTAACCGCCACGCGCAGAAAGTGTTTTCTGGCATAAATTACAAGATCATGAATTTTGTGTGAGCCATCCCGCCACAGCAGAGGTTCACCGCCTTCAAAAACGATAATGCGGGTGCCCAGCCTAATTAGAGAGTTCATTGCCATGATTGCCGTATTCCATGACATGTTTGATTTTTCATCTCCTGAGCGCAGATGAAAAGGGCAGGCGCGACAAGCAAGGTTGCAACGGTAAGTAACCTTGAAGCTGGACAAAAGTGGCAATTTACGGCCCAGTATTTTTCGCTGAAGAAAAAACCACGAAAGATCAAGAGGCCAGGGCAAATGCGCAGTTTTTAAATTATCTTGATTTTTTTGCAAAATGAACATTTCTCCCTGTGAAAATAATAGGAACAAAAAGAAGGCATGTCAACATTATTAAAAGAAAGCCAGCTTTAAGAATTTATCACTGACAGTCTTTCCGACAAACAACCGCTGGAGTAAAAACGCTTGTTTTATTGACTATTTTTCCGATGTATCGGTAGTTAATTGTAAGGTGGAAATTGCCGTTAAATTAGTATAAGTATTGATTGACATCGTCTGATTTAAACTTATATTATTCCCAACGTAAATCAACCAAGAGGTGAAATGATGAAAGATATTTACTCTGCTGTAAAAGTGACTGACAATGTTTACTGGGTTGGCGCGATTGATTGGACTATCCGTGATTTTCACGGATACACAACTCCCCATGGGAGTACTTATAACGCCTATCTGGTAATGGCGGATAAAATTACCTTGATAGATACGGTCAAAGCTCCGTTTATGGGTGAAATGCTTGCCCGTATTAAATCAGTTATTGAACCTTCCAGGATAAAATATATCATTTCCAACCATTCCGAGATGGATCATACCGGCTGTTTGCCTGAGGTGATTGATTTAATAAAGCCAGAAAAGGTTTTCGCTTCGGCGGTCGGATCAAAAACACTCAAAGAGATTTACCACGATGAGCATGAAATAATTCCCGTGAAAGACGGCGAGAAATTGAATCTCGGCAACATAGATTTAACTTTTATGGAAACGCGCATGATTCACTGGCCGGACAGTATGTTTACATATTTGGCTAAGGATGAGCTTTTGTTTTCGCAGGACGCTTTCGGCATGCATCTGGCGACGCTGGAGCGTTTTGCCGATGAAATTCCCGCGGCTACTCTGGAATATGAAGGGGCTACATACTACGCCAATATAGTCTTGCCCTATTCGCAAATTGTTTTGAAAGCTCTGGAGAAGGTCGCGGCATCGGGAATGAAAATCAAAATTATCGCGCCCGATCATGGTCCCGTCTGGCGTAATGATATCGGCTGGATTATCGAGCTTTACAAAAAGTGGGCATCTCAGAAACCCACGGCAAAGGCTGTTGTCGTTTATGCGACAATGTGGCACTCTACCGAGAAAATGGCCAGAGCCATCAGCGAAGCTCTGGCGCAGGCCGGCGTGAAGGTAAAACTTCTGTCTATGAATGAAACCCACCGCAGTGAAGTCGTTTATGAAGTGCTGGATGCCGGTGCGCTGATAGTTGGCTCGCCAACCCTTAACAACAATATTTTGCCGCAGATGGCCGATGTGATGACATATTTGAAAGGATTGAAACCGGTAAACAAAATAGGCGCTGCGTTTGGCTCTTTCGGCTGGAGCGGAGAATCGGTAAAACATTTGGAGGCAATTTTCAAAGACATGAAGGTTGATATTGTAGCGGAATCGGTTGCCGTGAAAAATGTTCCTGACGCCGGCATTTTAGAAAAATGTCATGAATTGGGTAAAACTGTGGCATCGGAACTACTGAAAAGAACTGCTGCCAATTAAAAAAACTAGATTAATGCTGTCATTCCCGTCGTAGATGATCTTTAGGTTACGAAGGCGGGGATCCAGTAATAAATAGCTGTTAAGAAAATAATAAGGAGTAAAAAATGAAAAAATATGTCTGTGGTGTATGCGGTTATGTTTATGATCCGGCTGTGGGTGATTCCGAAGGCAATATACCTCCGGGGACGCCATTTGAAAAGTTGCCGGAAGATTGGGTATGTCCGGTGTGTGGGGCGGCCAAAGATGAATTTTCACCGGAGTGAGGATTCCTTAAATGATGTCATTGCGAGCCTTCTTTCAGAAGGCGTGGCAATCTAAAAAACAAGATTTCTCGCTTCGCTTCGAAATGGGTGTAAAGGAGGTAAAGTGTTGGTGGAATTCAAGAAAAAACGTTAAAAGGTTAATCTCATTAATATCTTATATGAGTA
>JAFGLS010000097.1 GCA_016927935.1 Syntrophaceae bacterium
TATAATCTGCCTCTTCTGAAGTAGGATCAATATGAATGATGTGATTATTTATCTGAAACATTAGTGTTCCATGCCCTACAAAGGTCATGATGAGGTCTCCTGAGGAAGTTGAGATTGTGTCTGAAACGTATTTTTCTGAACCAAGACTTTTATTCATAAGCCCAAACATTATGATGCATATAAGCATTGGTTTCATAGCAGGGTTAATTAGGGGCGAAATATATGCAAAACTTGATTAATAGTAAAAAAAAAGGGGCGAAATTCATCTGAAAAACAAATATTGAATTGATTTATAATCCTTTAAAATTTTGTGATATTTACTAAAATTTTCTACTTAAAAAGTAAGTGTAATAGCACGGATAATTGTGGTTAGTGTAACTATCAGATATACTGATTTATAAATACAATTCGGGATGGGATTGTGATAACTCTCTATATTTCATAGGAATACAACCGATCTTCTTCTTAAAAATCCTGTAAAAGCTTTGTAGATTGAAAAATCCATTCCTACCGGCAATTTCTGAAACAGATAAATCGTTTTCTGTAAGCATGTTAATCACTTTCCCCAAACGATAATCATTCAGGTAATCCACAAATGTCATGGAAGTATGCTTTTTGAAATAGTGGCTAAATGCCGAAGGTGTCATACAAATAATCGAGGCAGCTTTTGAGGCAGAAATATCAGTATCAAAATGCTGTTCAATATATTTAAACAGTTTTCCCAACCTGTCATGGCCATGCCTGTTCTTTTCAAAGTTAACAGCTGCAGAAGAAAGCAGTCGCCTGCCCGGGGCCAAAGACAAATCATTAAGAATAGACAGAAATTCAGTAAAAGCAGTAAATCCATTCATAGAATGAAGGTTAATCAAACGATTCTTTATTTTTTCGGCTGTATCTTTACTAAATAAAACACCCCGGTAAGAATCCTTCAGCAGTTTCTTAATGTTCGTCAAAGGTTTACGGTTCAGGGTACACTGGTCAAGAAAATCTTTGTGAAACTGAAGTGTAACAACCTGTGCATTACTTGCCTCATAGCGCTTTGTTTTATCTTTCCATGAGTGCAAAACATAAGGGCCTGCCAGTACCAGGTCAATATCGTTATATTGTTCGACAGATGCATTTATAATTCGCTTCCCGGAAGTATTTAAAACAAGATTAAGCTCAAAATCGTTATGATAATGCAAAACATAATCAAACCGCGCATGATGATGATGCTGAATGAGATAAAACTCATCTGATGAAATCGGGATATCTCTTTTGGAATCTTTAATCACAGCTAAGCAGAATAAAATTGGCAATCAATCAAATCACACTCGAAAATTATGAAAAATTGAACAAAAATGTATAATGAAGCCAACATAACAGTAATTATCTTTATGACTATTAAAAATTTATGTTATGAAGACAGTCTTTAAAATTTGCATTTTTTTCTTTCCAACCTGGATTGTCCTGGCTTATATTACCGGAATATTATCGTTCGGCAGCATTCTGTCAAGCCAAAATGTAAACCAGCCTGAATTAAAAGAGAAAGGGGAAATAATCGTTGCCATGGGTTTTGGCATAAATACCGATAAAAAAGGAAGGAACCTGTCAGGAATATCGAATGACAGCCTGTTGAACTGGATTGCAGCAAATACGTTACCACAAAGGATTATTGCCCAGGAGGGTATCATCCTCGCAAAAAAATCTGAAAACTGCAGTCAGGCTGCTCAGCATTTAAGCATTGTCCCTTTTGATCGCATGCATGAACATAACAGCAAATATGTTAACACTTTTTGGGCAGCAAGGCTGGCATTAAAAAAAATAAGTGAGGTTTATAATCAAAAAAATCCGGAAATTGTGGTGGTCGCCCACCAGCACCAGTTAAAGCGTGCTGTTTTAAACCTCAAGAGGATTGCCAAAACAGATAAACGCTGGAAGGAATATAAATTTATTGTCCCGGAAATTCATCAAATCCCTTACGACAAACATTCTAACCATATTCAGACAAGGCACAAAGGCCTCTACCTTCTTGTTGAAACCCTTATTTCCAGGCCAAGGGACTTTCTGTCGTTTATCTTTTTAAAATTCGGGATTTTGCTTGCTGCCATCGGAATAATCCTTTTCAGCATCTATCTTGTTTTCAGAATTAATCATCTCAGACACGGCAGGTTAATCAAATCCAGGGATGAAAACAACATGCTGGCACTTTTTATTCTTTCAAACTCAGGTATCTGGCTTTTTGCAGTGAGTATTTTCTTTATAATGAACCGTTTTGGAATCCTCAACTGGCAATTTACTGTTCTTGCAGGTGCAGCCACCGGTTTAATAACGGGTAAACGCAGCATGATATTCTGGAACCATACCGGAAGTTATGAAAAAAAACCCGCATTGGGAGAGCCAATCGGTGCAATGGGTGCCGGGTGCTTCTCTTTATTTATGAACGTAGTTTTTGGAGCCTTTCTGGGCTGGTTACTCTAACTTAACCGTCCCTTATAATCCTGGTAGCCAAATTGCTTTTGAAGTTTCAGATTGCCTGTACCTGAATTAAAAATGTATATGGAAGGCAACGTAACCCCATTGAATGTGGTGTTCTTTACCATGGTATAGTGCGACATATCGCCGAAAACGAGTTTTTGTCCCGGTCTAAGCGGCTCATCAAATGAGTAGTCGCCTATAATATCGCCGGCAAGGCAGGTCATGCCTCCCAGACGATAGGCGTATTTCTTTTCATTCGGCAAATAACCATCCCTCACCATTGGCCTGTAGGGCATTTCCAACACATCGGGCATGTGTGCCGTAGCACTGGTGTCGAGTATTGCAATATCCATACCATTATGAAACACATCCATCACAGTTGTCACCAAGACCCCTGTATTCAGCGCTATGGCTTCGCCCGGTTCGAGATAAACTTCAAGCGGGTATTTTGATTTAAAATTATTGATGGTACTAACAAGCAGATCAATATCATAATCGGTACGGGAAATGTGGTGGCCTCCGCCAAAATTTATCCACGAAATACGGTCGAAATAAAACCCGAAATTCTTTTCCACAACATCCAGTGTCCTCTTAAGCGAATCGCTGTTCAGCTCGCACAGGTTATGAAAATGCAAGCCGGTGATACCGTCAAACTCCTGCAGTCTATCCTTAAAATTCTTAAGTGTAATCCCAAGCCGTGAATATGGCGCACAAGGATCGTACAAAGCTGTCTTTACTTCGGAATGTTCGGGATTAATCCTTATGGCTGGCAAAACACGGCTGACCGTTATCTTTTTCTTAAAATAATTCCACTGGTTAAGCGAATTAAAGCTGATATGGTCGGCAATGCTGAGCAACTCATTAAAGTCATGA
>JAFGLS010000098.1 GCA_016927935.1 Syntrophaceae bacterium
ATGCTTTCCTAGCAGTCTGTCTCGCATAAGGATTTCAATATCAAGTATCTATCTTCATATTTTATTGGCTAAGGCTGGCCGATTCATTTTTAAAGAAGAAATACATAGGTACTTATTGCAGATAACGTGCCACGATCATACGAAGTTGCCAACATCTAATTAGGTTGAAGCGGAACCGTTTATTCACTATTACACGAAGTTGGTTGAGCTACCTCAGTTCAATCATCATACCACAACCATATTTTTCTGTCGGCCTCTTGAAGAAACCAAATTTTTCATAGAACTCTTCTTTTCCTTTTGCGGCCATTAAAGTGATATACGAATTTTCAGGAGCATTTTCTTCGAGATAAAGCATAATACTATTCATTATTTTCGCACCAATTTTCTTGCCTTGAAAGGCAGGCTTGACAATTACATCTGCAATAAAATATATAAATCCTTTATCTCCGACAATTCGGCCCATCCCCACTATTTCAGAATCAACATAAGCTGTCACACAATATTCTGTATTGCTTAATGATTTTTCTATTGATCGATCCGGCGGCAAAGGCCATCCAACAGATTTTCTAAGTGTTTTGAATGATTCCAAGCTTACTATTTCTTTTCTAATTTCAATTTTCATTAGAATCCTCCCTAAATTTTCTACAACGTTTAGCGCAACTGACCTTTTCGCTTCCGGCTAAGCCGGTGACGCGCTTTTCGCAGCAAGCCTTAGTTGCACTAAGAACTTTTATATAGAAGAGAATCGAAAATAGCAAATAATTTTTGCACAAGGTGTGACATCAAAAATATGCTGCAGGCCAAGAACCATAGGGAGCCGACAACCGAGGAGCACAGCTATTGCACTTTGTTGCAGGAAGGTGCCAGGCCGAACAGAGAAGGTTTACGTTAGCACATTGGCACGGATGCCAAATGTGCGTAGAAAAAAAATCATATTTCTCATACAAAACCATGCATATTTTTTATTTTATGGCAAATATTTTCTATTATTTCTCGGAAAAACATTGTAAAATAATTCATTATTAGGAAATATACATAAATTATTACATTAATCACTGTACTAAGAAGGCTTTCACTGTTAAGTAACCTTTTATAGTACTGTGTATAAGATACAGCGTGTCTCTTTACGGACTATTTTGCTCTCTACTACAGTACTCTATACTGATGGAATCCCTGGAAAGGTGAATGTTATAAGAAAAATGAAAATCCCCGGTTATATGAGATTGAACTGGGAGATGAGTAAGCAGTTTTTGGAGGAGTAATATTATGATGGATTTAATCGTAAAAAATGAGATTGCCTATCTGAAGAATTATTGCGAATGTACGGAAACCGATGAGTTTATCAAATTCGTTGATAGAAAGATCCCTGATATGTATTCTCATAATTTGACTTTGATTAAAAAACCCCTGGCAAAAGAGCGGTTGATAAAAATCATAATGGCCCAGGCAGAACTTAAAAAGCGGGATAAATCGGATTTCCTTAATATCGAGGCAAATTTCCCTATGGATGATAAGGATGTCAGTGGTGTTTTCCTGGAAGGGGGAGGTCCGGACATTTGCTATTATATGGCCATCTCCCCGGAACGCTACACTTCTTTGAAGGGAAACAGCAATTGTGTTTTAAAAGAAGCGAACAATGAAGAGATCTTGGCCGACGGCAAGCTTATTGATGTAAAGGTTAATACAGAAGAAGATGGTGAAGATTTTGCCATCCGCCGTTGTGATAGAAAGCAGGCGGTTTACAGGGAGCCTAATGATGTAAAATTTTACGTCTGTTACGATAAGGGTACCGCAGTGGGTATGTGCGAGATGTATATGAACGGTGAGGCCGCCAAAATTGAAGAGTTTGATGTTCCCGAAGAGCATCAGAGAAAAGGGTACGGCACTGCCATTATCAGGGAGCTTTTAAAGATTGCCCACCAGGGAGGTGCCAAAACCGCCTATGTTGTGACCTACAGTGAAGAGAGCGCGAAAGATATGTACGCTAAATGCGGGTTTGAGATTGTGGGAGAGAAAAGAAATTTTTACTATACCTTATAAAAAATTTGGATTTAAAGTTGGTGCCGGAAATGAGTATGTTAAATATTTTAATTAATCACTGTACTACGAGGGCTTTCACTGGTAAATAACCCTTTAGAGTACTATGAATAAGATACAGTATGTCTCTTTACGGACAATTTGGTTCTCTACTACAGTACACTATACTGATGAAATTCCTGGAAAGATAAAATAGATACCCTCCAGAAAGGCGCACACGATCTGGGCCCAAGAATCCCTGGGCCCGAAACTTTCGTATAACGTTTCGCCAATATACGAAGTTAACCCGGCCCCTTGTGGTCTTGAGCAATATCGGGAAATGTATATCATACTTTTTTCGGAATTGCTCAAAGGGTTTATTTACCGAAGGCCAAGGCGAAATCGCAGCGCATATTCGCTGTTACATGCAGTTTTCATTTGTGAGGTGTTCCAGAATAGCATTCTGTGAATGAAGCAAGAATTCTTTTGCTTCATAATC
>JAFGLS010000099.1 GCA_016927935.1 Syntrophaceae bacterium
AACCTGCCCAATTTCCGCTCGGGAGAATTTACGTTTCAATTATTAACGCAGGTTGCCGGCAGGGCGGGCAGGGGAGAGAAAGGCGGCAAAGTAATCGTCCAGACCCATTATCCCGACCATTACAGCATCGAAAGCGCCACTCATTACGACTTCGAAAAATTCTACGAAAACGAACTGGATTTCAGAAGGGAACTTAACTATCCGCCTTTCAGCCAACTTGTCTCTTTGACTATCAGGGGCCCGGGCGAAAATAACGTAAGAAAAAATGCGGTAATCCTTGCGAATATGATTAAAACTCATATCTCATCGGGAAAAAAGAATTTCGAAATGATAGGACCCGGTCCCTGCCCCGTGGACAAAATAAGGAACAAATACAGATGGCGCATAATAATCAAAAGCAACAGCAGAAAAAATCTTGAGAAACTCATGAAAAATCTTCGCGACTATTGGACAAAAATCCCGCACAAAAACGAGCATCTTTCAATAGATTTAGACCCGGTTGATATGATGTGAGACTATTGTTTTTAGGAGCATAAAACGGATAAAATACAATAATATGTTAAATCAAAACCCAATCCCAATTAATTTACTAAATAAAATTGTTAAAGTCATACTTGTGATATTGCTGACGATATTAGTTGGGACAGGGTGGTCTGAAGATGACAGGATGAAGAAGATAGTTTTTAGAGATATGACTAATGATGAACAAGCTTCTCCTGAATTCTTATCTACAATGCTTTATATGTTGGGAGACAAGTATGCCAGAATAGAAATATATGCTCCCCCTGTACAACTTCCTATGGTTACAATTATTAATGAACCCGATGGGTGGATAGTTGACCTTGACAGAAAAATGGGGCTACATATTATTGACCCAGAGCCCAGTGGAGAGTTTCATTATCCAATAGTGAATGCTTTTTCAGAACTTGAATTTGGAACTGAATTCGCTTTTATGGAAAATAAAAATGCTATTAAATCATCCATCGAAATTAATGGCAAAGAGTATGATTTGCTTTCTGTAGAAATGCGTGGAGTTAAAATAGAGTTGATTTGTGAAAAAGACAGGCAGTTTCCTCACTTTATAAGATTTTTGGAAAACGGCAAAGTTATCAGTTCGTTTCTTTATGATGAATATAAGGTAGACTTAGAGCCAAATTTTTCTCTTTTCGAAGTTCCTAAAGATGTCACAATAGTTGAATCTCCCAAAGAAGACATAGAAAGCATGGCAGAGTCTCGGAAATGGGAAGGTAAAATTTCAGCCGAGGCAAAAGGATGGGCATTAGGTTGTGGAGCAATGTTAGCCGAAGCAAATCATAACTCGCATAAATTTTTGGAAGTAATGGAAATAAACGAAAAAAATATAAAAAAACAGAAAAATTCTCTTGAGGAATGGTGGGGAATATCGGGAAGGTTAAGTTTTTTCGAAAAAATTGAATGGATTAACGATAAAGGACATCGCAAGAGATTCGATGATTGGGCGAGGTATATCGCATATTTGAGCGAAGAAGAATATGAAAAAGTTTTGGAAGATAATAAAGATAAGGAACAATTATTAAATGAGATTAAGATTGTAAAAGAATATTATAAAAAATTAGAGGGAAAGGGGCTCTTAGGATGGGATTATACCAGATATATTAACCTCTGCAGATGCGCTTATGTAGTTGGTTACATTACTGAAGAAGAAGCGTGGCGGATGATAATGCCGGCTGCAGAAATGCTTCAAAAAGTTTTTAGTTCGTGGGAGGATTTAGGGCAGAATTATATTGTCGGACGAGAATTCTGGTCGCTTGAACAAACAAAAAAAGGCGGCTATAAATATGAAGATGCTTACCAGAGATTGATTGATATGCCTTCAAGTCCATGGAATAAATATCCTTGGGACATGAATCTGTATGAAGTTACAATTTCCGACACAGAGGCAATGGGAACTAAGGAATAAGATGTTTAATCCACCAAAATCAGTTATCTTAGGAGTGATATTAATATTGTGGATTATTATTACTCCGTCAGTAAAAGCCAAAGAATTAATTGTTCCCGACCAGTATAATACTATTCAGCAAGCCATTGACCAGGCAACAGCAGGAGATACAGTATTTGTTAAAAGCGGTTTTTATAAAGAATCACTCCGTTTAAAAGATGGCATCAGGCTTATTGGTAGTGGTACAGATGCTACAACAATTCGAAGTCGTTATAGTGAAAATGTAATTTCTGCTCAAAATTGTAATAGTGGTCTTATATCTGGTTTTACATTAGAACAAGAAGATAGCACAGATACTCAACTGCAGATATCAGGTGTGCGTGTAGTAGGGGGTAATAATATAAAAATTGTAGAATGTAGGATTAGGAATATATCTGGTTGTGGTGTGGTTTTTTATCGTGGTGCAAGGGGTCTAATAGAAAATATTATTTGCGAGAACAATAAGAATGGTGGTATTTATATATCCGAAGAAGGAACAAATATAACTGTTAGAAATAATCAATGTCAGAATAATGAATATGCTGGTATATGTTTTTACTCAGGAGCTAATGGGATGGCTCTTGATAATATATGTAAGGGAAATGAAACTGGAATCAGAGTCGCTGGAAAGAAAACAAATGTTACAGTAAACAATAACCATTGTATGAAAAATAAAGTAAATGGGATATGGATTGCGGGTGGAGCAATGGGAATAGCGGGAAAAAATACATGTGAAGGAAATGGGAACAATGGTATAACTGTAATTGATCCAGGGACAAGTGCAATCATAACGGGAAACCAGTGCAGGATGAACAAGCAAACTGGGATCTTCTTTCAATATGATGTACTTAATATTTTTGCAGAAGGTAATTCTTGCGGGTATAACGAGAATTCTGGGATTTCTGTATATAAAACAAAAAGTTTAGTGAACCTGAAGAATAATATATGCGAAGGGAATTTTTCTTACGGTATTAAGATTAATCAGACGGGAAAAGTTATAGCCGAAAACAATACCTGTGAAAAGAATGGCAATAGCGGTATATTGGTGTGGAAGGATAGTAATCCTGTGACTTTGAGCAACAATATTTGCCGTAACAATGATAGTTATGGGATACGTTTTTTAGATAATGTTGAAGGTACAGCTGAGAATAATGTCTGTGAACAAAATTATTATCCTGGGATCTCTGCGGAAGGTGAAAATGTGGAAGTGATATTAAGAAATAATAAATGTAATATGAACCATCCTTCAGGAATAATTTTTAGCCAGGGGGCTAAAGGCAAAGCAGAAAATAATATATGTGAAAATAACCCTTGGAGTGGAATTGCAATACGAGGGGGGGAAACCAATCCTATATTGACTGCTAATAGTTGTAATAATAATGGTGCTTGGGGAATTATTTGCTGGGCTGGAGCTGAACCGAATATAACAGGAGATAATATAACAGAAGGAAACGGTAAAAAGGGGATAATGCAAAGAGATTAATGAAATTTATAATAAACCCTCTACTTAAAATTTTCTATCAATCAACCTTACATATTATCTTTACTGCCTAAAGGATTTTGTTCCGTAAGAGGTCCGTTGAAAACTTCGCCGTTAATTTTCACGTTTTCCAAAATCACGTTTTTAATCCCGCCGACACTGTTGGAACTTTTAACATTGTTAAACGCGCAGTTTTTTATGTGGACATCGCTTATCGGCGAACGCTCATAGCCGTTTAGGAGTAGTGCATATTTACTTTTCTTGCTGGTGACGTTTTCCATATTGACATTGCGGACATGCGGGGTAAAATCGCCCTTGTCGCCTTCTTCGTAATAGAAATTAATCTTCAATACTGCCTCGCGCACTTCGCCGACGGTTATATTCCTTACGTAAATATTTTCCAAAAACCCGCCGCGGACTGCGTTGGTTTTAAGCCGTATCGCCCGGTCTAAGTTCGGGCTGTCCATTATACAGTTTTCGGCAAAAACATTTCTCACCCCTCCGGTCATTTCGCTTCCCATCACTACTCCGCCGTGCCCTTCTTTCATTTTGCAATTCTGAACTATGACATTTTCGGTGGGCACACTTAAACGTCTGCCGTCATTATTCCTGCCGGATTTTATGGCGATACAATCGTCTCCGGTATTAAAATAACATCCTTCGATGAGTATGTCTTTGCATGACTCGGGATTACATCCGTCGTTGTTGGGACCGAGTCCTTCAACGGTTACATTTTTTACGGTGATATTCTGCGAGAGCACGGGATGAATATGCCAGAAAGGACTGTTTTTAATTGTTACTCCTTCTATCAAAATATTTTTGCATTTATACGGTTGAATCATCGGGGGTCTTAATTTTAAATTGGCTGTGAAAACTCTCTGCCGGACAGGCACGCCGTCTCGACCATAGCCGAAAAGTTTATCGCGGTCTTCTTTCTGGATTTTTTTCCACAGCCACCAGTTTTCGCTGCCCTGCCCGTCAAGAGTGCCTGTGCCCGTTATAGCTATATTTTCCTGTTCGTATGCGTAAATTAGAGGCGAATACAACATTCCTTCAACGCCTTCCCATCTGGTATATACGGCCGGAAGATATTTGTTCGGGTCGGGTGAGAATTTTATTACACCGGCCTCGGAAACAAATAAATTGACGTTGCTTTTAAGATGAATCGGTCCTGTTAGAAATATTCCCGCAGGGACGGTTACCCGACCGCCGCCGGCTGCGTTAGCTAATGTTATTGCTGTCTTAAAAGCTTGGGTACAGTCAAATTTTCCGTCGCCGACCGCGCCGTAATCCGTTATATTAAAATCACGGTCTGGGAACTCGGGCGCTTTGATCCTATCCAAAAGTTTGGGGAGTTGTTCCCATCCGCTTTTAGGCTGACTTGTCGGAGTGATTAATACAGCAATACAGAGCAAAACCAGCATAACTCCGATCGCGGAATATGTTAATTTTCTGGAAATAGTGCGCTTCATTTTTCCCTCCTTTGGTTTAATTATATTTTGCGTATTATACTCTCATTTTTATGCAAAATAAAAATGGTAGATGTAAACTTTAAGATATGTTATAATTTCAACCGTTTTGTGATATGTAATAAAAGGAGATACTGGAATGTTTGACGCAGAAATGTTGCTTTTTTC
>JAFGLS010000100.1 GCA_016927935.1 Syntrophaceae bacterium
AAAATGGGGGTTTTTGGGGGTTAAAACTGGTTTTTTTGCAATTTTTTGCATTTTTTTGCAAAAGTGTGTGTTTTTTGGCAAAACTTGTGCTGTTTTTAAAACAAGTTGGGTGTTTTTTTTACATTTCTTGAATTTTTGTCTTTGATACAGAGAATACAGAGTTTTTTTACTGGTTTTTTAGCCACGAACGGATACGAAATTACACGAAAGACCTTAAGCTTTGCTTTGATGCTCTTCAAGATTTGTTCCTTACTAAGCGAGCTTTGACAGAACAAATCTTCTCGATCATCCGGCAAAACAGCCGGTGTAAAAAGCAAAGCTATAAGGGAACACGAATAAAACATAAAGGATGACACGGAGAAGAGGATACACGAAGTAAAGGACGAAGGGACACTAATGCTTTTTTATTGCCTAAGCGGCTAAATATGCGGTTTTTTGAATTTTTATTTTTGATACAGAGGGTGCAGAGTTTTTTTTACTACTAATTAAGTCGGAGCTGCAAGAAAATCTACGCTGTTTTCTGCTCATACAAATATTTCTGAAAATCAAAAAAGGTAGTTCGTATATTTTCTACGCCGCCAAGCATTTCTGAGGCATCCTGGATGGCGTGATATTTTAGTGTTAGAAGGTCAGGCAGTTTCTCCTCGTCAAGTTCCTCCACGCCGGTTTCAATATACTTGGACAGAACAAATTCCAGAAACTCTTTCTGTTTATTGTTCAACAAGGCAAATATGTTTGACTGTGCCTCTGCTACCCGTACTTCTCTGGTGATCGGCTTCACCGCAAAAGCAACATATTCGAGTACATCGAACAGATCGCTTTTTTCAGCGTCTATAAGCTTTTGTATAGTGGCCAATTCATCCTTGCCGTATCCGGCATCGGCGAGCTTGTTGAGCAATGCCTTGCGAGTTATTGGATAGGACCAAATTTTGCGAAGTTCATCTTCGCTCTTAAAAAACTCAGGCAATGTGCCAAACAAATTCCGCAAAAACTCTTCCGCTGAAATCGGCTTACCATCCGCGCCCCAAAACGAAGTCGAAATCATATGCTGAATCTCGCGTGCCTTGCCGTCAGCAAGTTTAATTTTCAATTTCTCTCTCGGTGGTGGTGGCGGTATCGGCCCAGGCCCCGGCCCAGGTTCAACCTGCCGTTTTCGCTTTGGCTCAGGTTCTATCGGCTCGCCATCCCATTCCGGGTCGGCAAAATGATGGTACGCATCAACAAAGTCGTAGATGGTGAAATATTCCTTGCCATCAAAGAGCCTTGTGCCGCGCCCGATAATCTGCTTGAACTCGATCATCGAGTTGACCGGACGCAGCAGCACGATGTTGCGGATATTGCGGGCATCCACACCGGTTGACAACTTTTGCGAGGTAGTCAGAATCGTCGGGATCGTCTTTTCGTTATCTTGAAACTCGCGTAAATACTGCTCGCCCAGCGCTGCATCGTTGGCGGTAACACGAACACAATAATTCGGCTCTTTTGAATTTTTGTACTGATTTATCAAATCACGCACTGCCGCGGCATGGTCCTGGGTAGCACAGAAAACAATGGCTTTTTCATTTTGATTGACTTCATCCAGAAGAATCCGTACCCGCTTGGCTTCGCGCTCTTTGATCTCTATAATTCTATTGAAGTCAGCTTCTTCATAGATTTTGCCTTCTTCAACTTCGCCTTCAATGACCGTATCATCCGAGACATAGATATAGTCATCAATAGTGGTCTTGATTCGTCTTACCTTGAACGGAGTCAAAAAGCCGTCATTGATACCTTCCTTGAGCGAATAGATATATATCGGCTCGCCGAAATAGCGGTAGGTATCTGCATTAGCCCTGCGTTTGGGCGTTGCGGTTAAGCCAAGCTGAACGGCCGGCGAAAAATATTCCATAATGCCGCGCCAGTTCCCTTCGTCATTGGCTCCGCCGCGATGGCACTCGTCAATAACAATAAAATCAAAATAATCAGCCGGATATTCGCCAAAATATGGAGTGTTCTCCGAGCCGCTCATAAATGTCTGGAAAATGGTAAAGAAAATACTGCCGTTAGTTGGAACACGGTTGCTTCTGCGTATTTCATCAGGCTTAATCCGAACAAGCGCATCTTCGGGAAAGGCCGAAAAGGCATTGAACGCCTGATCGGCTAAAATATTTCTATCTGCCAGAAACAAAATGCGGGGCCTTCGGCTTCCATCGCGTTTTAGGTTCCAGCGAGTCTGAAAGAGCTTCCATGCAATCTGAAAGGCGATGAATGTCTTTCCCGTACCGGTCGCCATCGTCAGCAGGATACGCTGCTTGTCTTCGGCAATGGCGGCCATGGCCTTATTGACGGCTATCTCCTGATAGTAATATGCGCTCTTGGTGCCGCCTAAATCCTCAAACGGCACATTACTGAATTTATCACGCCACTGATTTTCCTTTGCGAATGTCTTGTTCCAGAGTTCATCAGGCGAGGGGAAACCTGCGATCAAACCTTCATCGCCGGTTTTCATACAAATCTGATAAATTTCTTTGCCGTTGCTGGCATAGGTATAATCCAGTTTCAGCTTTTCTGCATAGTTCTTGGCCTGAGCCACACCTTCACCAACTTCAAGCTCATCGCTTTTGGCCTCGATAACAGCGAGCTTACGTCCCTGATACACCAGTACATAATCGGCAATAAGCGGCTTAGCCCGCTCGCCGCCGGTCTGGATTTTACCGGCAGTAATATGGTATTCCCGCAGGACTTTGGAACCATCCACTACGCCCCAACCAATTTCCTTCAGCTTTGGGTCAATCAATTCAGCTCTGGTTTCCGCTTCGTTCATGAAACCTCCATTATGTGTCAAGAACTACTTTTTTATTACTTTACATTTTTCTATTTTGACGGGACGAACGTTAAATTTGTTTGAAAATTTTAAAATCTCTTTTTTAATTTCTTGGTATTCTCTTAAAATATGACTATTTTCAACAATATCTCTTACATTATCAGTATTTCCATATGGCTCGCCATAATACAAAGCCGTAATTGTTCCAATTTTGATTTTATTTTCCTTGCTTTGTCTTAAAAATCTAAATTCACATTCATGAGTCCACGGTGATAATTTAGTCGTAAGTATTTTTTTAGCTTCCTCTTGAGGATTTAATCCAGCGAAACTTGGAATCTTTTTCATATAGTTTATTTCATTTACTTCATCACTATTAATCTCTATCTCAATAGCAACTCCCCTGAATCCATTTGCATAATACCCCCACATTAGAGGATCTGAGAATGCTCCTTCGGCGGAAAATGAACAAATTTTATAACTTTGTTTTGTTTTATAAATTAAATCAACAAGCTCAGATTCTTCTTGAGTATAATCTAAAAAATGATAAACACCTTCCATGGGGTCATTGAGTTCTGAAAAAGTTGAACACCAAAATTTGCCAGTTTCTAATATGCCTTTCAGTCGTTCAAGATCTTGCTCATTAGTAAGAGCTCTGAATTTGTAAAGTTTCATCACGGAATTAGCCTTTGTCTTCATCCTATTCATTATATTAAACCTCAATTTAATTCTCCCTTAAATGCTTTCTGCAATACTGATTTTTTCAGTTCTTCCAGATCGGCCAGTTTTTGCAGGTAGATCGCTTCGAGCTTTTTGGTCTCAGCCAAAAGCTCATCGAGCTTGGCGACGATGGATTTTTGTTCTTCTTTTGATTTAGGGAATTGTAATAACACGTCTTCCAATGATGAGTTAGAAATAACTGGTTGAGCTGCTTGCCTTGCATAACTCCGAAGATTCTTAAAGTTTAATAAATATGCAAGAAAAGCATGATCGAAATCATATTTCCAATCTGTTATTTTGAAGGCGTTATCTGTAAGCCATATTTTATCTTTTATATGCCTTACGTTTCCGCATAAAGCCCCAACTCTACCGACAATAATATTGCTTCCGGATAAATTGAAGTTATCGTACATGCCCGCAATCCCATTACCGCCGTATACAGGAAATTTACCGTTTTCGATCATCATTTTACTTGTCAGATTATTACCACTTTTAAGCTTAAAGCATTCCCCCAACTTCTTTTCTTCCCAATCATCGCCCGGATCGGCAAAGACGCCCTGCAAATACGAATCAAAAAGCTCGCGGGCGTTTTGCAGATTCTTTTCGGCGTTTGCTTTGGCTGTAGCGATAGCCGCAAACGCCTTGTCCAGAATGGCAACAATCCGCTTTTGTTCGGGGAGAGGAGGGAGAGGAACAGATAATCTAGAAAGTTTCGTAGCGTTAAATCCTCCTTGAGCGCTTCCTGATACACCTGCATTGATTATATCCCAATATGTTTTTGTCTGAAAAAACAAAAACACATATTCAGGCAAAAGCTTTTTATCGGCAATATGCACTTTAATCAAATAGGAAGCAAAAACTGATGGTGGTGGATTTCGAACAAGAAAACTTTTACCCGTTGTTGCTCCTGTTCTTGCAAAAACAATATCACCGTCCGTTAATTTATATTTTTCTAAATCAACTTTATTAATTTTACAAAATGGTACAGTTTTCCAATTTACATCACCATCTTGAATATCTGTTATTCTTAAAAAATTTGGTCCTATTTTGCTATAAGAAGCTTTTTCTGTATATCCATATATTACTTTTGCAATCTCCCCCAGTTTTTTTGTTTCCCATCCTTTTTTCATATCAGCCTCCGGATGGTTTTCAGTATGTCTGCGGATTCTTTATCAAGGGTTTTTATCTCGTTCAATATCTCGGCAGGGCTTCTTAAAACCGTTTCATCTTTTTTGTTAGGGTTCTTAACAGACAGGTCGAAAGTGGTTTTATCCACATCGGCTATCTTCACCGACCAAGAGTTAGGGGAATCTTTCTTTTTTGGCTGAAATTTTACAAACTCCGCCAGATCGTTTTCGTTGAGCGGATTGGTCTTGCCGAGGTTACGGTCCAAATTAAGCTGATAGAACCAGACCTTACGCGTGGGTGAGCCTTTTTCAAAAAACAGCACCACTGTCTTAACACCAGCGCCGGCGAATGTTCCGCCGGGCAAATCCAGCACAGTATGAAGATTGCAGCTTTCTAAAAGCAGTTTACGCAGGGATACCGAGGCATTATCAGTGTTAGAAAGAAATGTGTTCTTGATTACCACGCCGCCGCGACCGCCTGCTTTTAAAATCTTTATAAAATGCTGGAGAAACAGAAAAGCAGTTTCGCCGGTCTTTATGGGAAAGTTTTGCTGTACTTCTTTGCGTTCCTTGCCGCCAAATGGGGGATTAGCCAAAACAATGTTGTAGCGGTCGCGTTCCTGAATATCGGAAATGTTCTCTGCCAACGTATTGGTATGTACGATATTGGGAGCCTCGATGCCGTGTAAAATCATATTCATTGTGCCGATGATATAGGCAAGCGATTTTTTTTCCTTGCCGTAGAACGTATTTTTTTGCAGGGTCTTTGCATCTTTGGTGGTCAGGTCTTTGCTGGTTTTTAAGTATTCAAACGATTCGCACAAGAACCCCGCCGAACCGACTGCACCGTCATATATCTTATTGCCGATAGAGGGTGCAACTACCTTTACAATGGTTTTGATAAGCGGACGGGGTGTGTAGTATTCACCGCCGTTTCTGCCTGCGTTGCCCATGTTCTTGATCTTGTCTTCGTACAGGTGGCTCATCTCATGTTTTTCGGCACTGGAACGGAACCGCAGTTCATCTACAAGGTTTATCACTTCACGCATGTTATAGCCGCTCTGAATCTTGTTTTTCAGTTCGCTGAATATCTCGCCGATTTTGTATTCGATGGTGTCGGCGCTGGCGGCGGAGGTTTTGAATTTTTTCAGGTAGCCAAACAGTTTGCCGTCAACAAAGTCTCTCAGGTCATCGCCGGTAAGCGCCTTGTGGTGGTCGAGCTTGCCGTCTTTGCCTTTGGGGACGGCCCATACGTCCCAGCGATACTCCGGGCCGATGATGCATGTATAAGGCTTGCCCGATAGTTGGGCCGCGGTTTTTTTGTCCTTCTCGAAATCATCCAGATACTTCAGAAAGAGAATCCATGAGGTTTGTTCAACATAGTCCAGCTCGCTGGAGCAGCCTGCGTCTTTGTGGAGGATGTCGTCTATATTCTTGAATGTTTGCTCAAACAGGGTGATATCTCCTTAATTGTTTTATTGGTCAGCCGATATTATACTCAAAGGTGATAGGACTGCAACTTTTTATTTTTCACGAGAATTTATTCCCCTTACACCATGATTAACGGCGGTGACTCCGAGCCGGAAGGGGCGGGGCATAATTCGTGATTCGTAACTCGTGGATCGTGGGTCGTGACTCGTGGTTTGTCTATGTAAAGCGAAGGTTTATAAATCGTAAAGGGAGGAGATTCTTCGCTTTGCTCAGAATGACAAAACTGCTGTCA
>JAFGLS010000101.1 GCA_016927935.1 Syntrophaceae bacterium
CTAAAACGTAAAGCATTTTTTAACTGGTTCTTTTATCTAAAAAAATGAAAAACAGCACACATTTTTTGCCATTACACCCATTTCGACCGGAGGGAGATATCTTATTTTGTTCTTATGACCATTAAGATTTCTCCCCAACATAGCTGGACTATAGGCTACGCTTCAAAATGACATACTTTATGAGTATTTGTATAAATTTGCACTTGATATAAATGATTTGGAAATAAGTTAAGGAGCAACATTTATGAACATCTGCACCTATTCCTATGAAGAATATCTCCATCTGGTAAAATCTTTTCACGGTAGTCTTGCGCCGGGACTGATTATCGGCGGCTTTATTGTTGATTTGGCGATGAAGAACCTGCCTGAAGGGGAGTTATTTGACGCTGTTTGTGAAACTCCGGTTTGTCTGCCCGATGCTGTCCAAATTTTGACCCCCTGTACTATCGGCAATGGCTGGCTTTCCATTGTCAACTTCGGTAAGTTTGCTGTAACCCTGTATGAAAAATACAGCGGCAAAGGCGTGCGTGTTTATCTGGATACGGAAAAACTAAATGACTGGCCGGAAATTCGCGATTGGTATTTGAAAAAGAAAAAAAAGACCGAACAGGATTCCGAACTTTTGTTGGCCCAAATCAAAAAAGCCGGACACAAACTGTTAAGCATGCAGAAAGTTCAGGTTGAACCGGAAAAAGTCCGCCGCAAAAAAATGGGACAGGTGAGCATTTGCCCTGTTTGTGGTGAAGCCTATCCGTCAAAACACGGTGCAAAATGTCTGAATTGTCAGGGTGAAACACCTTATTCCAGTGTAGCTCCTATAAAATAATCTGATAAGATGGCAAAGAGTTATTATGCTTAAATCAGGTACCATACTGAATCGTCTTTATGAAAAAACTGAACCGGTCGCGCAAAGTCTGCGGATTGCCGATTTGCGCATAGGCTTGAGTTATGTTGGGATAAAACTGGATAACGGAGCCGCGGGACTTGCCGCGGTGCTGCCGGAAAGTGCTGCCCGCGGGTGCACGGTTTTAAAAGAGGCAGGAACATATGTTGGGTCATCTGCTGTTGAAACATTAAAATATATCGTTGACGGTAAAAATGCCTTGCACAGGACCATCGGTGTAGCAACGGCAAACGCGCTTATTTTGCCAAAAGAAGGGGATAACGAAGACCGCGAAGCGACAACTTATCTGAATCTTCAGCCCGGCGAGAAAGTGGCTATGGTGGGACTTTTTGCTCCGTTGGTTGAACGCATTCGATCCACTGGCGCGACACTGACTATTATTGAAAAAAATCCCCAGCGACAGGAGTTGCTCTCGCCGGAAGACAAGCAAAAAGCGCTGAAAGATTGTGATGTAGCGATTATTACAGCAACCACACTTTTGAATGATACTTTTGAAGAGACGATAAATTTGCTGGGCGCTCCGCGTTCAGTGGTTTTGCTGGGACCGTCCACTCCACTTGTTCCTGAAATTTTTCGCGATACATCCGTGACACATCTGGGTGGTGCGGTTATTGCCGATTCCACAAAAGTTTTGCAAATCATCTCCGAAGGCGGCGGCACGCCTGCGCTCAGGCCATATCTTCGTTTTGTCAATTTGCTTTTAAAATAGTAGTGTCGGCAAGCATGTCGGTAATCAAAAAAATATTTTTACAGGCCTAGAAAAAGCATTCCCGACCCTCATAGAAAATTCTTTTCGCAACTATCGTATTCCAATAATCCATTTCAAACAGGAAGGTGTTTTTGTCCGAGGTCGTTTAAAAATACTTGACAGAATATTGAAATAGTGCCACTAAAATAAAAATCGTGTCACTATAAAGGAGGACTCAATGTGATGCGCAAAGGGTACGCAAAAGAACTGATATTTGCCATGGCGCTTTTCATAGCCTTTCCTTCTTGGGCGGCACACCCGCTGATTACCGATGACGCGGGTACTCAGGGGAAAGGTAATTTTCAAGTGGAACTCACCGGTCAGTACGATCGGGACAAGGAAAGCATGGGGAAGCATTCCGTAAAAACGAAGGTATTTGAGACGGCGGCAACATTGTCTTATGGAATTGTGGATAATATTGATCTCGTTCTAAGCCTTCCTTATGTCTGGGAACGGGAGAAAGAAGATGGCGCAGTTGTTTACAAGGAAAACGGAATCGGAGATACGTCATTCGAAGCGAAAATCAAGTTATTTGAAAAAGATGGATTCAGCCTGGCGCTGAAACCGGGAATAAGCTTCCCCACCGGTGATGAAGACAAGGGACTGGGCACCGGAAAACTGGGCGGCCATATTTTCTCAATCGGTTCGAAAGAACTGGGATCATGGGTCTTTCATGCCAATCTGGGGTACATCAGAAATGAGAACGGCGCCGATGAGCGCGAAAATATCTGGCATGCCTCCCTGGCGGCCACATGGGAAGTTGTTAAAAATTTAAATCTGGTTGCCAATGTCGGGGGAGAACGCAATCCCGATGGTGAGACAAACGAGGATCCCGCTTTTCTTGTCGGCGGCATAATTTATTCAGTCAACGAGAATTTTGATATTGATTTCGGAGTTAAGTATGGTTTGACCGATCCCAAAACAGATGTTTCCACGTTGGTCGGACTGACTTTCAGGTTTTAGGCAGTAAACATTTAACTATTTCCTCAAGGAGAATTATTCATGCACATGGCAGACGCTTTACTCTCGCC
>JAFGLS010000102.1 GCA_016927935.1 Syntrophaceae bacterium
CTGTCATTTTTTCTCTTTCCAATTTTCCTGTCAAAAAATTAGTATGACATCATACCAGATTTCCCAGAAATAAGACAAGCCATAATTACACCTTTTGTCCACTTGTAAACTTTTAAGTCATCGAATCAAAAAGGGGAATGCCATAAAACCGGAATGATTCCCTGTTCGCGCAAAAGTTCGAGCCAGTCTTCGATCCACGGCAGCAGTAGAACACCGGCTGTGTCAAAAAATATCCGTCGAATTGAGTGGACATTTACGGAGAGTGTTTCAGGGCTGGTGTAATTTGAAAAGTTGGGCCAGAAGCGATCAACTTTCCGCTTGTACATTCGGTATTCTTCCCCAAAGAGTGTCCCAAGATTTGTCTCTTCCATTCTGGCAGTGATAACATGCACCGGAACTACAATTACCAGCACAGACAGGACCATAAACGGGCTTGCAAAACTAAGCCCTACGCCGATGGCCAGCAGAAACGTTCCGACATAAAGGGGATTTCTGCATATAGAATAAGGGCCTTCCGTGACCAGTTCTTTGGACTTTCGGTTGCCTATATAAAAAATGCACCATATACGAATCATCAAACCAGCCAGAAGAAACAGGTAACCGCCCAGTTCCATAATGAAATCCGTAAAAACGTTTTCATTCGGAAGCCACGATGGTCTTGCAAAGACAGCTAAAAAAATGACCGGTATAAAAGTCAGACGCAACAAATTAATTCGCATTTTACGTAACGCCATAAGTCTCCAATTCAATAATACACACTGTGATTCTATTTCAACAACCGTTTTCTTCGGCGCAATGAATATATCAACATCCAAACAGCTATTCCAAAAATAACAACGGTTATGGCTACAGACAAACCGTTTCGAGCAATCAAAGGCCAGATATAGATGGCTATGTTACGCTCTATAAGTTCTGCGGTTTCCAGTTGTTTCTTGGCGGTAACAACCGTTTCTACTATCGTCTCATCCTTTATGGACATTCTTACAAGATGGTGAAATCTTCCATGTTTTCCGCGAAGCTTCGCACCGCCTCCGCCTGTAACAATAAAAGCCGTTCCATCCTTTCCCGTTTTTACGTATCCATGGTGATCACCGGAAAAAATATAATTAATGTGGTGGGTTCTCGCTATTTCCAGTAATTCTTCACTACCCGGCAATCCATTACACATCAGAGATGAATTTATTCCTGACGGCGGGATATGCATAAACACAAAAATCTTTTCTGCCCCTTCCATTTGCTTGGAAAGAGCCTGTTCCAAAAACTTCAGATACTGATCTGTTTGATTATAGGGCGAAATATTATTCAGGAAGACGAACAGATTTTTGCCTAAAGTAAAATAGAACTGAGCAGGGCCATAGATTTTTTCAAAATCTTCAAGACCAAATGGTCCGTTGGCGTCAATATCGTGATTGCCGGGGATTAAAAACATCGGAAAATCTTTTGTATGCTCTGTCATCTCCAAAGCGAACAGTTTGTGGCTGATTAGTTCCTGGTGGTCAACAAAATCGCCGAGAACTACGACAAAAGCCGGTTTATCTTCGTGTATGATATCGAGCATCGCCTCGAACGTTGCCGTTCCGCATTTTACATCGCCGACCACGACAAACGTAAACTCATTCGGGTCCGTCGTTGTTTTCACATAGTTAATGTTTTCGGGTTTATTACCAAGAAAACCCGGAAAACGGATGGTGTGAACCTGCAAACCAATTACTAACGTAACTATGAACGCAAGCAGTATTAAGCAAAGTACGATTATTACGAAACTGTTAAGAAATCGCTGCAATTTTTTTTTAAGCTGAATAGGTGTCATATTTTAATATCCAAAAGTTTTTTATCTATCAACTGTAACTGTGGAAAAATAATCGCTCTTTGGTAAGGCAGATGTACTATTCGGCATTCAATGCCGGAGTTTTTTAATACTTTAACAGCTTCCTCGATTTCGTCGTCCTCTATTACAAGGAAAAAGCCATTCTCGTCTTTTTCGACAAATTCCTGCATTTCCTCCAACACAGTTTCTCTTTTGGTAAACGTTGGATAAGGGTCGGATTCATCGGTCAAATGCTCAACTTCACGAGCGCCATAAAAAAGCAAACCATCGGCACGTTCGTCTATCGTGCACAATTCATAATCACTCGACGGCAGATACGGCTTTATTTGTGCCCACGCGATTTTCATATTGTTAGGTGTGGGATAAAAAGCGAGGGCAAATTTTGCAGTCAGCAAAAGAAGTACCCAGCAGCCTACCAGTTTAACCGGATGGGCAAAGGATTTTGATAGACATGTCAACGAATAACTCTCTATTTGCGGAACTTTTTCCATCCACAGTTTTGCTGTAGTTATAGCCAACGGGGCAAAGACCGGAAGCGCGTAAAGGCCAAGTTTCGAACTTGCTAAACAAAGGACGATAAGCGGAATAAAAAAATAACACATTAAAAACAATTGCTGCGGCTTTTGAGAGAGGTCTTTCCACCATTGCCCGTTGAACAGCGATGACTTAACCATGCCTTTCTTTTCCAGCCAGATCGCCGACCACGGCAAAGAGCCAAAAACCAGAACCGGCAGATATATCAATGCGCCCGTAAGGCCGGGATTGCGATTATACTTTTCTGTTATGAGTCGGCCAAATATTTGATTATCGAGAAAATAGCTGAACGCCCCCGGAATTTTGAACCCTACCCAAATATACCAGCTTAATCCGGTGATGACAAAGATAAAGATACCCAAAAGAGACCAGCGTGTGAGGAAATATCGAAACATCTCTTTCCTTACCACTAGGAAAACAAGCATTCCACCGCACGGAATTAACGCTGCCGGACCTTTTGCAAGAAATCCCAACCCTACCGCTGCGCATAGCAGCATTTGCCAGACAATTTTCTTTTTCCCTTGTGTTTTGGTACTGTTCCAGAAAAACAATGCCGAAAGCGTTGTCCATAAAGTAAGGATTGTATCCGGTGTAACAAAATTGGCCGCAAAAAATGGGATAACCATGGTAGCGTAAATAAATGAGGACACAATTGCCAGCCATCTGTCCCTGAACATTGAATAACTTAAACCGCCGACAGCCAAGGCAGTTATTGCAAAGCACAAACCGTGAAAGAAACGAACAGCGAATTCACTATGACCGAAAATCTTCAGTCCGGTGATTATCCCCCAATAAATCATCGGGGGCTTGTCCAGAAATATCTCCTCCTCGCCAAGATAGGGTATTAAAATTGTGCCTTTCTCCATCATGGTTACCGCGGTGCCGGTATAATATCCCTCATCCGGTTGCCAGATTCCGCGAGACCCTTGAAAGAAAAACGCTAAAATTGACAAACAGCCAACCATGAACAATGCAATCACAACGCCTATAATTGCTGGTTTCTTAACAAACATTATAATGACTCTATCCTTCATAAAACCACCATTACCGTATTACTCGGCGAACCTTCGCCGGATTTATTTATTGCTATGATGCGATATTCGAGTTCTGTTTTTAGCGGCTGGTCAACCAAAGTTGATTCTGTCTCGATTGCCGTAGCGACATCCTGCCACGCGCCTTCGGGTTGCTGGCGGCGCTGAATCTTATACGCGCTAACTTTCCCGCCATCGACAGGGGCTTTCCAGTCGAGGAACACCCAGCCTGCGCCTTGCTTTGGCGCTTCCAGTAATCGCACCTGACCCGGTACGGCCAGCGGTGTCGCGGCCTTTTTGCCCGCCCAGCCGATGAGTTTCAACTTGTCATCATCGTAATTGACGGTATTTTCCGCATAGCGAATATCGGCCTTCATCGCCTCGATGAGGTTTTCAAGTGCCGTATCCTTGTCGGCAATCGCCGATTCGGCCCCAGCGCGGGCGGCAAGAAAGGCATTATGCCGGGACTGGTAAATCATCTTTTTTATTCTTATCAGTATCGGATGAACCGGAGGAGCAGGGAAAACGGCGCTATTATCCAGTAGTCCCCGCCACAGCAGTTCAGCCAATGCGGCAATTTGGGCCTCTTTGTTCGGAAATCTTGCCATTTACCGTCTCTATTTCAAGATAAACATTCAAGCCAAGTTTTATTTTTGTAAAATAAACCACCTGAGCAGAAAAGTCAACCGATTTCATCTGCGATGCCGAATGCTTTCATCTTACGAAATAATGTGCTTTTGTCGATTCCAAGTTGCTTAGCCGCTGCGGTTTTATTGCCCTTGTTTCGTTTAAGTGCCTGTTTTATGAGAATGATTTCCATCTGTTTAATAGTTGCAGGTTCGCTCGTCTGTTCCGATTCGGTTTTCGGCAATGGACGGACAGATGAAGGCAAGTGTCTGGCTTCTATTATCTCGCCTTCACACAGAACAAAACAGTGCTCGATGATATTCTCAAGTTCACGTACATTACCTGGAAAATCATAGGCGAGTAAAGCTGCTGTCACTTCATTGGTAACACAGCAGATATTCTTATTGTGCAGCCGGTTAAACTTGCTGATAAAATGCTCTATCAGCAAAGGGATGTCTTCCTTCCTATCCTTTAGCGGGGGCAATTCCAGTTTCACTACGTTGATTCTATAATACAGGTCATCCCGGAATTTGCCTTCTTTGACAAGCTGGTCGAGTTTCTTATTGGTAGCCGTGATAATACGCACATCGGCTTTGACGGGCGAGATTCCGCCGACCGGTTCGTAAGTCTTATCCTGCAAGACACGCAATAGTTTGACCTGAACGGAAGCAGAAATATCCCCGATTTCATCCAGAAATATTGTTCCACCCTGTGCTAAAGCAAAACGTCCTGGCTTATCTTTTTTAGCATCTGTAAAGGCACCGGCTTTATAGCCGAACAGCTCGGATTCCAAAAGCGTATCAGGCAAAGCACCGCAATTGACTGCAATAAAAGGTTTATTCTTTCGGAAACTCATGTTGTGAATGGCTCTGGCGAAAAGTTCCTTGCCTGTACCGCTGTGGCCCTCAATTAAAATCGTTGTATTACTTTCAGCAATGTTTGGCAGAATGGCAAAAAGATTTTGCATTTTATGACTTTGGCTGATAATATCTTCACATGAATACCGGCCTTCAATTTCCTTGCGGAGTTGTTCAATCAAACTGGTATCGCGAAATGTTTCAACACCTCCAATAACCTTACCGGTTTTATCTTTCAGCAA
>JAFGLS010000103.1 GCA_016927935.1 Syntrophaceae bacterium
ATTACCCGACTTCGGTAACATCTTTTATGAGGCAACGTTGCGTATCCGATTCCTTCTCTCGGTAACATTTATTTATGAGGCAACAGGCGGGAACAATACCCAAAAAAAAGCTGTGGGGTATTGTCTCCTCCACTTTGTCCCGACAGCTTCGGGATTCAACTTGCCAATTCCACTGCGCTACGCTTTCGTAATTGAAGTTTCACAAATTTTCAGTGCTAAAGATGTTCATTAAATATTAGCATTCAACCAAGCTTTAAATGCCATTTCTGGTTGCTAAGCAAAGAGAAATCCTGTAAGAATTCTCGCATACTGGAATTTTAAGATTCCTAATTCCGATATAGTGACGGCCGCTGACTATAGCCACCATAGGAAGAGCAGCCGGAACTATAATTCGACTAACTTTTCTTCCGATAGTATCTGGAGAAGCGAGTCTCATTAAATCGGGATTTCAGAATGACAAATTCGTGGTATTTAAAACTAACAAAATTCCAAGGAGAATTAAAATGTTCGATACATCCCAGTTTTCACTAAAAGATAAAGTTGCTGTCATTACCGGCGGCGGCCGCGGCATCGGTCAGGCCATCGCTTTTGCCTTCGCTAAAGCCGGAGCAAAAGTTGTCGTTACCAGCCGCAAGACACAGGATCTGGAAGCAACAGCAAACGAAATTAAAGCTTTTGGCGGCGAGGCTTTCCCGCTTCCCGCTCATCTTGGCAAAACAGAAGAAATAAAAAGAATGATTGATGAAGTAATGGCAAAATACGGCCGGATTGATATTCTGGTTAACAACGCAGGCGCTAGTCCTGCTAAAGGTTCAGTTCTAGAAAGCGACGAACGCCTCTGGGATAAACTCATGGATATAAACCTGAAAGGCGCTTATTTTGTCAGTCAGTCCGCGGCCAATATCATGGTCAAACAGGGCTGTGGCAAAATCATCAATATCGCTTCCGTTGATGGCCATATTCCGGAACCGGGTCTGAGCATCTACGCTATTTCCAAGGCTGGAATAAGAATGCTGACCAAGGCCTTCGCGAGAGAACTTATCCGTTATAACATTCAAGTAAACACCATCGCTCCGGGGCCGATCAATACCAAGATGTTGAGATCAAATTGGGAATTTCTCCCGCCGGAAGACGCTCAAAAAGTAAAGGAATTGGTGGAAAAAGCTTTGCCTACCGGTCGTCTCGGTAATCCCGATGAAATAGCGGGCGCCGCGCTCTACCTGGCCTCCGATGCCTCTAGTTACACCACAGGTGCGGAAATTGTAATTGACGGCGGCGTGATGCTGGAACTACATGCTTCGTAAGCCATAACAGGAGAAAATCAAAATGATTAATCGTACTGATACTGTTTTAGTTATAGTTGATATCCAGGGCAATCTGGCGCAGGCCATGTTTGACAAGGAAAATCTTTTCGCCAATATAGTAAAATTAATCAAAGGCTTCCAGGCTTTGAACCTGCCGATAATTGCCACCGAACAAATTCCGCAAAAGCTGGGGCCGACACTACCGCAGATATCTTCGGGAATTGATAACTTTAATCCGATACCCAAGGAATCTTTCAGTTGCTGGAAGGAAAAGAATTTCAAAGAAAAACTGGAAGCGTTGAGTCGCAAAAATGTGGTACTGCTGGGAATAGAGACCCATGTTTGCGTTTACCAGACCGCTCTCGATCTTATTGCCAACGAGTATAGTGTTCATCTTGTTGCCGACGCGGTATCTTCACGCACACCGGAAAACCGCCAAATCGGGATAGACGCGATGAAAAGTGCCGGAGCGCAAATTACTTCCACGGAAATGGTCTTGTTTGAACTCCTGCGCACCGCCGCTGACCCGAAGGCCAAGGAATTTTTCAAGATTGTTAAATAAAAGCAAGTCGGCAACGTATATCTGACTCAACCGGACTCTGTCCGTCAAGTCAGATATACGCTATGTGAATAATTCATCTTCTGCAATATTATGCAAAATTACCTATTCACCTCTAACTACAACTTTGTAAGTCCCGTATATTCCCAATATGTTCTTGACGTCCCCGTCAACAGTATACACTTTTGTGATACCGCCGTTCCTTTTGGCTGTCTCAATACTGCAGTCACCCGTCGTAATCAGAGCAAACATGCTTGTGCACTCCGATTCTCCAACCTTAGAACCAGTGCCGCCGTTGCTGGTCGCAAACATCGGGAATTTTGCTTCCGTGTACATTGTGCCTATCGGTATCACAGTGGCACAACCCATGAGCATTAAAATCGCGCAAACAGCAATAACTATCCCAAACTTTTTCATAACTCCTCCTTTAATAAACTGAAATTATTTGCTTAAAATTCTAGCATGAAACGATAGAACGAAAAAGCAATAATTAAAATAAGGTTGAATTGTCGCAGACAAATAAATACAATCCGATTAACTTATTGGAATCAAATGGTAATTAATATAGTATCTTCCCGCAAATTGCGTCTTGACATACCTTGGAAGCATTCTTATATTTCCCAGTGGTAATGTCTTATAAAACAGCATCCTGGCCGGAATGGCCATGGTGAAAAACAAGATAATTTAGTTGATGAAAAAACGAAATTTTCCGTTGGTTTTTAAAAGCCGGCTGAAAATTATTTTATTTCAAGAGGGGAATTAATTATGGATCAGGAAGTAAAAATCATTGATGAAAAAGTAAAAGCAAAAAGTGAATTTGTGGAGAGAATCAACAAAGCCATGGCCGGTACGATTATCGGCCAGAAAAATATTATTGACCGCCTGCTGATTGCCATGCTCTGCAACGGTCATGTCCTTGTAGAAGGAGTTCCGGGTTTGGCTAAAACCCTGATTGTCAAAACTCTGGCCGCGGCAATCGACGCTCAGTTTTCCCGCATTCAATTCACACCGGATCTTCTTCCATCAGATTTAATCGGCACCATGGTGCTCAATCCCAAAACAGGAGAATTTACTCCCCGTCAGGGACCAATTTTCGCCAATATCATTCTGGCGGATGAAATCAACCGTTCGCCTTCTAAAGTACAGAGCGCTTTGCTGGAGGCGATGCAGGAGCATCATGTGACCATCTCCAAGGAAACTTACCGCCTGCCGGAGCCATTCATGGTCATGGCCACACAAAATCCGATCGAGCAGGAAGGAACCTATCCCTTACCGGAAGCGGCCATTGACCGCTTCATGCTCAAGGTCAAAATAACTTATCCCCGCAAAGACGAGGAAATCCAGATTATCGACGCGGCGCTGATCGGCGAGGAGCCCAAAGTGGAAAAAGTCATCACTCCCCGGGAAATCATGGATACACGAAGCCTGATTAATCAAATCTATATTGATGAAAAAATAAAACATTATATTGTCTCCCTGGCGACTGCCACACGCCAGCCGGAAGATTTCGGACTCAACGAAGTAAAAGGATTAATCCAGTACGGCGCGTCGCCTCGTGCCTCCATTTATCTGGCTCAGGCGGCAAAAGGGCACGCCTTCATCCGCCGCCGCGGTTATGTCACCCCTGATGATATAAAAAGTATCGGCATGGATGTTCTGAGGCATCGTATTATTCTTACCTACGAAGCCGAAGCCGAGGAGGTGAGCGTGGAGACAATAGTCCAGAAAGTGTTCGACGCAATAGAGGTGCCTTGATAAAATGCTTGACCAGACGATTTACAAAAAAATCAGACATATCGAAATCCGTTCGCATAAGGCCGTCAATCAGCTTTTTGCCGGTGAATATCACAGTGTCTTCAAGGGACAGGGATTAGAGTTTTATGAAGTCCGTGAATACGTTCCGGGAGATGATATCCGGCTGATTGACTGGAATGTCAGCGCCCGTTTGGGTTCTTTATATGTCAAGAAATTCATCGAAGAACGACAGCAGAGCATTATTCTTTGCGTTGATGTGAGCGCTTCCCAGGATTTTGGTTCCCAGAAATTAAACAAAAATGAAGTAGCCGCGGAAATTGCAGCAGTGCTCGCCTTTTCCGCAATCAAAAACAATGATCTTGTCGGTCTTTTAATGTTTTCCGACAGGATTGAAAAATATATTCCGCCCAAAAGAGGAAGATGCCATGTTCTGCTCGTAATCAAAGAGATACTTTCGTTTAAGCGCCAGGGCAAGAAGACTGACATGGTTCAGGCTTTGCGCTACCTCAGCCGGGTCAACAAGAAAAGCTCTGTATTATTTGTCATTTCTGATTTCCTGGCCCAAGGATATGAGCAACCAATCAGTATTCTGTCTAAAAAACATGACCTCATTCCAGTTATAATCAAGGACAGGATGGAAAAACAACTACCTGAGCTTCCTATGGTCTGTTTTGAAGATCCGGAGTCCGGTGAACTGATGGAAGTTGATTTGCGTGATGAAAAACTACGAAAGGCTTACAATGAAGCCTCTGCCAATGAGCTGATTAACTTACGAAGATTTTTCAGATCACTGAAACTCGATCATCTGGAACTGGAATCTGATGGTGAATATGCTGCCGCGCTTAATCGCTTCTTTAAAACGCGGGAAAGAAGGATAGCTCATTGATGCCGGAACAGTTAAAAGATATTAAAGGCGTACTCTACATTTTTGATTGGGGTACTTTTTTATTCTTCTTATTCCTCGCAGTTATTCTAGCCGCTCTAATATATTTTCTATTTAAACTTTTCCGGAAGTGGCGTCAGCATCGTAAAGTAGGGGAAAAAGAAAAGATTATTCCGGAAAGACCCTGCAATGAAATTGCCCTGGAATCGCTGATGAAAATTAATCCGGAAGAATATTTTGAAAAAAAGAAAATTAAGGAATTTTATTTTGAAATAACCGATATCGTGCGCGAATTTCTTGGTTCCAATTATCATATCGATACGCTCGACAAAACTTCTCTGGAAATTATCGAGAAACTGGAACGAATCGAGCGTGATTATAACAAAGTAAAAAATCTGGATCGCTATTTCAGTGATTGTGACCTGGTAAAATTCGCCAAACTACGGCCGGGGCTTGCTGAAATGAAGCAAAGGAAAGCTGATTCAGAAAATATTATTAAGGAATGCTGGAAGAAGGTGTAGTTTATGCGTTTTCAGAGCTTCTGGTTAATTATATTATTATTCGCTCTACCGTTTTTATACAGTTTTGTTGTGAGACAAAAGCCTGTCAGCCTGCCACATCCTGATCTGGTCAGTAAACTCAATCATAAAATTTCTGATTCGCTTATAAAAAAAAGGCTGCCGCTATACATGAGGCTGATGGCGATGGTTCTTTTGATTCTTGCTTTAATGCGACTCCAATACGGCTATGTTGCTGATACCAGCAACCGCAATGGCGTAGATATCATGGTGGCACTGGATGTCAGCACAAGTATGAATGCCGCAGATTTCCAACCGGACAGAATTACCGTCGCCAAAGATGTTTTGACTAAATTTATTGAGAACCGAACTCAGGACCGCATCGGTCTGGTTATCTTTTCCGGGAAAAGTTATCTGCAATCGCCGTTGACCACCGATCATAGCACAGTTTTAAATTATCTGGATCAGATTCACACCGGCATGATTGAAGACGGCACCGCTATCGGCATGGCACTGGCAACCAGCGTCAATCGGCTTAAAGATTCAGAAGCAAAAACCAAAATTATTCTTCTTTTGACCGATGGAGAAAACAACGCTGGTGAAATTGATCCGGAAACCGCCGCCAAAATGGCTCAGGCAATGGGCATAAAAATATACGCCGTCGGTATCGGTGATCCCAAAGGTGCACCAATAAAAATCCAGGATCCATGGGGGAGATGGGTATACGCCCGCAATCCTGACGGCACTTATTTTCTGACAAAAATGAACGAAGAAGGATTACGTCAGATAAGTGCCTTAAGCGAAGGTGGATATTTCATTGCCAGTGATGAAGACAAACTCAAGAAAATATTTTCCGAAATAGACAAAAGGGAAAAAACTGAATTCAAAACCAAAGATATCTTTATCTACAATGAATATTTTGCCTGGTTTTTATGGCCGGCTTTACTGCTGTTGCTGTTGGAGTGGTCATGCCGCCGGTTTTACCTGAGGAGTTTGCCGTGATTCTGGGAGAGTATACAAATCTCTGGCTGCTGTTGATCGTCATTGGACTGATTTGTCTGGAGATTATTCTTTGGAATAAAAAGAAACGTCTTATTGCAGGATTATTTCCGGGCGGACTGACTACTCTGATTTTCAAAAATTGGGACAAAAGAAAACATTTGATAAGGCAAATATTTTTTTTGCTGGCGATTTTATTTCTGGTTTTGGCGCTCGCCAGACCGCAATGGGGACGAAAAACCGAAGTTGCCGGTCAGAAGGGAATTGATGTGATGATTGCCATAGATGTTTCCAAAAGTATGCTGGCGCAGGATCTTACACCCAACCGGCTGGAAAACGCCAAGACTTCTTTAAACTTAATCATTGATGAACTGGCCGGAAACCGTATCGGGCTGGTTGCTTTTGCCGGAACGGGCTTTATTAATTGTCCGCTGACCACCGATGTCGGCGCGGTAAAAATATTTTTAAAATCCATTAATACTGATCTCATTCCCGACCCAGGAACTGACATCGAAAGCGCCATCCGGGAATGCGTCAAGGCTTTCAGCAAATCAACAAACAGCAAGGTTATTATTCTTTTAACGGACGGAGAAGAACTTAGCGGGTCCGCTTTATCCGCGGCCGAGTTAGCCCAAAAAGAAGGCATTCGGATATTTGCCGTTGGAATAGGTTCGCTGGAAGGCTCGCCTATTCCAACCGCGGGCGGTTTTAAAAAAGATGAAAAAGGAAATATAATCATGAGCCGTGTTAATGAGGAACTTCTGCAAGTTCTTTCGAGAAAAACAGGCGGCAGGGCGTTTTTAATCAGTCAGGACAGGACAGGTTTTCAAAAATTATTTGCGGCGATTGCCCTACTGCCCAAACAAAGACTTAAAAGGAGCGTTGCCTATCAGTATCAGGAAAGGTTCCCAATATTTATCTTCCTTTGCTTGTTATGTTTGGCCGCGGAAATGTTGATATCGGAGAGAAAAAATGCATAGCAGAATTTTTGAACTGAACATAAAAATCTTTGTCTTGTTCTTCATACTTTTTCTGCCGGTTTTAGCACATAGCGCAATTACCCTTCCCTTTCGCTCGGATTTGAATCGCGGCAACGATTTTTATAAAAAAGGAGAATACGCGCAGGCCGGACAGTTTTATAATAAAATTTTGGAAAAGAAATCCGGTGATATGAAGGCGAAATTTAATTTTGGAGATTCTTTGTATAAGCAAGGGAAATATCAGGGAAGCCAAAATGTTTTTGAAAGTCTCACGGGTAATTCTGTGCCCAAAGATTTACGTCAGGCGGCATATTACAATCTGGGCAATTCCTTTTTTAAACAGGAAGACTATAAAAGCGCGATCGGCGCGTACGAGGAGGCACTAAAAATTGACCCGAAGGACAAGGACGCGCACTTCAATTTGGAGTTGGCCAAAAAAATGCTGACAATGCCAAAACAGGAAAAAGAAAAACAGCAGAAGAAAGAAGACGAAAAGAATAAAAAGCAGCAAAATGAGAACAAACCTGACAATAAAGATAAGAACAAAGATAAGCAAAAAGAGAAAGAGCAAAACCAGCAAAATCAGACAAAACCGGGCCAAATGAGCAAGGAAGACGCACTGCGTATATTAAACGCTTTTGAGGATCAGGAAAAGCATAAAACTCAAAAAATAAAAGCCGGACGAGGGAAAGCCGATGTTGAAGACTGGTAAGATAATATTGTTAGCAGCTTGTCTATTCTGTATCTACAGTTTGGCCGTTGCGTCTGATATAACTTTTAATGCCAGTGTGGATAAAAATATTGTGGCACTGGATGACACTGTTCAATATACAGTTTCCGTATCGGGAAATTCTGCCGGCGGCGCTCCCAGTCCCCGTCTTCCCCAATTTGTAAATTTAAATATTGTAGGCACATCCCAGTCCTCCAACTTCTCGTTCATTAACGGCCAGACCAGTATTTCCAAATCCTTCATTTATACACTGCGACCGGAAAAAATCGGCCAGGCGCATATTGGCCAGGCCAGTATCGTCATAAACGGGCAAACCTATACGACTGAGACGATTGATATTAAAGTTACCAAAGCAGAGGGGAAGAAAAAGCAGCCTTCACCCCCATCAGCAGGTATCCCTGGATTTCCCAGTATATGGGATGATTTTGATGATTTTTTCAACTCGCCTTTTCCACGTTTTCCAAGGCCGCAGGTGGTTAAGGATCCTATTAAGGCCGATCTGAAGGCATCGCAAACCACTGCCTATGTCAATCAGCAGATACTTCTGACTTTTACTTTTTACAGAAGGGTAAATCTTCTGCGAAGTCCATCCTACTCGCCGCCGGATACCACAGGATTCTGGGCTGTCAATCTGCCTACGAATAAGGATGTGCGTGAAGTCATGCTCAATGGAATAAGGTATGTGGCACAGGATTTTAAGATGGCGCTTTTTCCGACAACATCGGGAGATTTTACGATTGGTCCGGCTACGCTAATCGTAAAGACTGATCCTTTTACTTCCGAACAAGTGATAAAAACTAATCCACTGAAAATAAAAGTTCTACCACTGCCCGACGACGAGAAACCGGCTAATTTTGCGGGAGCAGTCGGCGATTACAACATGGATGTCTTACTCAGGCAGAACGAAATTGAAAGAGGCCAGCCTATCCAGATAACGGCTAAAATCCGGGGGGAAGGAAATATTCAAACGATATCAGAGCCGGTAAGTTCCTTTACTTCCGAATTCAAAAAACTCTCTTCAACGGGTAAAGAAAATCTGATTAAGGGGAAAAACGGTGTTTCCGGCTCCAAGAGCTTTGAAATTGTTCTCATCCCCTTAAATGAAGGCAAATTTACTTTACCGCCTTTTGAGTTTTCCTATTTTAATCCGGTGAAGAAAGAATATCGAACGTTAAAAAGCCGTGAATTGAGCGTGAATATTCTGCCTTCCAAGATTCCATTACCTCAGGAATATGAGAAGAGCCTAGCCGACGAAAATGCTAAAAAACAGATGAAGCCTATTAATATTCCCTGGAGAAAAATCGGTGCCGTTGTTTTTGACTTAGTGACCTCAGTATATTTCTTGCTGCCGTTTCTATTGATTATTGTTCTCCTAATAACTTTTGTCTCATACCGAAAATATAAGGAAAGGTTAGTTGCCAATCCTGTCAGATTTCGCCAAAAGCAGGCACTGAAGGTTGCCAGAAAAAGATTGAAAAAAGCTTTTCATCTGTTAAAGAAAAAAGAGTTAAAAGAATTTCTCGGTGAAATATTTAATTCAACGGCAAAATATCTGGGCGATAAGTATAATTTTTCAGCAGCCGGAATAACTGCCGACGGTCTGAGAGAAATTTTGAGCAGTAAAGGTCTTTCACCGGAGGCGCAAAAGCAGCTGGAGAGCTTCATTTCAGAATGCGATATGCTGCGCTTCACGCCATCTTCCCTGAGCCGGCAAAGAGCGGTTGAACTGGCAAAAGTGGCGGAAGAATTAATTATCGCCGTCGAAAAGATTTCATGATAAGTTCCACCGGAAGAAACATGCTCTTTTATTTTTACTGTCTCACGGCGCCGCAAAGGAATCCATGACCCCAAAAAAACTGAAAATCATGCTCATTAATCCTCCCAACTGCGGGAGAAGCATTCCCGAGGAAAAATACGGCATCACTTCTCTGAAACAAATTTTCAAGGGAGAACCTTTCTGTCTGGAAATGCTTGCCGGCCCGTTAGATGATCATGATGTAATAATTTTTGATTTAAAGTGCGAGTCCGAGGAAGCCTTATGGAAGGCATTTAACCAGTTTCAGCCAGACGTTGCGGGCTTTACAGCCGTAACCTGCGAGGCCAACACCGTCATTGCCATGGCCCGCAGAATAAAAGAAAAAAGCAACACCGTGGTTGTCATCGGCGGCAATCATGCCACTTACGACTCTGAATATTTCAACCGCGCTGAATTTGACTACGTTGTCATCGGACTCGGCAAAAAAAGTTTTAGTGAACTGATCAATAATCTGGCTTGCGGGAAAGACGGACGGAACATTGCCGGAATTGCCCAAACTTCTCCCGGCAGACCTTTGAAATATTTGAAAAGAATTTATAGCGAAACTGATTTAATGGAGCAAATTTCCCCCCGCTACGATCTTGTTACCAAATACAGAAGCCGGTATTTTCTGGAGCATCTCGGCCTGACGATGGGATTTGTTATTACTGCTTACGGCTGCACGCATAAATGTTCTTTCTGCTCTGTCCCGGAAATAACCGGCGGAAGGTATCTGAATTATTCCGCAGACTCCGTCATTAGAGATATTCGATTGCTTGGCGATATACCCTTCATCAGAATGGTTGATGCCAACACTTTCGGCAATCCTTCATTATCACTTGACCTTTATGAAAAAATCATGCAATCCGGTATCAAAAAGAAATTCTTTGCCGATGTACGCCCCGACACGATTGTCCAGAATCAGGGTTTAATGAAAAACTGGAAGGAAGCCGGACTTTACGCGGTGGTAGTCGGATTTGAAGATTTTCAAGACACGCGCCTTGCCGGCTATAATAAAAAATATCAGGGTCACTTAATCCGGGAATCAATTGATATCCTGCACGGATTAGGCATAGTCATTGTCGGCGATTTTATCGCCTCGCCGGAATTTGACGAAAGCGATTTTGAAAAATTGGAAAGCTTTATCACCGCCAACAAGATTCAAATTCCGGTCATATCCGTTTTAACGCCGATTCCTGGTACGCCGCTCTATAAAAAAATAAAGAAAAATATTGTAATCAGTGATTTGGATTACTATACTTTTACCAATGCCGTAACCAAAACAAAAATGCCCGCGGCAGTATTTTACAAGACTTATGCCGATCTGGTAAAAAGGCTCCACCATAAGCCGCATAAAACAAATTGAGGAAGGAATATTCATGGAAGTTTACATAAATGACATCGCCGCTTTTCTACCCAACGAGCCGGTGACCAACGACGAAATAGAAAAAGTGCTGGGAGCCGTGCACAACATCCCTTCCCGGATAAAAAACAGGGTGCTCAAAATCAACGGCATTGAAAAACGTTACTATTCGATAGACCGGAAAACGGGAGAACTCAATTATACCAATGCTCGGCTCACTGCTGAAGCCATACGCAGACTCAAGCCCTACGATGGTTTTTCAGTTAATGACATACAATGCCTCTGCTGCGGGACTTCCATAGCCGACATTATTTTGCCGGGACACGGCCTGATGGTTCAGGGAGAACTGGGCATACCATCGTGCGAAGTTATTACTACGGCGGGAATTTGCCTTTCGGGTATTACCGCGTTCAAAACCGCGTATGCCAATATCGCTCTGGGAATAAGCGCTAACGCCGTTTCCACAGGCTCGGAACTGGCTTCATCGCTGATAAGGTCGAATTTTTTCGAGCATCTCCAAGGCGATCCCGATTTTAAAAACCATCCCGTCCTTAATTTTGAATCGGATTTTCTGCGCTGGATGCTTTCCGACGCCGCGGGCGCCATTTTCATGTCCGGCAAAAAAAATCAAAAAGGAAAATCTCTGAGAGTGGATTGGATAGAAAACATATCTTACGCCGGTCAGATGGAAGTATGTATGTATGCCGGCGCACATAAAAAAGAGGACGGCACTGTAATCGGCTGGCGTCAACTTAATTCACTGAAAGAAGCTCTGACCAATAATTATTTTGCCCTGAAACAGGACGTCGAACTTCTGGGCGAAGAAGGCATCAAAGTCATGGTTAATCAGGGGCTTTCGCTTGTGATTGAAAGAAGAAAGATTAAGGCCGATGAAATAGACTGGTATTTGCCTCATTATTCATCCGAATTTTTCCGGGATAAAGTTTATAAAGCAATGGAAGAAATAGGCTTCCAAATACCTTATGAAAAATGGTTTACCAATCTTGCCTACAAGGGCAACACAGGTTCCGCTTCTATTTATGTGATTATGGAAGAACTTTTCCACTCTGGTAAATTAAAGGAAGGCCAGAAACTTCTCTGCTTCGTACCGGAAAGCGGCAGATTCTCCGTTGCCTACGTTCTGCTGACGGTTGTTTAGTATTAAACTCAGTCCGTATCCTTTTTATCTGCACTTGCATCTTCCTTCTTGTCTGCCTCCTGGCAGGAAGGCTTAAGTCAGGTGGAAATTCCCATTTTGGGCAAAATATAAGCCTGAATCAAATACCATACGGCAATTACTGCAAGCACAATTAATATTTCTCTCATAATATAATCACCTTTTCTGAACGTTTCTATCTGATAATATACATCATCCGCTTGCAAAAACAATTTTATTTTCATTTAACTCTTCAAAATCTTCCCCCTTAAACTCAAGACGATTTCATTTATTGGAACTTTCTTTTTCGCCAGTTCCATCCCTTTTTTAACAATCATAGGCATTCCTGTGCAGCAGGGTACTTCCATGACAACCGTAGTCACACTTTTAATGCCCGCGGTTTTGAAAATGTCGGTAAATTTTTCTATATACTCATGCGTATCATCGAATTTCGGGCAGCCCATCATCACCACTTTCCCTTTAATCAAATCACGATGGAGGGGAGGAAAGGCGACGGCCGTGCAGTCCGCCAGTACTAGCAGATCGGCGCCTTTCAGAAAGGGGGCACCCGCGGAGATAAGCTTTATCTGAATCGGCCAGTGGGTCAGAGTCGATTCCTTAGGGCCTTTTTCTGCATGAGCAGGCTCGTCTGCCTCCCCGCAGGCGGAGGGCTTATCAAAAACCTGAATGTGAGTTGACGGGCATCCGCAAGGCATTGTTTCCTTTTCTTTTTTTGTCAGATGTTTTTTTACGGCTTTCTCATCAAAAAGAGGAGCTTTGCGTTTCACAATTTTCAGCGCCCCTGTAGGACATTCTCCGATGCAGGCACCAAGGCCGTCGCAGAAAGTTTCCGAAACAACTTTGGCCTTGCCGTCAATAATTTGCAGGGCGCCTTCGACACAACCGGTAACGCAGTTCCCGCATCCGTCGCACAAATCTTCGTCAATTTCGATAATCTTGCGTAATATTTTTTTCATAAAATCAACTTTGAATAATGATTGTCATTATACTTTTCTAGTTCCATTGTGTTTCACTTTTCGAACATAATTTCTTTATCATTTCGGGTGTAATGGCAAAAAATGTGTGCTGTTTTTCATTTTTTTAGATAAAAGAACCAGTTAAAAAATGCTTTACGTTTTAGTGAAGAAA
>JAFGLS010000014.1 GCA_016927935.1 Syntrophaceae bacterium
ATAGTTCGACTTGCACTTCGAACTTCGTTACACTCGTTCTCAGTGAGTCTCTCTAGATTCCTCACATACGTTCGGAATGACAATTTATACTTCATTGCCACACCAACCGAGTATCGGCTCGCAATGGGTATTAAGTAGCAACACTTTACCTACCTTTATACCCGCAATGACAATTTTATTTTTTATGTCGCAGCCGCACGCGGCGGTTCTATGATTTCAGAGCAAAGATTATCGCCCTTTTCATAATCCATAACCCAGACAGCCAGATACGTGTCCACATAATCCAGCCATGATTTAAAAGTGGCCAGATTATTCACATGACGGTAAAGGCGTGCCGTAACAATTGCCGAACCGGCGGCATAATGACGGCAATCAAAACAATCCGTATCCGGAACGCAGCAGGCAACAGACCTGTCCCAATTCAGGTCTGTCCTGTATTGCCGGAAAGACCTACCCAGCCCGATATCCTGCGAAGGGTTCTGACGCGGATATGAACATTTGTAAAGTTCGTGCAACCCTTTTTTATGAGTATGCGCCACGGCATTGTAAACGGAAAAAAGAATATTTCGCGGATATTTATTCAGAAGTTTTATCATCATTTGTCTGGTCTGCCCGAGAGATTTGTCATCGTGTCGCAGATTTCCTTCGTAACCGACCGGAGAGGAAAAAACATTAAACGTCAATTTGCAATCATTGGCAACAAGTTCCTTAGTAACCTCCTTTACCTCATCTATATTTTCCCTAGTGAAGGTGTAAACAAACACCGCCCGCGGATCGTTTTTGTAATTTTTAATTTGTTTTTTTAGAAGGTTTTTGGCCTTTCTCACTCTCAAACTTGTTTCGTCATTGCCCCAGACGGAAATATGCAGTTTATAGCCGACCGATTCCGGTATTTTTTTAAAGCCATTGGTCGCAATACTGCCCAGCGGCATTTCCTGATAACACACTTCCAGCAACTCCGGCACCAAAGAAGGCTCCGCTCCCGCCAGAACAACATAAGTAATACCGCGTGCTTTTTCCGCCAGCATCAGCTTGCGCCATGCCTCAACATCGCCAACCTCCTTGGCGAACTGCTTGTCTCCTTCATAGTAATAACAGCCGTCACAGCGTATATTACAGTGGTTGGACATATCGTAAGTTGATTCGCGCAGAAAAAAATATTTCCTCACCTTTTCCCAGCGCGCTTTTACTTCCGGATGGGCTAAGAGTTCCGAAAACTTCGGCTTGGCTGATTCCAGATTTGTCTTATGATTAACCTGCATAGGACTTTTAACTTCTATAGTTAATTCAACGTGGGAAGTTTTTCTTTAATGTATTCAGAAATCAGGCGAATGGTTTTTAACTTTGGATAATCGTCTTCATCTATCGAAATCTTGTATTCATCCTGCAGAACCAGAGCAACAGTTGCCAGGTCCATGCTGTCAATCCCCAATTCGTCCACCAAATCCATATCCGGATTAAACGCATCCGTAGTAATGTCTTCCAATTTAAGCTCATCAATAATGATTTCAGTCACGCGCCTTATAATGCCCTCTATATCGTAAATTTTAGGCATCACCATCCTCCTTCTATATTCATTTATTTATTTATCTTTTTAGCAACAATCACTCCGCTGCTCACAATATTTTCTTTACATAAAACTTTAAAAGAAAACAAAACATCTTTACCGGTATTCTCAGCGTTGATATTTACCGATAATTTATCTCCCGGTCGCACCGGTTGAGTGAACCTGATTCTTTTGAGCGAATGAATTTGATATTCTTCGCCTTTTTTCAGCGCCAACTGGTCAATGGCCTGTTCCACTAAATGAACCAGAGCAATTCCCGGAAGAATCGGCTCTCCCGGGAAATGACCGGAAAACCACGGAGAATCAGCCGGAACTTCCGCCAAGGCCTCAATATGATTATTATTTGTCGCTTTTACTTCCTTTAATAAACTCCATTGATTTCCCAATCAATATACCTCATTGGCCGATGTCCGGTTCAAATTCACGCCAAAAAGCGAAACTTCATATCATTGTTTGTTTTTTCAATCAAATATTTTTAATGAAACTCCAATTTCCATAACGAAGTGCATGGAAATTGGTTAGTTGAATTATCCCAGGAGCGTAGCGACGTGGGAAATGAGACCCAAGTTTCAGAAACAAAGTGCACTGAAACTTGATGGTCGAATCAATGAAACTCAAATATCACAAATGTAGTGCCGTGATATTTGTAAGTTGAATTGTCCCATGTGCAAAGCACTTGGGATATCCCCGTAGCGAAGCGGAGTGGGATTTGAGATAAGCTGAAGACAAATAAAATGAAGTCTGAAGCGTAAGTCGTAGTGAGACCAGCTAAGAACGAGTGAAACGACGTTCGAAGCGCAGGTCGAACTATCCAACTCCGATATATCGGAATTGGAAACTATCCTCTGCGCGAAGCGACATGGGAAATGAGCCTTGATTTTTACCCTAAAGGGCACTGCGCTGAAACGTAGTGCTCGGAAAATCTTAGAGCGAATTATCCCCTGAGCGGAGCGAATGGGGATTTGAGACTCATCAACAAATAATTTGAAAAATAGCTGTTATGATAGTATATTTCATAAAGGTAATATATGAAAAAATTTCTTGTATTATTCGAAAAAACTAAAACCGGATTTAGCGCCTATGCTCCCGATTTACCGGGATGTATTGCAACCGGCAGAACGAAAGATGAAACTGAAAGAAATATTTTTGATGCAATTCAATTGCATCTTGAAGGCATCAAAGAAGAAAATATAAGACTTCCCAAGATTCAAGCGGAAAGTGAAGTGCTTGTATTCAACTGATTAGGGACTTCTCTCCTTTTCTTTCCCATTGACAAGAAAAATGTATGTGTTTATAAATGCACGTCTTTAAGAATCACAAATTGTTGCGTAATTTTTCAAAAAAAACGATTTATACAGAAGGAAACTGTCTGTGTTTGTAGATTTATACAGACTGTATAAATCTAGGTTTCGAAAAAGGAGATAAGCATGAATCTTTTAAAGCTTAAAGTAATAGCCCTCGTAGTAGCTCTGTTAACAACTGCGCTGAGTATCGGAATAGCTCTTGCTGGGCCGGAACGCTATCTAAAAAATGGCTATATCCAAAATGACAAAGGCGAAAAATGCTGGTATACACAGGTCGTAAAAGAAAACAACACTTACTTTCACGGCTCCTTAAAGGGCACGAATGGAATAATTACCTTCGATAATCCAATGTGTATGTCAGATAGTGGGTTAGGCTTGGACGTAAATAAAATGATGATCAACAACATTATTTCAAGATGGTATTCCCACAGCGATGCAGATTTCCAAACCCGTGTGTCTGAAATGTACAATGGGAGCATGCTACAGAAAAAAGGGAAATGCATCCAGTCAAAGAAATATCCCCTCGTCGGCATAACAGTTGATTATTTTATCAAGGGAAACAGCATTACCGGGGTAATTCATGGAAGCAGCGTCCAAGGCTGTACAAACTGAAACCTAACAATCAAATCAGCCGACCGAAAAGCGCGTAGCGGTTTTTGGTCGGCTGATTTGAGGCGTTCGGCTTAAGGAATACTTATGAAATCAAGACAAAGCGTTTTTATTAGCTACAGTCATGCTGATCAATTTTGGTTAGATAGATTAAAGGTGCACCTAAAACCATTAGAACGGGATTTGCAGATCGATATTTGGCAAGATACTCGTATCAAGCCAGGTTCGAAATGGCGTGAAGAAATTCAAAAAGCTATAGACTCGGCAAAAATTGCAGTCTTATTAGTAAGTGCTGATTTTCTCGCATCTGACTTTATAGCAAATGATGAATTACCTCCTTTACTAAAAGCTGCTGAAGATGAAGGCGCAGTTATACTTCCAGTTATAGTAAGCCCAAGTCTATTTGCTTATAACAATGATTTATCCCAGTTTCAGGCTGTCAATTCACTTGGCAATCCTTTGGTTTCATTGGCAAAGGGTAAACAAGAAGAACTTTTTCTTAAGATTGCCGAAATAATCTATAGTGATATGGTTGCTGGCGTAAGTGAAATTGCATCTTCCGATCGGAAGGAAAAGACATCAAATGGTGAAAATTTCCTCTCTAATTCTAATTGGACTAAATTAATAAAAATAGGCAATTGGATATTAGATTCTAAGAATGAACAATTCATTGGCGCTGGAATGAATAATTATATTCTTTCTAGAAATGAGTTTGGTGATTTAGACTTTTCGGTTAGCGCAACATTAAAATTTTCTAATTTCCAACATTATAGAAGAAGACTTCCTGCGTTTAATGGTGGATTCATTTGCGGATGGAAATCTGAAAAATCAAATCCTCAATATTATAATCTTTTATTGACAGGGACCCGAGTTGAATTCGAACGTATTGGATTCAATGGAGGTACTGCTCTTGAAGATGTTGAACAGTTGAATTCAGGTGATAATCTGATAATCACAGAAGATAAATACTACAATTATTTAATCGTTTACGAAAATAATAAAATTTCCTTCTTGGTTGATGGTAAGCTAATACATTCATTTGACGTGCCTAGTGCAATCATTGGTCGTGTAGGAATAAGACCATGGCGAAGTCAGGTTGACTGTACTGCGTTTCAAGTAACCAGAAAATGATTTGCAGGAATCTGGGGACAGGGAACCCGAGGGCATCACACTTGTTTTTTACAAGTAAAGCTGTTTAAACAATTCAGAAATCATTGTTAATGCAAATATGCCTTGCAATATTGCATTTTATCTGCCAATCTGTAGTTATGAACAACATACCCCGTCATCTTTTAAAAGTCATACTGCCTCGCATTAAGCAGGAACAGGTTATAGTCCTGACCGGCGCCCGTCAAACAGGCAAAACAACGCTGGCTCAAATCCAATTGCCGAAAGCAGTCAAACTGCAATCTGATTATTTGTCGTTTGACGATCCTGACGAACGGTTGCGTTTTCAAAAATCAGCCGCTGCTATTCTGGAATCGCTAAAGTCGCCGCTGATTATTTTAGATGAAGTTCAAAAAATACCGGCGCTTTTTGATCCTTTGAAATGGGTCGTTGACCGGCAAAAGCATCAAAAATCAAGCGCTCAAAAGAAATTCGTTTTAACCGGTTCTTCGCAATTGCTCTTAATGAAAAATATCCGCGAGACAATGGCCGGAAGGGTCGCCTTGTTTAATCTCCACTCTTTTGCGCTTTCGGAAGTTGCCGAAAACGAAAATGCGCCCTTCATTAGCATGATCTGGAATGCGGGCGGTATTTCATCAAAAGAGGAGAAGTTATTCAATACTTTACCCGCGGCCAACATGCGCAGGGCCATCCTGCTGCGCGACGAACATCGCGTTTGGGGCGGTTATCCCCCGGTATGGCAAAAGTCCGATGCGGCGGACAAACTCAACTGGCTCAGGGATTATCGAAGGACGTATTTGGAACGGGATGTGGCCGATGTCGGCCAGGTTTCCAGCATGGACAACTTTGCCCTGACGCAAAAATTGCTGTGTACACGCACATCCGGCATTTTGTCCATAAGCGAAGTGGCGCGTGATCTTGCCCTGGCCGTCAACACGGTTAAAAGGTATTTAGGTCTGCTTGCCGTGACCTTTCAATGTTTTGTTGTGCCGCCGTATTATGAAAATGTCGGCAAACGATTAATTAAAAGCCCAAAAATATATTTCCCCGATCCGGGTCTCAACAGCGCCATTCTGGGCGATTTATCCATCAGTAGCGGCGCGGCTTATGAAAGCTGGGTGTTCGCGGAATTGCTGAAATGGAAACAACTGGAACCGGTTGAGCCGGAATTGTATTTCTACAGAACGTCCGGCGGACTGGAGATTGACTTTCTTATTGCCGGACAAGGGAAAATTCTGCCGATTGAAGTCAAATCAGGAAACCGGGTTACAGCAGCCGACGGCGGCAGCCTTGCACAATTCATCAGGGAACATCCGAAAAAAACAACGACGGGCATAATAGTTTATCCCGGCCGTGAACTTACGCAAATAAGAAAAAACATCTGGGCCGTGCCGGATTGGTATCTGTTCGGGGGAATCCCGCCGGGAGGGACATCCTTTAAGTAGTAATACCATTTCTAAATCAAAGACGATATTGAGGTGGCTAGACGGAGGCGACGAGGCGTATTGTACATACGTTGAGGAAGCATCAACGACGCCAACAAAAATAGCGCTTTGATTTAGAATTGGTATAAGTTGAGAATATAAGCCAATTAAAAAGATAGCATTGGGGCAACAGGCCGAGTATGATTGCTCCAGCCAAAAGGGTGAGGAATCTTAATTTTAAGATTGCCACGACGCGCAATGACACAAAATAATTAAGACAAAGTTTTTCCCATACATTACGACACTGCTCAGTTTATTTCTCTGCCTATTAAATCAGAAAGCGGCACAATTTTAAAACCCTTATCAACAAGCCCCTGCAATATTTTTTCAATTTCGGACAATAAAAAATTATTGTCCTCTTTGCCTCGCGGTGGCACGTCATGCAGAAGAATTATGTTGTCGGCTTTAACTTTCTTTAGAATTTTTGAACTGAGATTTTTAATAAATCGGTTACCGGCATCAGACGCATAACAACTGAATGTTACACAAAACAATCCCAGTTTATTCAGAACTACAGGTAGTTTGGGACTGATGATTCCCACCGGAGGCCTGAAGACCAGAGGATTGACACCCATCATTCTCAAAAGTCCTTGCGCCCGAAATATTTCCTCGTAAAGATAATTATAACTGCCCAGCATCAAAAAAGGATTGTGATGAAAAGAGTGATTGCCGATGGAGTGTCCTCGGGCAATTATTTCGTTGATTATTTCGGGATGTTTTGAAGCATTCATCCCCGATACAAAAAAAGTTGCCTTCGCCGAATATTTATCCAGCAGTGTCAGTATTTGTCTTGTTGTCGGATCGGTTGGGCCGTCATCAAAAGTCAGTGCGACCAAATTTTTGCCGCTGCTGCCGTGACTGATTACTGGCAGGTAAAAACTGCTTTGCGGAAAAAAGGAAATGGTAACGCAAAGAATAATATAAAAAAGAGCAATAGCCGCCGCCAACAGCGGACTGAAAAAAAACACCACAGTGGCGACAGACAAAAAAATTATCCCGGTAATTTGAGCTGGGCTTGCCAATGACAATTTGTTTTTCATTGATGACCTTTTATCGTGCCTGTCATGTAGACCAAAGGGAGACATCTTGCTTATGCAAAAAAAGATTTCTCGTCTCTTCGCTCCTCGAAATGACAGTTACAAAGTTTTGTACTTCTCGGGGAACAGTCCCTACAACCTATACACCTTCAGTGAATCAGGTATTCCCACAACGGCCCAGTGAATCCGCGCCTATAAAGCTTCGGCAAAATGCGCGTCGCCTTGATTTCACCAGCACCAATCAGCCAGTTTAAACGTTCGTTTGCCTGAGTCTCCACCGTCTTTATAATTTCTTCAACAGTTATTCCTTTTGAACGGTAAAATACCGGTGGCAGTATACTTTCCCCAGCAGTAATCTGTCCTTCCTTTAAAGCTAAATCATACAGAGCCGTGTGCGGATAAATACGGACACCACAGAAAAAGAAGAAAACCGCCCTTTCCAGATTTTCGATTCCAGTCAGTGTCTCTCGCAGAGTTTCCTTGTTTTCTCCAGGTCCGCCCAGCAAAAAATAGTGGGCGATATGCAAGCCGGCATCAAGAACTTCATTGTGAGCGGTAAAAACATCACTGGAGGAAAAAGGTTTGCGCAAATTGGTAAGGACAACACCGGATAAAGACTCAGTGCCGAATTCCACATGAGTCAGTCCGGCATCTGCCAATCGCTTGAAATAATCAGCAGGTGGAATGGTGGGAACAAAAAATCCTCCCCACGGGATGGAAACGCGGGCTTTAATGAAAGCGTCAGCTACCTGAGAGCTATGCTCGTAACTGGCATTGAACGCCGAATCGGCAATAAAAATATACTTGGCTCCAGCATCCTGCAATTCATGGGCAATGCGGGCTATTTCGCGTGGTTCATAAAAACGCATTTTACTGCCTTCAATGTGAGGATACGTACAGTAACTGCACTGAAATGGGCAGCCTCTCTTTGTCTGCAGATTGAGCATTCCCCCATAATCAAGATAAAAACGCGTATGCTGATTTGCCGGATCAAAACGCCTGTTAATCAAGCCTTCAAAAGGTCTGTAAACTATATCCATTTTTTCTTTTGTCAGGACACCGGATATTTTTTTAACATCCATATTTCTCTCCAGTGCATCTAGAAGCATTGACAACCTCTCGCCTTCACCGACAATTCCAAAGTCGGCATCCAGCGCGGTCATGAACTCAACGGGAAAGATGGTAAATCCGCTGCCGCCCAAAACAATTCTGGCTTGCGAATTTTTCCTTATCTGGCTGATTAAATTTTTATATTCAGGCAAAAAGCTCCGGCAGTTTATTACATCGGTGTTATCAATATTTCTGATTGATATCCCGGCAACATCGGGAGAAAATTCCCTGAGCATCATTTCCAGACCTTCCGGATTCGTAAAATCATTTAAATCAATGATTTTAGTCTGATAACGGAAATCGAGGCAACCGGCAACGTAATCCAGCCCCAAAGGGTAAACCGGATAAGGAATTCTCAAAGTGTTTGCTGAAATTAGCAGTACTTTCATAATAGGAGTAATAAAGTATAAACGCTAGGAGGTTATAATTTGTGTAAGCCTATGGCTTATCTTTTACGTTGATTATTATAAATATGCGTGGCCAGTGTGCGGATGGAACTGAAAACTTTAATGCCCAGTTCCTTATTATCTATTTTTACGCCATAATCCTTTTCAATCATCATCACCATTTCCAGCACATCAATAGAATCAATTCCCAAATCTCCACCTACAAGCCGGTCATCATCCTTTATATCTTCAGGCGTTACATCAATCAGCCCTAATGTTTCAATAATTTTTACTTTAAGTTCGCCTATCATTTCTTCAATCTGACTCATTTATCTCCCCTGTCTTTTCATTTTTTAATTGGTATTTGACGCAATTTTTTTAGCTTCGTCGCCGAGAATTTTTTCCAGTATAACACGTACAAACCAACGGCTTAATGCTTTCCCATATCTGGGACCGGCAAGATACAGACCCGACATAAACAGCAACCAGGAAATACCGTAAATCACAAAAACTCCGGCAACACAAAAAACCGGGTTTTTCAACCATGTGGCAATGCCCCCTACTATAAACACACCCGGTATGCCAAGAAAGTAACTAAAAAAAATTAAAACAAGACCTATAATTACGGTGTTGGTAAGTTTCTCGTTAAAAATGCTCAGATCAGCATTTTCATTTATTGATTTCCTGCAAAATTCTTTCCGCGCAAAAAAAATAGCAATTTTTTTTATTATACTCAAAATATTTCCTGTAAAAATTTCTGCTAATATTTTAACGGTAATTTAAAAAGAAATTAACGAATATTTTTTATGTTCCGAATAATTACCGTTCCATGATTCCGCCGATCGAATATTTTGAACGAAGCGGGTAATCTTTATAGGCAATATCCTTAAAAACACCTACGCGAGCCTGTCCGATAGTGTAAATCAATTCATTATCCACATAAATGCGTCCGTCGCCGATTACTATACTTGCGCCGGATTCCTTCAACATCGAATAACGCCGCACATCAACTTCAAAGCGAACACATTTGTTAAAAGGGCGAATCTGGCCGTTGAAAGTAACATCACCGCACCCCAGTGCCCTGCCCGTCCCCAGCGAACCTCTCCAGACGCAAAAAAAACCAAGCAACTGCCATATCGCATCCACACCGAGACATCCGGGCTGCACAGGATCACCGAGGAAATGGCACTGAAAATACCAGGCGTCCAGTCTGATATCCTGTTCGGCGACTATTTTGCCCTTCTTGTCATCGCTTTCAATATGCAGTATCCGATCAACCATCAGAAATGGCGGCACCGGAAATTTTGCGTCGAAATGTTCGGGTGGATCATCAACCAGTCTGCCGTAAGCGAAAGCAAGAATCTCTTCGAAATTAAAGTTGTCTCTTTTTAAAAATTCTTGATATTTCATAAATTTTTCTCTTTCCGTAAAATTGGAACAGTCAAATGGTTTGCTGATATAATTTCATTTTAACATTTGGTTTGAATATTCGGACCGCAATCAAACACCGCGGCAAATTGTAAAACCGGATTTTAATTCCGATGTGGGTCAATTATCGGAAAAGGTCTCTTTTGTCAAAAGAAAAATGTTCTGCAACCGCACCAAATCCATATCGGTTTCATTGATTTCACGTGGCCCCGCATACAGCTCAATTCTATTTGCGCTGAAAATATAATTAGGTTATAAAACCCTAAACAAAAATTGAAAGAAAAGGAATAATAATGAACAGCGCCTCTCTTCACAAAATCAGTTACGGATTATATGTCGTTACCTCCGGCCAGGATGGTAAATTCAATGGTCAGATTGCCAACGCGATGTTTCAGGTCACATCAAATCCGGCAACTTTGGCTATCAGCATAAACAAGGAAAACTATACTCACGAATTAATAAAACTCAGCCGCAAATTTGTCGTCTCTATTTTGTCGAAAGCGACACCCATGACTTTCATCGGCCTTTTCGGATTTAAAAGCGGTCGCGATGTCAATAAACTGCAAAACGTAAAGACAAAAACGGGAATAACCAATGTGCCGATCATTCTGGAAAATACTGTTTCCTACATAGAAGCGGAAGTGGAAAAAGAAATGGATTGCGGCACACATACCATCTTTGTGGGAAAAATCGTTGACTGTGATTTAATAAGCGATGCCGAGCCAATGACATACTCTTATTATCAGAAGGTCAAAGGAGGCAAATCACCAAAAACCGCTCCCACTTACTCAAAGGAAGAACCTGCCGCAGTCAAGAATGCCGCGTTCAGATACACCTGCAGCGTCTGCGGCTATGTTTATGATGAGGCATTAGGTGACCCGGATAACGGTATCGCTCCCGGAACTAAATTTGACGATTTGCCGGATTCATGGACATGCCCGGTATGCGGCGCGGACAAAGCAAAATTTGAAAAAGAAAATTGACGCGGAAAAAAATTTTAAAATTCATGAACCTTCATAAAAACATCCACCAGTTCAGGATCGAATATCTTCCCTTTCTGCGTTTCAAAGAAATGCTTAACCCTTTTTTTATTCCAGGCCTTACTGTACGGCCTGTCTTCCGTCAGCGCGTCATAAACATCGGCGATACATATTATCCTGGCAAAAAGTGGTATATCCTTACCTTTAATGCCCGTCGGATAGCCGGTCCCATCCCAGCGCTCATGATGATAGAGGATTCCCGGAACAATCGTTTCATAAGAAGGTATGGAGGAGATGATATCGGCTCCGGCCATGGGATGCCTCTTGCCGACGTCCAACTCCTTATCACTCAGTTTTTCCGGTTTGTTGAGAATCTTCTCCGGAACGGCTATCTTGCCGACATCATGTAGAATCGCGGAGATGCTCAGGATGCGCATCTCATCATCATTCAAGTGCAGGCCGCGTCCTATGGCCTCTGAGAATTTGGTTACCCGCTCACTATGACCTGCGGTCCATGGCGATTTGGCGTCAATCGCGCGCGTCAGAGCAATCAGTATTCCAATAAAAATATCTTCCCTTTCCTTTGTTCCGTCAATAATACGGGAAGCCATAGTATTCAAGTGTTCGGCCAGTCTTCCGATCTCATCCTTCCTTCCCGTTGTAAAACGGCGCTCATATTGTCCGGAAGCTATTGCCTCCGCCTCTTGAGAAAGATTTTCGAGGGGTCGGGCAAGCAATGAACCGAATATCTGACCCAGTATGCGTGAAATCAGGAACAATAAAATAAAGAAAATAAGCGCCTTAAAAAAATTTTTCTTCAAAAAATTGAAAAAACCCATACGATAGATATTAAAAGAAATAATTTGCGCATAATTGCTTTCACTAGGACTAACATTGATTTTGACATTTACCTTATCTTCAGCACCAAAAAATAAACGTGATGAGGTGAGAATTCTTTCTGTTCTGACCTTTTCCAGCGATTGTGAAAACAGTTTATCAGTGATTTTTTCTGATTTAACGACTCCCTTTTCATCCATATACGTGTGCTGCCAGGATATGCCATCATTAAAATAAAGATCAAATTTCAACTGGGGGAAAATGCCCTCAAACGCTTTTGCGAGGTTCACAACATTCGTCATACGCTGGTCAATTATTTTGAGAAGTTCACCCTGATTATCAGTGTTGTACTCTCTGGATACAGAATAAACATATTGGAGGATGGAATTGTATGCCAGTTTAATATAAATATTTGTCGAAGAAATGGCGATATAAATGAAAACAGCATAGCCAATAACCATGCCAAAAACGGTAAAAGAGACCGTCAATCTCCTGGAAAGAGATGGTATCCAGAAATTCAGAAAATTCTTGAAAATTAATCGTACTGACAGCGATAAACGTTTCATCATGGTGGCGCTATATCAGTCCTCCTTGGCGATGAAATGTTTTTATTATAATATTAAATCCTTTTTAGCAATACTCTTTTCCAAAATTGTTGCCTATAAACTCGGCGTCGCCATGATGATATTTATTGTCATCTGGCTGACACTCTGGACAAGACAACTGAAAAAAAAACAGAATTAAAAATTGCGACCCCACAATTGATGATTTCTGAAAACCGCAATGAGAACTTTCCGGATTTTCCTGTAAAATGTTTTTAAATTTCCGGAAGTTTCAGGAATATACTCACAAGTTCGGGATCGAACATTTTTTCCTTCTGCTCTTCGAAAAACTTAAGAACATCTTCTCTGTTCCAGGCCTTGCGATAAGGTCTGTCATCCATCAATGCATCATAGACATCGGCAATGCAGATTATTCTAGCAAAGAGAGGTATATCCTTTTCTTTTATGCCTTTTGGATAGCCCCCTCCATCCCAGCGTTCGTGATGATGAAGAACCCCCGGAAGAATAGTTTCATAGGAAGGAATGGAAGCTATTATATCTGCTCCTGTTTGAGAATGCTTCTTAACTATAGCGAATTCTTCTTCGGTCAGTTTTCCCGGTTTATCGAGAATCTGTTCCGGAACGGCGATCTTGCCAATGTCATGAAGAATCGCGGAAATAGTCAAGACACGTATCTGGTCATCTTTTAATCCAAAACCCCGACCGATTAACTCCGCAAATTTGGTAACCCGCTCACTATGTCCGGCTGTCCACGGCGACTTCGCGTCAATTGCTCTGGTCAAAGCAATCAATATTCCAATCAGAATATTTTCTCTTTCTTTTGTCCCATCAATAATCCGGGAAGCCATAGTATTGAGGGACTCTGCCAGCATGCCTATTTCATCTTCCCGTCCGATCGTAAAACGACGTTCATACTGTCCCGATGCTATTATTTTCGCCTCATTAGAGAGCTGTTCGATAGGTCGCGCCAGCAGGAAGCTGAATAAGTGTCCCAAGGTGTGCGAAATAATCAACAGCAAAACAAAAAAGAAAGCCGCTTTATAAATATTTTCCTGCAGAATTTTAAGGACTCCCAAGCGATAAATATCAAAAGAAATAAGTTGTGTGTAATTTTTTTCATCGGGACTGATATTAATTTTGACATTAACCTTGTCTTTGGCGCCATAAAATAACAGAGACGAGGTGCTTATTTTATCCTTTTTAGCTTTTTCCAGTGATTCAGAGATCAACTGATTGGAAATTTTTTCTGATTTAACTGCCCCCTTTTCATCCGTGTAAGTATGCCGCCATGCTTTACCCTTTTGGAAATAAAGATCAAATTTCAATGGGGGAAGAATAACCTGCATGACTTTGGCCGTGTTTGCGATGTTAATCATCCGCTCGTCAATAAATTTAAGGAGTTCTGCCTGCTTTTTACCGATGTTATCCTTTGACGTATAATCAAGATACTGACCGACCGATTTGGAAACCAGTTTAATGAAAACATTCGTTGAAGAAACAGCAAGAAAAATAAAAACGGCATAGCCGATAACCAGGCCAAAAACGGTAAAGGAGAAAGTCAATCTCCTTGCCAGAGAAGGTTTCCAGAAGAAGAAAAAATCCTTTAAAGCTGATTTTAATGGACTATATTTCATGAAGCTATCAAATCATTTTCCCTTTCGGGAATTATTTTATAATACAATAGCACGAAAGGCTTTTTCAGCAAAACGCTTTTCTAATGAGACTCGCTGACTATAGGAAGCGTAAGTGGTAATAAGGCAAGCTGAAGACGAGTGCAACGAAGTATGTCCCGGCCACCTGAAGGTGGCGGGATCGTAAGCCTGTGGTTCCCAAATGGGATCCCAAAGCGAACAATCCCCGAAGCGTAGTGGAGTGGGATAATTCGCTCTAAGACTATAGTCAAGGCTCATTAAAGCTTAAGCCGAACCATCCAATCCCGTTGCATCGGGATTGGAAATTATCCCCAAAGTGGAGTGTGATTAGGACTACAAAAAGTTGAAAAACATAAACGCTCAAACTTGTTTTGTTGTATCTATTCGTGATTGACATACATTTACAAATCACCTATTGTTTCCACAATATTATAACATATCGCTTTCCGGGAATAATAAGAGCGAATTGGTATCGTATTATTTATTGTGAGACTCAAATTTCAAAAACGAATAACCTAAATACCCTGAAGGGCACCATGGGGTCACTATAGGTGTATTGAAATTTG
>JAFGLS010000104.1 GCA_016927935.1 Syntrophaceae bacterium
AACCGCCGGGACGGTCTACAACGGACGTTCCAGAGGCTAGGCGCCAAGAGCGCCCGCGCCCAGTGTTAGTGTTAGTGATAGTGTTAGTAATAATAACAACCAATCAGCATAATTAAGGATTGTGATAAATCGTGCAATAAAGGCTAATTAATCCTTATTTATAGCACTTATCGAAATGACCGCATGTTTATTGAAATTTCTCATTATTTAACTAAATTTGTTGAATAACCGTTACTATTACGTTACTATATATTCGGAGGCGATCATGACGGTTTCCCTGAAGAAGCGGGTTGGCAAAAAAGGCACATCGCTGTTTCTGAAATGGTGGGCCAACGACAAGTGGAATTATGAATTTCTCAAGCTGCGCCTGATTGGCGATAAAACCCGGGACAAGGAAACCCAACGCCTGGCCGAAAAGATCAGATTAAACCGCGAAGAAGAGATGGAGAGCATGGGCCGGGGAACGGCGCCGGCGCACAAGCGAAAAATGACCTTCCTGAAATATTATGAGACCATCAATAAAGAGGACCACAACTGGCAGCTTTGTCACAAGCACTTGCAGGAATTCCCGGGCAACCGCGTAAGCATCGGCAACGTCAACGAATCGTGGGCTGCCCAATTCCGGGATTTCCTGCTGGAGCGCCTGTCAACGAATTCGGCCCACCTCATCTACTCCATATTCAAGGCGGCGCTGAATCGCGCGGTGAAGGATCGGATCATCACGCTCAGCCCGGCCAGGCTTATTGAGGGCATTCGCACCAAGGAGACCGAGATCGAGTATTTGACCCAGGCGGAGCTCGAGGCCCTGGCCGCTACCCCCTACGCTCCCGACCCCGAGATGAGGCGCGCCTTCCTGTTCTGCTGCTACACCGGCTTGCGATTTTCCGATGTGCAGGCGCTGAAATGGGAAAACTACAAGGATGGCCGTCTGAAGTTCAGGCAAAAGAAAACCGGCGGCTTCGAGTATTTGCCGATTCCGCCCGAGGCAAAGATCTGGATGGGGGAAAACGAGAAGATGGTCAATTTCCCCCACATATTCAATCTGAAAAGTGGTGTGACGATAAACAACAGCTTGCGCAACTGGGCCAAGGTCGCTGGATTGGAGAAGCATCTTCATTTCCATATGAGCCGGCATACCTGCGCGACGTGGCTGCTGGGGAATGGCGTCGACCTTTATACCGTCTCCAAGATCCTCGGGCATGCCAACATCAGCACGACGCAGCGCTATGCGAAAGTCACCGACGCGAAAATCGCCGAAGCCATGAACCGCCTGCCCAGCATCGTCGCCAATGCTAATTAATCCCCTTCAAAATCGCGCCAGGATCCATTCTGAGGCGACTTTTCAACGCACATTAGGTGTTGTGGAGATGCGTATTGATCATGGTCCCGGCTATCGGGTTTATTATCTACGGCATGAGCGATCGGTGATTATCTTGTTGGCTGGCGGCGATAAAAGCACGCAAGCCAGGGACATAAAAACTGCGCTTCGCTTGGCACGAAATTTATAGGAGGTAGCATGGCAAAAACAGTTACAACAAAATATGAAGTCTCCGAGCACCTGCGCACACCCCAAGAAATGGCCGCTTACTTGGAAATGTGCATTGAAGAAGCAAATGGTGATGCAGCGTTTATTACTAAAGCATTGGGGAACATCGCAAGAGCAAAAGGTATGTCTCAGGTGGCGCGAGATGCCGGGTTGTCTCGGGAAAGTCTGAATAAGGCTCTTTCCGGGGAAAGAAGTCCGGGCTTCGATACCATCCTTAAAGTAATTAGTGCCCTGGGTTTGAAATTGCACACAGAAGCAGCCCGCACGACAAAATTAACAGCCCAACTAACGCCAATCCAGCCGATCGCTGCGCGCCGGCTGATTTTGGCGTTAGCTGAGAGGAGAAACATGGAACGGTGTTCAATCTGTAATTGCATCCTGCATCGAACAGCAAGAACCTACGCTCAACCCTCGCCGAAAGGGCGCAGTCATGCCACAAAGCACCATTATGTGGCTGAGCGGTTCTTCGGACGGTCCGCAAACAGAAAGGATACGAAACACCAAGGAGTTTTCGACAAATGCCTTTGGGGGTACGAGGGAGAAACCGCAGTGTTCTGTTATGAGTGCCACGAAGAACTGCTGCACAATCCTGTGTTTCTTCCTGAAGAAATAACGTTATTCGCAGAAATCACCAAGAGGCGGGGCCTCAGCGAAGAATCAAAATCTAAAGATCGGTCTAGGCTGGCTGGCCGAATAGAGCTCCTGCATGAGGTTATTAGCAAAGGGTTGAAGGCGGTTGCGAAAATGAAAGCGACAGCTAACAGTGGGCTGGAGAACAACTCCAGAAAGCGCTGCGCGCATTCCTCTGCGCCTCAGCGCAGGCGTTAGATATCTAAGACAACACCCCATAAACTAGCCCCTTGGCTGGGGAGCCGGGGGCGGCCCGCTTTAATCCCAACATACCATTGAATTGACATCTTGGATCAATCCATTCCTGCCGCATTTCGGGCAGGGATACCGCGACAAATCAATATTTTTTTCATCATCCTCATCAGCTTCAAACTTGATCATTACCACCCTGCACTTTGGACATTTGAAGGTTGGCTCAAAGCTGCCGCTTTCATGATCAATATGATAGAAAAAGCGCTCATAAAACTCCCCGCACTTGGAACAGTGATATAAAGCATGTCCATAATTGTCCGCAAATCTGCCTTGCTTCTCATTCAGCAGGCATTTTACCAATTCTAGAGTTTTCTTTGATTTTATGAGAGATGGAAGTATAGTAAATTCCGAATCAAAACCTTCCACATTCGCAGGGCTGTACATCATCCCGATTCCAAGCATTAATTCTTTTTTATAGTCACATTCAGTGCATGCAATCACAAAGCTCTGACCCATGATCGCACCTCCCTGTAAAAGTGTTGGTTTTATTTTAGAAGCAATTTTTTTTTATTCCAGTCCCCAAAATTCCCACTATGCGAAAGTCACCGATTCGAAAATCGCCGAAGCCATGAACCGCCTGCCCAGCATCATCGCCAACGCCAATTAATTCCCTTCAAAATCGCGCCAGGATCCATTCTGAGGCGACTTTTCTATGGTACCAGGCATTTTCCCTATAAGAACCTTTAAAGAGCGCGGTAGCCTAGCGAGGCTATGAACTGGCTATAAAGTCGGGCAAATCGCTCTCTTTCAATGACCCTAAAGCCAGCCCCCAGGCGCCGACTCCGAGGGCGGCCGAAGCTGCCGAAAACCCTACAAATCTCTGCAAACGCCTCATTTCTCGTTTTAAAAGGAGTATGGAAATGGGACAACCGCCACGCTTGATCAAGTAGCGAATGTGTACGGCGAGTAGAACCAATTTTTCCTGATCATCCGAAAATCGTTGCGCTAAAGTCCAAGCCATCTTTTGTGGCGAAGAGATCATTTTTTGCCACTTCATCATAATGGCTTCATTCATCTTCCTTCCCAGTTCGACTGCCTCATTTGCCTGTTCCGGGGAAGTAAAAAGGCTGCAGACATCATTCACTGATCCTACATTCAGCGCAATTGCCCAGGCGCAGACTCCCATTTTTGCTGCATCCACGTCTAATCCGCGCTTTTTTGCAATGAACTCCGATAATTTCTGCAGCACAGGAATTACAGGTGTTCGGCCGATTTGCAAGAGATCTTTGACTCCGTGCTCTTCCAATATGGTAATTAATAAATCTTTTGTGCCGGAGTCGATTCCAGCAGTAGTAAATAACTTCTCTATTACTGCTTTGTCATCAATCAAACTCCGCAAGTGATTTTGAAGTTCCTCATACAAGCGCCTGCCTAGATCAATTATTTGGCTCTCTTCATTCATTTCAATTATCTCTCTTGCTCGCTTCAATTGATGCTGCCATTTTATCATATGTAGTTGTGTAGTTGTGTAGTTGTGTAGTTTTGTAGTTTTGTAGAAATGTAGTTATGTGGAAATCCAGTTTTCTAGATAGTTTAAAAACTAGTTATATAGTTTTGCATCTACCCTGGCAATGCAAACTCAAGCAGACACCGTCTATGTTTCCCAAAGTTCATTTTTGAGGCGTGACCACGGAGACGTTCTTCGCTGAATTTGAGCGGGCCCTGATCCGCGAGCGCCAGCGCGAAGGGATCGCACTGGCCAAAAAACGTGGAGCGTACCGTGGCCGCAAGAAAGCGTTATCACCCGAGCAGGTGGCCGCTCTGCGCCAGCGGGCTGCTACCGGCGACCAAAAAGCCGCCCTTGCCCGCGAGTTTGGCATCAGTCGCGAGACCTTATACCAATACTTGAGATCGAATGACTGACCATGCCACAAACGCAACGACAGAGTGCCCAGTTCCAAAATTCAAAGAACAGTGCTCGGGTGAAAACGGAATGGAAAAAGTAATAATAAAAGACCTGGTACTAATATCTTTTGGAGCTTGTCAATTCTTCCGATATTTCAGACCCCCGCGATCTTTCAAATGCAGTAACAGCTCGTCGGTTTCTTTGAAAAGAACTCCCCGATCATTTCCAACATTCTGAGATACCAATTGCCCTCAATAAAGGGCTCAATTATTTTTATATTTTCTATCTCAATCCCGAATCACTATTTTCCTCAACCTTCTTGGCTAAGTTTTCCTGAAAACAGAAATCTATGGAAATCTCCGGAATTATAAACACCTTTTTTTACTAATTCCTGAAATTGATGATATTTTTCATATAACTGCATATTACGGATCAATACTGCTGGCTGCTCTTTTTGTTTTTGCAACTTTTTACGCCATTTTTTAGCTTTCCTCAAAACCTTAATAAAGCTTAGATTGAGTTCTATTCGAACGTCTTCTTTAGAGGATCCCATCAACTCATTTCGTATTTCGGATTTCTCTTCATTTACAAAAGCCTTAAAACTTGCTTTTTGTTTTCGCCGATATTTTGAAGATAGATCTTTTAATTTACTAAAATTAGGATGTTTTTCGTGAAAATAAATATTCGATCCAGCATTCACATATTGCAATTTATTTAACATTTCAATATCCCTTCTTTTTTTTAACTTTATTACTTTATCTTTTTTATTACCAACAATGTAAACATCTGCATCGTAATAAACTATCAAGTGCTTGTGATCAATTGGATAGAATATTTCCAGTCCCTTAGATGCAATGCCGGTATTACTTGCAAATGTTCTGTATTCAAGATATTGATTATAATAAACAACGGGGTTATCGCTTGTAATGAACTCCCTATTAGAACCAATAGTTAGTAATTTGCATTTTAAGTCCATTGCCATTAAATGACATTGCGCGGCTACGGAAACAGCCATCCTTGCTGGCTTTTTAAGGCCAATTTTAATTTTACTCAAATCGTCTTGCGTTATTCCGTTTTGTATCTCCAATAAATGTTTCATGTTTTTATCTACCAATTCATCTATCTGGTCCGCGGCAAATTTCGTCCGAGCTTCCTGCATAATCACATTAATAAGTAAAACTATGTACTGCGGAGATGGAAAAGGCGGCAATTTATTAGAGATTGAAATATCTTGTAATACTTTAGCTGTTTTCCCCTCTAAAATAGATAATGCTTTCTCAAATTTTAAATCTTCTCCATAAAAATAATCTTTATAGCATTCATTTTTTAGACTTGCATTTTCGATGATTCGAAGTGATGGGATATTAAAAATATTGATACTTTTGCTATTATCAGTAAATCTCTTTAAATAAAACTTCGGAACATAGTGGTGCTTTTTATTGAACGGCATATAATCAGTATTATACTGTAATATAACATTATTTCATTATTCAATTTTCAATCAATTGGCATTCAAACAAAGCCATATAGATCAAACACTTAAGCTTCAAAAATCGCTATCGCCCATCACACAAATAATCGCTATATAAACATGCTAATAATAATCGTGATATAATAAAAGTTAGGCTATGCCTGAGGCATTCATGACAAAACCATTTTATAACCGGCTAAACAACTATTTCTCACAAATCGGAAAAGTATTAAAAGGTGAAGCTGATTCGGCATCAATATTTCAAAATACAACCGATGTCGGAGTTTCAAGAGAAAAAGTATATGCCAATATCCTAAAACTACATTTACCTACATGTTGTAATGTTGATCTCGGCGGATTTGTTTTTGACTTGGACGGAAACGAATCAAAACAGATCGATATCATTATCTGCAATGAACAGACAATTAGATTTAACTTTTTCAACACTGATGGGTCAGGCAAATCATTTTCGTGCATTGATGGATGTATCGGAGTTGTTTCGGTTAAATCAAATTTAAACAGCAATGAGCTAATTGATAGCCTTAATAATTTTGCCAGTCTTCCAGATAAATGCCCCTTAGAGGGTCGAAATAACCCATTAATTGTAATCAATGATTACGAAGAATGGCCTTTCAAAATTATTTTTGCTTCTGCTGGGATTACACCAGAAACATCTCTTTCAACAATCAATACATTTTATCTCGAACATCCAGAAATCCCACTTTATAAACGACCAAATATTATACACGTTGCTGGGAAATACCTAATCATCCGCGTTGGAAAAGAAGGAGGGCAAACCAGTAATGGCACTTTGCTGCCACCAAACTCATTCTTCTGCCAAACAGTTTTTCCTGATGAATTTGGCATTCCATTTGTAATCAGCCGAATTCAAACAATTGCAACTTCCACGAACAATTTAATATATAACTTTGAAAAAATATGGAAAAACTTACCTTTATCAACAAAGGAAAATGACTGAACGAGAATCAATCTACCCCTTGGCCTAATACCAGCGAGGCCGTCAACAACTGTATGTTTGTTTTCTTGATCTCAAAATATATTGGATCAACAATAGATTTTCGCTGTCTTCCCCAATATCGCCGCGATCTCTTTGCGCAGTTCACGGGGCTCCAGCACTTCGACCTGCTCGCCGAAACCCAGGATCTCGGCGATCAGCTCGCGGTTGAGGGTCGATGGGAACGAGACCTCCAGGCAGCCATTGGGCTGGTCGCAGAACTCCTGGCCCGGGTGCGGGAGCATGCTGCGCACGTAGCGCGCCATTTCGGGCACAAAGCGCAATTTGACCGGCACTACCGGGTGGCTCTGGTCGGTGATGAAGATGCCGAAGGTCGAGGCGATCTTGTCATGG
>JAFGLS010000105.1 GCA_016927935.1 Syntrophaceae bacterium
CTAAAACGTAAAGCATTTTTTAACTGGTTCTTTTATCTAAAAAAATGAAAAACAGCACACATTTTTTGCCATTACACCCATTTCGACGCGAAGCGAGAAATCTTGATCTCAATAAATTCAGTGTTTTAAGATTCCGAATCCCGATTCATCGGGATTCGGAATGACAGTCTTTGCTATTACGACACAGTCTCCTTCGTCGGTATGACAAAAGCGTTCTATTAAGAGGTGATAATTATCCTGTTAGGTTGCGGGGATAATTCCCAATTCCGATGTATCGGGATTGGATAATTCGACTAAAAAATTTCAATGAACCCCGTTTTTGAAATTTAAGTCTCACCACGACTTACGCTTCGCCCTATACAATCGTGATTAGCGGGTGTCATTATCAGCATGACTCACTAAATAGTCTTTTCCTTCTTCGATGGTTTTACAGAGAACAATATTTTTCCTGCCTGAAAAAGCCAAAACGCTTCTAAAGATGATTTCTTTTAAACCTTCCACACCATAAACTGCCACAAGTTTCATATATGGTTTATTCCCTTTCACAAAATCCTTCGCGGCGGAGATAACTGACGCATCAAACCTTGTGTCTTTGACATTAACAAGAGCAAGTATTGAATTTAGGGGTTGACTGAAAATTATTTTTTTTGCTTCTTCCATCAGAGGAAGTATTTCTTCGGGTTTGGTGTTTGAACAGTTCTCATACAGTATTTTTACTCCTTTATGCTCTATAAAGCTTACACCCGCCATATCCTTTTCCCTCCTTGAACATTTTATTAAATACTCTAACGGGATAAAACCTGTACCTCATTAACATCTGTTATCTGCCATGTTTTCTCGACTTTTTGCAGGTAAAATTTCAACTCCATCGCTTCATCGTTCCTTTGACCGTCGGCAGTCGCTGCCTTTACATAAGCGGTGGCGATAGCGCGTGCCTGCGGTAGCTGGATAGACTCAACTTTTAAATCTTCAAATTTGACGGAAAGATTTTTATAGTAGTTTCTGGCCATCATCATGTACGCGGGAACATCCTTTTTAGCAACCGACAGGGAAATCTTGTAGCTTGGTACTTCGATTTGACAGGTTTCGGCAACTTTTTCCTGCACATGTCGGATGCGGACGGCTATCGTCAGTTCATTTTCAGCCGACCCCCAGGCCATTTCCTTGGCGATAGAGCGCAACTGTTTTTTTACAGCTCTGGCCTCCCAATCAACAAAAAAAATCAGAAACACGGCAACCGCCACGACAAGTATCAGCCCTATGGCAAGATATTTTTTATTTACCATAATGGCGCTCCTACAATCCGGTTTACAGGTGTCTGGCCGAAAGAGTGTGCTTCAGCGGGCATGCCGCGATTGTCTCCCACCACATAAACAAATCCCGGTTTGACCGCAGTTGGAGGAACATTCCAGTCGCTCTTACCCGATACGTAAGGTTCATCAACCTTTTTTCCGTCCACAAAAAGAATGCCATTTCTGAATTCAACGCTCTGGCCTTCGGTAGCCGCAACGCGCTTTAACAGCATCACCTTTTGCCCCGCCATTCGCACAGTCACAACATCCGGTGGCGAGGGATGGGAAAACATATAGCGCAGGGCAAAACAGAAATTGAACGAACCGGTTTTATAGGTCGGCGCCATGCTTTCGCCCTGAATGCGCAACGGTATGAATACATATTTAAAAATAATAATGGAAACGATGACAACGACAGCAAGCCTTAGCAAATATCTCCCGGTAAGCTTCGGAAAAAAGAAATTTTTAATGGAGTTATCCGCCATTGGTTACCTTCTTTTAACAAAGGCAATTCTTTTTACCATTCAGTCTTTTTTAACCTTGAACGTAGAACGTTGAACATCGAACTTACTTTTTATCCACTATCTACTTACGCATCACTCCCTCTGCCGCAATAATTCCGGATATTGCCGCTCCCACAATGCCGCGGCTCTTGCCGGTGCCGTCACCGGCGACAAATATGCCCTTGATGTTTGTCTCGAGATTGCGGTCAGTGGGAAAATGCGTGTCAAAAAACTTTATCTCCGGCGCGTACATCAATGTCGAAGGATGAAGAATACCCGGAATTATTTTGTCCAGTGATTTGAGCGATTCCCACAGATTGTCCATAATGCGCGCGGGCATGGCCAGTGTGATATCACCGGGAGTCACGCTGCAGGTTGCCCTGCAGACTTCAAAATGGCTGGTTGTGCTGTTGAACGTGGACAGAGAGCTTCTTCTCCCCTCCCGGAAATCGCCTATGCGCTGGACAATAGGTTTTCCGCCGCCCAGCAGAAAAAATTGTTTGGCAATACTCTGACCGAATTCGGTGGTATCGGAATAAGGTTTAGTAAGGGCAACAGTGTTAATCAGAGCAAAGTTGGTGTTATTGGTCTTTTTACCGAAAAGGGCATCTCCATTAACCAGTTTGAAATCGCCGTAATTTTCCATACGCACCCGCCCGCCGGGGTTGGTGCAGAAGGTTCTGACTTTATCGCCGTGACGCCTTGTCGTGAAAATGAATTTGGGATCGTAAACAATGTCGGTAATGAAATCGTAAAGCTTTCTGTTAAGCTCCAGGCGAATTCCCACATCAATCGGACCAAAATTATTTTGAATGTTCAGTTTATTGGCAATGTCGCGAAACCAGTAGGCGCCGCTGCGCCCCGGCGCGGCTAGAATAACCCGCGCACTGTAGTTTATTCTTTTTTTGTTGCAGCGGCAGTCCAGCCGGAAATCATTTTCAGCAAGTTTTTCAATGGCCATGACTTCCGTGTTCAGGAAAAAATCGGTTTTTTTCAAATGCCCTCGCAGATAGTCAACAAGATCCTTGCCGTTATCAGTGCCCCAATGCCATTGCTCGGGCGCGATGAATTGCGCACCATGCTGGGAGGCCATATCGGCCAGCGCTATAATCTGTCTGTTATTATCTACAAAGGTAACCTGCCGGCAGCGCGGGAAACCGGTAAGAGTCTGTTTGATTTCCCGCATCATCTTTTCCGCCGTGGCGCGTTCAATCTGCAGTTCATTGATATCCAGGCCGACGCGGTAATCAAAGTTCAGTTTGCCGTCGTTGAGGAGTCCACCGGCCGGATAGGAATTGCGATCAACAACGGCAATTTTATTCATTCCTAGCTTTTCCAGCCGGATAGCGGCAAAAAGTCCGGCCGGGCCTGAACCAATAATCAGAACGTTATAGGTTTTTAACGCCATCTACTGCCGCCTCTGACTGGATTCATCTGAAACCGAAATCACTGCCCTACGTCACTACGTTCCTAGGATAATTCCACTTACGCTTCCTAAGTCAGCGAGTGTCATTATGGTTTGGATTTTGCGACTTCTTCGGCCATCACGCGCAGCTTTTTCTTATCTATCTTCTGCACCTCAGTAAGGGGTATTGCATCAACGATTCGAACAATCTTCGGTACGGCGTATTTTGCCACAGTGGTCTTCAGATACGTAACAATCGTTTCTTCAGTCACGGTGACTCCACTTTGCGCCTCGACAAATACGCAGACGCGCTCACTACCCTGTCTTTCGGGGTCGGGAATTCCAACTGTCGCGGCTCTTGAGACACCCGGACAATTATGCAGAATGTCATCAATCTCTCTGGAATATACCTTAAATCCGGAAACGATAATCATATCCTTGGTTCTATCCACAATGTAGAAGTAGCCGTTTTCATCAACCTTGACGACATCGCCGGTGCGAACGTATCCTTCCTCATCTAAACCGCTGCCAGGTGTGGGCCAGTATCCCAGCATCCTCTGCGGACCGCGCAGACACATTTCACCCGTCTTGCCGGCAATCATCTCATCCCATGACAAATTCTTGCCTGTATCGACATCAACAATCTTTATTTCCGTATCGGGAAGAGGAATGCCTATGGTCCCTCTCTTTTCCACTTTTGTCTTTGCTTTTTTAGCGGAAGAGACAGTTAATTTGGATAGCATGCCTATGGCCTTGCCCAAAACATAACAGACAGTTTTGCTTCCTACAGCTCTCAGGAAAGCATTGGTAATCGGTATAACCCCCGGTAGCTTAAGAAGTTTGTTGTTCATTTTGACGACAGTTCTGCCGCCTAAGATACGGAGCATAAATGAAGTATTCAAGTGGGTTACCGGAGACATTTCGGAAAGCCCGTATCCTTCCATTATACCGCCACCACCGCCCTTCTTTTCAAATTCCTCCTGAACCGTCTTGGGCAGAGGCGCCGAACCGGAAATTCCCAAAATGGAAATGCCCTTTAATTTCTCCTGTGTTAATTTAAGAAATTGAGTGGGAACACCCAACTGGATTAACGGACGATATTTTAATATCATATCTAATATATCCGATGTATTGCGGGCGTCGGGAACCATTATCTGATTGTAACCGGCATAGGTCATGCTATGCATGGTGCAATGACCATATGAATGAAACATGGGCGTCCCCATTAATACGGTAAGAACACCTTCCAGCATCGGCTGTGCCGCACCCATCGCGTTCGAATTTTGAATGGTGTTCGCGTACACATTGCGGTGCGTCAGCATACAACCCTTGGGAAGCCCCGTTGTACCTCCTGTGAAAAGAATCATTTCCAAATCTTTTTCCACATCAAAGGTCACATCGGGAGGATTGGGAGATGTTTTGGAAATTAGTTCAGTCCACCATACTGCTTCTTTTACCTTCAGAGGTTCATAGCTTTGCGGTTTATTAACCGAGTAATCAGCTAATTTGGAAACAACAATGTTTTTTATCTGAAATTTCTTCAGTATTTCTTCGACAACATTCAGATATTCGTCCAGACAGATTAAACCGGTCGGCGAGGCTTCTTTGAATTTATGATTAAGCTGCTCAGCCGGTTCCAGGGAACTACTGGGTATATGAACCAGACCGGCTCTGGAAATAGCATAATCCGCAATAACATACTGGACGGAAGTCGGTAAAAGGGTAGCGACTCTCTCGCCTTTCTTCAATCCCATTTTATACAAAGCCGTAGCCAAACGATCGACATGATCCTTCACCTCCGGATAGGTAATCTTGTAATTCATCTGAATAAGGCCCTGCTTTTTGTACTTTTCCGCCGCCTTGTACAGCATGTCATATGCCGGCTTATCTGGATAAGGTTTAAATGTTTCAGGTATTCCAAAAACGTTGTATTCTTTCAACCAAGGTAATTTAGCTTCAGCCATAAACTTTCCTCCCTAAAATTTTATATTTTATTTTAGCGAATTGAACTTTACGCTTTTTACGATAATTTTGTAAACAAGGTTTGAACTTTTCATTGGCTATGTTCTTCCCATAAAACGGGAGCAGAAATCAAGTAGAAACTTTCAGGAATTCAGCATTTGCTTAATCAACTCATCTTTTTGATAATTTTTTTCATATTCTCGATCCCCATTAACGACAGTATCCTTTCAATTTAGCTTCGTCCAATGCCGCGCAAACTTCCAGGGAGCAAGCTTTCCTTGCATCTTCACAGCCAAGCTCTGCATTGCCACGATTTATGTAAATTATCGCTCTATTATTGTAGGCAGAAGCGTAATCAGGTTTCAACTGGATTGCTTTGTTGAAGTTCTGCATAGCCATTTGATACTGGCCTAATTGAAAATAAACAATCCCCCTTCCATTATATGCCCCATGTTCATTTGGTTTCAAACTAATGGCTTTGTCGAAATTATAAATGGCATGCCGGTTATCCCCCTGTATGCCGTAAGCATGTCCGAGACGGAGATACGGATGAAAGCTTTCTTTTGTTGTCTTTAGAGCGTGATTCCAAAGTTCAACACCGTTTTTCCAGTAGCCGCATTGCTGCCAGGTTAGAATCATTATAATTGCCAGGACTAATACTGAAACCGGCGCTAATATCTTCCTTCGGGATTCTGCTCTCTTTAACAATGACCCAATGCCCCAGGCTAACATTACGGCAATCCCGATTGAGGGCAGATATGTGTAGTGATCCGCCAGTAATGCGCTGGTCGGCACCAATCCGATAACCGGCACCAATGTCCCCAAATACCAAAACCAACCCACAAATAAAAAAGGCCTGCTCCTGATATAATAAATAACTGCTATGGTAATTAATGTCAGGACTATGAAAGATGCTGTTATTTGCCAGGTGTCAAAGGAATAGGCAAAAAAGTAGTTTAAGGCCAAATCAGCAGGCCAAAAGGTTTTTCCTAAATAAACAGCATAGGCAACTGTGGAATTGAAAATACGCATGGGAAAGGATGGATATACGGCGTTGGCTTCGTACTGTACCCAGAAGGTTATAATACCGGAAATAATCGTCAAGGTAATGAAGGGTATCTTTTCCCAGATTAGCCTGTTGAAAAAGATGTTTTTATTTGCGCTCACTTCTTTCTCCCAGCGCTTCAATGGCC
>JAFGLS010000106.1 GCA_016927935.1 Syntrophaceae bacterium
TCTAATGGAAGGCGCTCCACCTGTTCCGGGTTTTCATCGGGCCAGCCCAGTGTGACAGTAGCAACTGGAACAACTCCTTTAGGCAAGCCGAGGATATCAATGATTTTATCGGCATTGTAAGTTACTGTGCCCAGATAACAAACACCCAACCTTTTGGATTCCGCAGCCACGCACACATTTTGTGCCACCAACAAAGCATCAATCGCAGCTGCAACAAATGATTGAAAATTATCGTATCCGGGCTCCGCATTTCGCTGCCGGCACCATTTATTGAACCGGTTAAAATCGGCACAGAAAGTTAAAGAAACGGGAGCATTCTTAAAAACCGGCTGCCCAAAATGGGTGGGAGCCAGCTTTTCCTTCATTTCTTCATCGCGGGTAACCACGATACTGTAAACCTGCATATTCCCGGTGGTAGAAGCACGGGTACCGGCCGTGAGAATTTCATTCAGTAAAGCATCATCAATGGGTTGGTTGGTATATTTGCGAATGGTTCGATGATTTAGAAGTATATCCATCATAATAAGTTGCTTTTGTGCAAAACTACAAAAAAGATTCGCGATACAACATTTAGTCCTTGTCGTCTGCCGAAATCATACGCTCTAAAATATCAACCATTTTACTGAATTCTGCTTCTGAAAATCCGACCGAAGCATAAACAATCTTTCCACTGGTATCCAGGATGTAATTGCGTGGAATATAACCGGTAGCGAATTTTTCATAGATGCTTTTATTTTTATCGCCATACACCGGAAATCCGAGACCTTTACTCTCCTTAAATGCTGCCACTTCGGCGAAATCGTGCCCCCGGCCAATTGCAAGCATTTTAAAGTTGTTCTTGTCGTTAAATTTCTCCCAAACCTCCTTTTGGAGAAATGGCATTTCCCTGAGACAAGGGCCGCACCATGTTGCGAAAAAATTAATCAACACCACGCTTCCCCTGAAATCGGAGATATTGAAAGAGGTCCCATTCTGGTCTATCAAAAATTCAGGCACTTGTTGCCCCTTTTTAACAACATCGTAATCCTGGCTGAATGCAGATAATGGGAAAATTATAGCAATAAAAAGAATGGTTAAGCGATAGATTATTTTTTTCATGGTTTTTGTTTCAGTTTTTATCCTGTTTTTTTGTTCAAAGGTTTCCGGAATTGCAATTGGTTTTAAAGATTATGCGAACAAAAATACGATAAAATATTACCATTCTCCGGAGAAACTTTTTTTTGAAAAAAGATTGCTTTCCCGAGAAATCGGGACTCGCAATGAACACTATTCTACAGGTTTTAGGAAGGTCTATTAAAAAAAAAATGTGGCGGAAATTTCAGCAACCTCCTCTTCCGTAACTTCCATAATTTGAAATGGATAATCCCGTTCAATTTTGTAGGTTTTTTTGAAGATTCCTCTATGGGTAAATATTTCATACCAGGTAATGGTACAATTAACTGAATCTAAACTTACTGTTGGAGACAAATCTGAATCCAATAAATCTCGAATTTTATTTTTCTCAAATGAAAAACTATCTTTCCTGTCATTATAATAATCTAAAAAGTACTCTATATCCTTCCTGTTACAAATAACAGTTTTCTCTCCATAAAAAGAGTGCCAGTAAAGGGCAAACTGTTCTCCCATTTGATTAAAGAACAAATATTGAAGATACCCTTCTTCTGTATCATCAGGAAAAAGATTGTTATATAATCTATTCGTTGAATCTGCAGCAAAACGAATCAGTGCATATTTACGGTCAAAACATCCTTTTTGATTCTCATAAATAGCAATCCTTCGGAAAATCTCATCTTCCGAAAGACTGTCATTTTTATAATGAAGAAGCCTTTGTTCTATTATTGAATCCATATAACTTCTTGCCTGCCCTATTGTCTTTTTTATGTATTTAGGTTCATTAAAAGACGTATCAGTTACATATAGCAAAGGACTTCCTGACCTGCTGTTGTATCCACCTATCATGTGACTCTCTTTTCCTGAATCTAATTTTAATTTATCAAAGAATCCCAAATAAACATTGATGTCAAATGTCGCGGTATCCACAATGGGAACTTCACATTCATCCTCAGGCATTTCCTTAATCTTGACTGAATCCTGGTACATTCGAACCTTTCTAATAAAATCACAATACGACTGAGCATGTAGACCCACCTCAACAGTAAAAACAACATAGAAAAAAATAAGATATCTTACTCTCATGTCATTTATTTTTAAGCTTTTAACAAAGGATTCCCTTTCACTACGACTATCATTTATTCAAATAAATACAGGTAAATATTTTGCGTTAAAGCGTCTCCGCGTTTAGTCTTATATTTTAAAAAGCATAATGCTCAAAAAAATGTTCCACATCTTTTATCTCCTGCAAGCCCAGGATCCAACAAACTTCAGAAAGATCAGAAAAATCCATTCCCCCTGCCGCAATGGCCTCATTGTTGTAACGTCCCTCTATACCATTATATTGGTTGGCTAAATCCATTGCAAGTTGCCATATTTCGAGCAATTCAGGATTCATCATTCTATTATTCAACTGAATATTTTCAAACGACCGGAATCCCGGTGTTCCGTTTCCAACGGCATTTCCATCAGGAATTTTGTGATAATCAGCATTCGTTTTCACAAATTGCAGGCATTCCGGATTAGTTACTTCCTCATTCCAACTACTGTGCTGAACCACATGAAAGCGTTGAGAAGTATTTATTTCAGGAAATTCAGCCTGAATAGCTTTTATCAAAGCTGCCGAAAA
>JAFGLS010000107.1 GCA_016927935.1 Syntrophaceae bacterium
AACCCAAACACGAGAAAAAATCAAAAAATTGTCAAAGAACTTATGAAATACGGCACTTTGGCCGCATAAACTTTAACGGACTATTGAGTCTGTCAAAGATATAATATTTGCTTCACCCTCACCAGTTTTTTCGCCGGTAATTACAGCTCGTACTGTTCCCAGGTGGTCGGTGAGTTCGAAGCGCTGATTGGCGGCGGTGAAGGTCGGGGCGGTGGTGCCGCCTTCGGGCTCGTTGACGATGTAGCTGCCCAGGCGACTGCTCCCGTAAACCATGAAATCGTTGAGGGTGATGGTGTTGTTTTCGGCGGTATGGTGATGGGTATATTCATTTGTTCTTTTTGGCATTGCCCAAAAAAGAACCCAAAAAGTCTAGTCCGCTTAACCCTATCCCCGCGCAAAAACCAAAATTTCCGGCCATTGCACAAGGCCGTGAAAGTCGCCCATTTTGGCTTCCCGCCATCCGCCGGCCCGGAAAACGGACGGGCCACCGCGCCGTTTAAACAGTAAAACTCATTCAAGCATAAAACATGCTTTTGACCAGTAAGATGTTGATAATTTACCTTTTCAAGTGGAGACTTATTTAGTGTTTATTTTCAACTTATACAGCATTTTATACATGACACGACACTTGTTGTAGGCGATGTACTCTATCCGGTCTATGCCATTGTGCCTGTTGCTGATGATGCACCCCATGGCGTTGTAACGGAAGTTCCAGGTGCTTCCAACTTCAGGATTATAGGTACCCTGGTCTTCTATGTCGGGTCTCTCATATTTTCAATTGTATCTTTATTAATTTATATTTGAGGAATAATCAGAAATACCAGAATTGTGGAACTCAACAACGTTAAAATCTACAGAATTACTCATTTAGAGAATATTCCGCATATTCTTCAATATGGTATTACTCATAAGGGTTCTCCAAACAAGAATCCTTATTACAAAAACATTGGAGATATAACCCTCATTGAAACCAGGAGTAAAAAGACTGCACGCATTGATAATGGAGATTTTAATCCTAAAAATGATTTGCCCAATATAACTTTAGGTGATTACGTACCCTTTTACTTTGGAGTTAGAATGCCAATGCTTTATGTGGTCGAGCATGGAGGAAATTTTGTTGAACGGTCAACGCCTCCTTCGGATATTATATACTTAGTATGTTCAGTAAGTAAAATAATATCTTCAAAAATTGACTTTCTTTTTACTGATGGACACGCTACTGATATCCTAACTTCATTTTACGATGCAACAAGAGTCAATGAACTTGTTGATATAATAGACTGGAAAGCTGTTAAATCCTCATATTGGGGCGGCAACGAAAATCTGGATATTAAAAGGAAAAAGCAAGCTGAATTTTTAGTTTCTGGTGATTTACCTCCCAACCAAATAGTGGGGTTTGGTTGTTATAACGAAAATGCAAAAAAAAGATTAATCTCAATTGGAATAAATCAAGAAAAAATTAAGGTTATTCCGAATGCCTATTATTAATACTTACAGCCATGATAAAATATATTAACGGAAATATTTTCGAAAGCAATGCAGAAGCACTAATTAACACTGTAAATACCGTTGGTGTAATGGGAAAAGGGATTGCATTGCAATTCAAGAAAGCATATCATCATAACTACAAGGCCTATGTTGAGGCCTGTAAGAAAAATGAAATTGAGATAGGGAAATTGCTTGTAACCAAAGACTCCAATCTTAATACAGGAGAAAAATACATCATTAATTTTCCAACAAAAAAAGATTGGAGAAAACCATCCGAATATAGTTTTATTGATGCCGGATTGGACGACTTAATTCGTATTATTGAGGAATACAATATTAAGAGCGTTGCTATACCCCCGTTAGGAGCCGGAAATGGTGGATTAGAGTGGGAAAGGGTTAAACGAATCATTGAACAAAAATTAAGCAGTCTCAAAGCGGAAGTAATGGTTTTTGAACCTTCTCAACACATTAGAGAACAATTAAAAAAAGAAAGAGTGAAGTTGACCGATGCAAGAGCATTATTGCTTTATGTTTTATATGATTTGGTTAAAAATGGAGAATATGTTTCAGAATTTTCGAGTGAAAAAATCTGCTATTTTTTACAACGTTTTGGAGCAAAAAAATATTTTAAACTTGACTATACTCCATACTTCTACGGACCATATTCGGGGAAAGTCCGATTTGTGTTGAATGTTCTTAATGGCAGTTACATAATGGGATATAGCGATATGAACAAGAAGCCGTTTGAGCCATTGACGCTGGTGGCAGATGGCTATGATGTCGTTAAAAAGTACATTGAAAGCAATCCTGAGTTATATGCTATTGCGAATAAAACTATTTCCTTTCTGACGGGTTTTTATTCCGATTTCGCCCTTGAATTACTATCGTCAATTGACTTTATTTCCACCGATAAAAGCACCTTTGAAACAAAGGTAATACGTGAACAGTTGGAAAATTGGAGCGATAGAAAAAGAAGTTTGTTCTCGAATCCAAAATATATTGAAATTTCTGCAAGACAGCTACAGCAAGCAGAATTTGCTCAATAAATTGCGATTAACTAATGAGGCTGGCAGCATATTAAAATCAAATAATTTTGGATTTATTTTCACATTAATGTTTGCATCGCCTCACCGCCATCAGGGTTGTATATTTGCCAACTTCCGGACATAACCCAATCGGTATAATCTCTTCCGCTGTCATTTAATTCACGAAGGAATGCCTCGCTCCCCACACATCCACCAGCGCAACAGGATTGCCATCCATCGAAACAAACGGACTTTGCCAGGGGAATACTTTCGGGTCGGGCGTGAGCCAGCGGCCGATGCGAGGGTCGAGGGCTCAGCCTGCCAATCAAGTAATCATCTGATAAAGATAAAATTTTATCCTAACACAATGGGTCGAAAACCTTATGA
>JAFGLS010000108.1 GCA_016927935.1 Syntrophaceae bacterium
CCGTCGCATCGGTCACCTCCAAATGGCAACTTAGCAACCGGACAGTTTATGTGCTACAGAACAGGACAACTCATGTGCTTCTTACATCCGTAAAACTTTTCCCTTGACATTTTCAGCATTTAGATAATAAAATTGAATCAATCTTGAGGTTGATAATTTAATTATACAATTTATAAGGAGTATTAAATATGAAATATTTAAGCTCAATAATTATTTTATGTTTCCTGCTAATTTCCTTGGATGTGAATGCAATAGGACAATGGTTCACTACAGATAAAACAAACTGTAAAATGTGGAACGTAAGGTCTGAAGCAGGTAATACCGTCACATGGTCGGGCAAGTGTGTAAAAGGATACACTTCCGGATTTGGGATAGAGGTCTGGTATAAAAACGGCAAAGAATTTAAACGCTTTGAAGGACAACACAAGATGGGAAAGCGCGAAGGCATAGGTATTTTATCCCATACAACAGGCACTAAATACGAAGGTGAATTTGTTAATGGCCTGCAACACGGCAATGGAATTTTTACCTTTGCCAATGGTGATAAATACTTAGGTGACCTTGATAAGGGCAGGGTGACCGGTAGAGGAATTTACACTTTTGCCAATGGCGATAAATACTTAGGTGAATTTGTTAATAATAAACGCCAAGGCAAGGGGATTTATTATTTTAATAATGGCGATAAATACGAAGGTGAATTTGTTAACGGAGTCTATCAGGGCAATGGAACGTTAACCTTTGCCAATGGCACTAAATACGAAGGTGGTTTTGCCAACGGTAAATTCCATGGAAAGGGAACTATCACTTGCAGTAGCGGCAAACAGTTTACGCAAGATTTTGAATATGATAAAAAAGCCTTATATATTATTAAATGTGAAGACTGATTGCGATTAAAGCGTGTTCCCATTCTCCAAAATAATGAAACAATAAATGGTTCTCTTCTCGTGTCTAAGTAATTATTTTATCTTCATGCATATTCTTTTAAGTTGAAATCATTTTTTCCCGTAGCCGATGGTTTTGGCTGCTTCAGCGATGGCATCCAGAGTGGCAGGATCGTCAATAGTTGAAGGCACCACATAATCTTTTCCGTCAACTATTTTGCGCATGGTGCTCCGCAGGGTTTTTCCCGAGCGTGTTTTGGGCAGAGCCCTGACCACAGCGGCTTCCTTGAAACAGGCTAATGCGCCAAGTTCATTGCGAACCATCTGGACAAGTTCCTTTACGATTTCATCAGGGTTGCGGGTCACGCCGGCTTTGAGTACAACAAATCCTACAGGCACCTGACCTTTTAACTGATCTTCGGCGCCAAAAACCGCGCATTCCGCCACATCCTTGTGTTTGGCGACAATTTCTTCCATTGCGCCGGTGGATAGGCGATGTCCGGCGACGTTGATGACATCATCAATACGTCCCATAATAAAGATATAACCGTCTTCATCGAATCGACCACCGTCGCCGGTTACATAATAACCCGGTCTTTCCGTGACATACTCCAGATAGCGTTTGTCATCCTGCCATAGAGTAGGGAGACAACCGGGGGGCAGTGGAAGTTTTACCACGACGGAACCTTCTTCTCCGTTGGGAAGCGGGTTTCCGTTCGAATCAATCACCTGCACATTGTACCCCGGCACCGGTTTTGTCGGCGAGCCAGCCTTGATAGGGAACTTCTCAATTCCCATGCAGTTGGCGGCAATCGGCCAGCCTGTTTCCGTCTGCCACCAGTGATCCACAACGGGAATTTTCAGCAGATTGGTTGCCCAATGATAGGTATCGGGATCAAGACGTTCACCCGCAAGAAATAGATATTTCAGGCATCTGATGTCATATTTTTTCAGATAGTCACCGTTGGGATCTTCCTTTTTGATGGCACGGAAAGCAGTGGGAGCAGTGAACAATACGGAAACATTGTGCTGGGAAATGACTCGCCAGAAGGCGCCCGGGTCAGGTGTGCCGACAGGCTTTCCTTCATAAAGAATAGTTGTGCAGCCGTAAATCAGGGGAGCATAAACAATATAGGAATGCCCGACAACCCAGCCGACATCGGAGGCCGCCCAGTAAACTTCACCGGGCTTAATGTCATAAATATATTTCATTGACCATTTCATGGCTACAGCATGACCGCCGTTGTCCCGCATGACGCCTTTGGGCTTGCCCGTCGTTCCGGAAGTGTAAAGAATGTAAAGCGGATCAGTGGCGGCGACAGATACACAGGGCACGGCCTTCGCGTCCTTCATCAGGTCATTCCAATCCAGATCGCGCGACTCTATGAAATCCGCTTTTACCTGCGGACGCTGATAAATGATGCATTTCTTCGGTTTATGTGCCGCTATTCTGATGGCCTCATCCAGAAGAGGTTTGTAGGGAATAGTTTTTTTCACTTCAATGCCGCACGAAGCGGAAATGATAATTTTGGGTTTGGCGTCGTCAATGCGGATGGCCAGTTCGTTGGGAGCAAATCCACCGAAGACAACTGAATGAACCGCACCGATGCGGGCGCAGGAAAACATGGCGGCCAATGCTTCGGGTATCATGGGCATATAGATAATGACTGTGTCACCCTTTTTAACGCCTAATGATGTGAGGACACCGGCGAATTTGGAAACTCTCTCCAGCAATTCATTGTAAGATATTTTTTGAATGGTATCAGTCACGGGGCTGTCATAAATGATTGCCGCCTGTTCTCCCCGCCCCGATTCAACCTGATAGTCAAGAGCGTTGTAACAGGTATTTAATTCACCGCCGGTAAACCAGAGGTAGAAAGGTTTTCTGCTGTCATCCAGAACCTTGTCCCATTTTTTGTTCCAGATAACATCTTTTGCCGCTTTTCCCCAGAAAACATCCGGCTGTTTGATGGATTGCTCAAAGACATCTTTGTACTTTAATTTTTTGGCCATATTCATTCCTTTTTGATTTTTTATTTTACATGGGCATAGCAGATTGAATTTGAATTTGTCAAAGACAAAAAAACAGCCCTGATTCAGGGCTGTTTTTCTTGTTTAAGCAGTTTTAATCAGTTTTCAAAAACAGAAAAAAACTATTTCATGTTTTTGAAGGAACCGTCCGTGATTTCGGGCTCAGGTTTGAAAATATTTAGCCCGTAACGTTTGTGCAATTTTTCCAGCGTATCCGACAACTGTTTGGGATCCATGCCTGCACCAAGGGCGAACGGTCCGGCGAAGGCCCTCATGCAGTGAACCATGCCCAAATCTATATCTGCCGCGGAAGCTGCGATTTTTCCTTTCAAAACCCGCACCGCTTCATTTATCTGAATGGCTAGAAAATCCATGGGGCTCATTTCCTGAGTCTGCTGGGAAGCATCGATCTGGGCCTTGCCGCCTTCCCATTTGTAAATTCCCTGACCGCTCTTCATGCCGAGTTTTTTGCTGTCCAGGAGATTCTGAAGTACTTTGCCGGGCTTGAATTCCGGAGACAGCGTCTCTGAATAGTACTTGAGGGTATGATAGAAAACATCAATGCCGACAAAATCCGCGAGTTCAAAGGGTCCCATAGGCATGCCGGCGGCTGTCTTCATGAGTGTGTCGATGGAATCCGGCTTGATCTTGCCTTCATCTAAAATGGCGCTGATGAGGGCCTGGTTTGGTGCACCGAGGCGGTTTACGATAAATCCCGGAGCATCCTTGAGCACCTTGACGGGAACCTTACCAATCTTCTTCGTCATTTCGCAGAGCAGATCCACGTTGGCGTCGGTTGATTGCTTGGCGTAAATCACTTCCACTCCTTTCATGACCGGCGCGGGATTGAAGAAATGCATGCCGAGAACCCGTTCCGGGTTCTTCGCGGCCGAGGCGATTTCGGAAATGCTCATGGTGGAGGTGTTTGATGCCAGCAGCGCGTCAGCCGGTGCGGCGGCCGATATTTCGGCAAACACCTTTTTCTTCAGGTCCATGATTTCCGGAACTGCCTCAATAACAACCTGGGCGTCCTTGACTGCATCAGCGTTGTTTAAAGATGTGGACAAATTGCCCAATATCTCAGCCTTTTTTTCGGCGGTGAGCTTGCCCTTGCTGACCAGTTTATCCAGACTAGCGTTGACAGTGGCCATCCCTTTGTCAATAAATTCCTGTTTGATGTCCACCATGACAGCCTTCAGGCCAGCCTGCGCGCATATCTGGGCGATGCCGTTTCCCATGGCTCCTGAACCGATTACTGCGACTTTTTTTACATCTTCCAATTTCATCGTGATTCTCCTTAAATTTATTTTTATTTGATAAGAATGCCCTTAAACAGGCAGCATCTCTTTTTCAAGTGTGTGGAGTATAAAAATAGAATGCTTAACTGTCAAGCGAAAAAGGACTAATACCGCATTTAAATTTAGCTTATTACCATGAGAATAAAAAAAATCGTTGAAAGACAAATCTCTCGATTTTGAAAAAAATAAAAGATCAGTATTTTTAATTAGATAAGAATTATTTCGGAACTCTTCGCTCAAAGGGATTTCTTATATTTTATGAAATAATTATATTATTGACACAGTTCAAGACATATTTGTGTTAGATAAAAAGACATATGTATTAAAGGGGGAAGGATATAAAACTGTTGAAAAATTTTTCCATTATCATTTTTTTTGCCATTACCTGGTGTTTAGTTACTTTTTATTTGTCGGGTAGTTCTGTTGCTGAACAAAAAGATGCCAAAGAATGCATCAGCTCTTGTGAATATAGCAAACGAGTCTGTTTGAATATGAATCCTGATAGAAGATTATGTGAAAGTGAGTTTCAGAATTGCCTGAACGGATGTAAATCGCCTGAGGAATCATCTTCCAAGACAGAACAAAAACAGGAACAAAAACTGAAAAAACAAAGGCCTACGTAACGAAATTTAATTATCGCACTGAAATTTTTTATTTAAGCTGTCGGTAATTTAAGTAAAATCCTTTTCACAGTGTGAAGTTTTTTTCGCATGGGGGGCGGTATTCTGCTATTGTTGTTTTCGTAATTTCTTTTTAAAAACACAATAAATACGTATTGATTGGCTGATCCACTATTTATTTTACTAATGGCATGGATTGTGCTTTTGGGCAACTTTATCATTGTTATTATGTGTTTTTTAAGATAGATCTAATTCCCCGAAGGTAATTGCTTATAAATGAAAAATAATAAAAACATAGCAGTTGTTTTTCCCGGTCAGGGTTCACAAAGACCGGGAATGGGCAAAGATTTTTACGAACAAATTCCTCCATGCCGTGCAACTTTTGAGGAGGCGGCCGATTCTTTGGGGTGGGATGTTTCCGCTATGTGTTTCGGTGGAGATGAAAGGCTTAATCTTACCGAATTTACACAGCCCTGTATCGTAACAACAGAAATTTGCATGCTGCGCGGTCTGAATGAGCGTTATGGTTTCTCGCCTGATTATTTTGGCGGCCATTCCCTTGGTGAATTTACGGCCTTAATTGCTGCCGGGGTTATGCCTCTGGCCGAAACTGTAAAAATAGTCCAGACACGCGGCAAGTTAATGCAGGAAGCCGTGCCGGTTGGAGTCGGCGGTATGGCGGCAGTTATTTCAGATAACATAGATATTGATATGCTTAAAAAATTGATGGATGGTCTGAATGCCGGTGTTGCCAATATTAATTCCGCTAATCAGGTTGTTATCAGCGGCGAGATAACGGCCATTGACGAAACGGAAAAAAGACTGACGCAAAATTTTCCCGCTGAAAAAACATTTCGTTTTGTCCGGCTGAATGTGAGCGCTCCTTTTCACAGCAGTTTGATGAAAACAATTGAAAGCCGTTTTGCCGAGACACTGGAAAAATTCGGTAATAATTTAAACGCGCAAAATGCGTCTAAAGTGACTTCTAATTTTACCGGAGGTTTCCATGCAAGTGATAGTTCAGAAGTAAAAAAAAATCTTGTCAATCAAATAAGCAATGCGGTGAATTGGCGCAGTAACATGCAGGTACTGGCCGATAAAGCACAGGAAATTTACGAAGTAGGACCAGGCAGACCTCTGCGTGATTTTTTTAAAACTATAGGAGTTGCCTGTCATTCGGTTACAGGACTTACTGCTGCCGATAAGATTTTTAAGACGTCAACCTAATTAATTAAAATTTAGAACGATTTATTTTCGTAAAGGAGCAAATATCTTGAAGAAAGCTAAAGACATAAAAATCAATCCTCTGAAAATTCAGGATAATACTTTTCGTGACGGGCATCAGTCGATTTATGCTACGAGAATGCGTACGGAAGATATGATTCCTATTGCTGAGGAGATGGATAGTTGCGGCTTTCACGCGATGGAAGTGTGGGGAGGTGCGACTTTCGATACCATGCACAGATTTTTGGGAGAGGATCCCTGGATGCGTCCGAAGATTTTGAAAAAATATATTACCAAAACGCCTTTCGCGATGTTGATACGCGGACAAAACCTTGTCGGCTATCGTCATTATGCCGATGATGTTGTTTGTGCTTTCGTGGATAAGGCCTGTGAAATCGGCATTGATGTTTTCCGTTGTTTTGATGCGTTGAACGATTTTCGCAATTTGGAATCTTGCGCGCAAAGAATCAAGGCCAACGGCAAGCAGTTTCAGGGAGCCGTCTGCTACTCGCTGACTGATGTGCGTCTCGGAGGTGAAGTTTACAACCTTGAATATTTCGTCAAAAAAGCCAAAGAACTGGAGCAGATGGGTGCGAACGCTATTTGCATCAAAGACATGAGCGGCATTCTTTCTCCCTTTGACGCTTATGATCTGGTTGCCGCCATCAAGAAAGAAATCAAACTGCCGCTGCATTTGCATTCCCACTACACCAGCGGCATGGCCTCAATGACATATCTTAAGGCAATAGAAGCCGGGATTGATGTCGTGGATACGTGTCTGGCGCCTTTTGCGCTGAGAACGTCTATGCCCGCCATTGAACCGGTCGTCGCAGCACTACGGGGAACGTCGCGTGATACGGGAATTGATCTGCACAAAATTCTTACGCTGGGTGAACATCTGGAAAATATTGCTCCAAAATATAACAGCCATCTTGCTACACATAAACTTTCCATTATTGACAACGGAGTTTTGGCTCATCAGATTCCCGGTGGCATGATTTCCAACTTGACCGGCCAGTTAAAGGAAATGAATGCTCTGGACAAACTGGGAGAAATTTATAAAGAAGTCATACAGACACGCAAGGATATGGGATCTCCTCCTTTGGTTACTCCGGTTTCGCAGATTATCGGCGCACAAGCTGTGCTGAACGTTCTTTTCGGCCGTTATGTGCGGGTTTCCAATCAGCTCAGGGATCTTGTTTTTGGCCTTTACGGAAAAACTCCGATGCCGATTGATGCGGAATTGACCAAGAAAATACTGAAGAACTGCAAAAGGGGACAAGAGCCTGTTTCCGGAAGACCAGCTGATTATCTGGAGCCGGAAATTGAAGAGGCGAAAAAAAATATGGGTGATCTTGCCCGTAATGATGAAGATGTGCTGGCCTACATCTTGTATCCGGTGACCATGACGAAGTTTTTGCAGGAGAAATATGGAATTGAGCCGCGGAAAGAAGCAGGAGTGGAACATACCCCTAAAAAGGGAGCTGCCGCATAAAAACAGCAATTCTAAAATAGTGTAGGTTAAGGTTTTTTATTTATGGATTTCAGTCTCAATGAAAATCAGGTATCATATCTCGATACTGTGCGCAAATTTGTCAAAAATGAAATAACGCCGCATATTCTGGAAATGGAAAAAGAACATGTCTTCCCCTGGGGGGTTATTAACAAGGCTTGGAAAACCGGTTTGATAAACTTAAGCATTCCCGAATCCGTTCGTGGCTACGAAATTGATGCCTTTACTTCCGCGTTGATTATTGTAGAACTATCCTATGGTGATACGGGAATTTCCACTTCAGCCATGTGCAATGATCTGGCCAATGTTGTCATTGGTCTACACGGTACTGATGAGCAGAAAAAATTATTTCTTGAACCTTTCGTGGAAAAACCGGTGCTTGCTTCTTTTTGTTTGACGGAACCTAATGCCGGTTCGGATAATTCCATGATGACCTCTTTCATCAGTAAAAGAGACGATGGCAGTTATATTTTAAACGGATCCAAATGTTTTATCACCAACGCCTCCTACGCTTCCCAGTTCACTGTTCTTTGCAAAACAGGCAAACCGACCAGCAATTTTATGGCCTGCGTTGTTGTTCCGGTTGATCATATTACCTCTGACGATATTCCCGATATCGGAACAGCCACCAGGGAAATAAACGTTCCGGCTGGTGGAAAAATAATAATCGGCAAGCCGGAAGACAAACTGGGACAGCGACTTTCTAATACTGCCAGTGTGACGTTCGAAGATGTTGTTGTGTCTCCGAATCAGATTATTGGCGACAGGCGTCTGGGGTTTAAATACATTATTGACGTTCTAGATTACGCGCGCCCTATGGTAGCCGCGATTGGCATTGGTCTGGCCAAAAGAGCATTTGATGTAACCTTGCAATACACGAGGGAGCGTAAGCAATTCGGGAGTAGAATCTGTGACATGCCTGTAGCCAGAGAAATGCTGACAACCATGTGGAAAAAGGTGGAACTTGCGGAGATGGCTTTGTTTAAAGCTGTTTTTAAAATTCAGGAAAAGGCAGAAGATGCCGGAATTTACGCGTCTCTGGCTAAGAACGCCGCCGCCGAAGCCGCCTTATTTTGCTCGACGGAAGGTCTGCACCTGCATGGCGGTTATGGTTTTACGGCTGAATATGAAATTTCCAAACTGGCGCGTGATGCTCATATTATTGATATTTATGAAGGTGTCCGGGAAGTTCAAAATATGATTATAGGACGGGAAATTGTATAATGCTTTATCTTCATGCCATGGGACACTTTCATCCCGAAAATATTATATCCAACAAATTTTTAGAAGATCTGGACATTGGAACGACAAACGAATGGATTATGGAACGCGTCGGCATTGAAAACCGCCGCACAGTTTTACCTTTGGATTATATCAGGCAAACAAAAAATATTAATCCGCTGGAGTCCTTTCCCATAAGGCAATACACAAATTCACAGATGTCGGCAAAAGCGGCGCGGATGGCGTTTGAGCGTGCCGGATTGAAACCACAAGACATCGGACTGATTATTTCCGGTTCTTCAACGCCGGATAACATTACACCGGCGGAAGCCGGGGCAGTTGCCACGGAACTGGGCATCGAAGTTCCCTGCTTCGATTTAAATTCCGCCTGTTCGACTTTCGGTATGCAGGTCAATTTTTTGCTGCGTATGCGGCCGGAAGAAGTGCCGCTTTACGTTCTTCTGGTTCATGGGGAATCACCGACAAAAGTCATTAATTATTCGGACCGCAATGGAGCGGTTCTTTTTGGCGATGGAGCATCCGCGGCTATAGTGTCAACGCAAATTCCCTCGCGGGCAGCTTTCTTAAGTGGTGGTTATAGCGCCCGTCCTTCGGGATGGACAAAAGTCGGTATTTTTGGAGACTGGACTTTCTATCAAGATGGAAATGCCGTTCAGGGTTTTGCAATCAGAACAACAACTGAATGTTTGAAGATACTTCAGGATCAATACGCGACCGAGGCGAAGCGTTTTGTTTTGGTTGCCCATCAGGCAAATTTGATGATGCTAAAAACAGTATGCGAGCGCAGAGGCATAAAGCCGGAAAATCACTGGTACAATGTTGATCAATTCGGCAACGTCGGCTGTGTCGGAGCGCCGTCGGTCTTAAGTATGCACTGGGATAACATCCAACCGGGAGACAACATCGCCATGGTCATTGTCGGCGCAGGATTGGCGTGGGCTTACGCAATGCTGAAAGTGGAGGATAAAAGATGATTGAAAAGCCGGTCGCTTTAGTCACGGGAGGAGCAAAGGGAATAGGAGCTGCATGTTGTCGAGCGCTGCTTGCGGAAGGTTTTCATGTCGGCATTCATTATAATAAAAGTGCCGAAAACGCTCAGAAGCTGCTTGAGGAAATAAAAGATGGATTTCTAATTCAGGCCGACCTTTCCGATATTGCTCAGGCAGATTCAATGATCGGCAAGATTAAGGATACTGTCGGACGAGTTGATGTTTTGGTCAATAATGCCGGCCATTCCGTTAATGCCGATATTATTTCTATGAAAATGGAACTCTTTGATGAACAAAGAGCGTTGATGCGGGGTGTTTGGTATCTGACTAAAAGAATTTTACGTCAATTTATGATTCGGAGTTCAACAGGTCGCATTATCAACATATCCAGTGTTGTCGGTCATACAGGCAATGCCGGACAGATTCCGTACACGATGGAAAAAGCTGCAATGGATGCCTTTACCAAATCTCTGGCACGGGAATTAAAGGGAAGAAATATTCTGGTTAATTCCGTGGCTCCCGGTTTTATTGATACGGAGATGACCAAGGAACTGCCGGAGGAAATAAAAAATAAAGCTACAGAGGCAATTCTTCTGGAACGCATAGGCCGGCCTGAAGAAGTTGCGGAAGTTGTCGCCTTTCTGGCAAAGAAAGGAAGCTACATCAATGGCACGGTAATTCACGTCAACGGAGGTCTCTATGGAGGCTGACGAAAGTCTGAAGCAGGAAGTTCTGCGTCTTGTTCCCCAGCAGGTGCCCTTCCGGTTTATTGACGAAATTATCAGTCTTGATGATCAACAGATAGTCGGGGCCTATCGTTTTCGCGAGGATGAATATTTTTATCGCGGGCATTTTCCCGGCAATCCCATTACGCCCGGCGTTATTCTTATCGAAACAATGGCGCAGGTTGGGGTTGTGGCGTTTGGGATATACCTCCTATCGCGCCAGAAAAATATGCGGCCCGAACAGATAAAATTACCCATCAGTTTATTTTCAGTGGCGGACGGCGTAGAGTTTAGAAGCATTGTGTTGCCCGGCGAAAGAGTTATCGTTAAGGCGAAAAAAATTTATTTTCGTAAGGTTACCATCAAAGCCAGTGTTTCCATGGAAAGGGAAAACGGCGAAATAATTTGTTGCGGTGAATTATCGGGAGTGGGAGTAGATAGATGAAGAAAAGAATTGTCATTACAGGAATGGGAGTTGCGGCTCCCAATGCGCACGGTCTGGATGATTACGAAAAAGCACTGAGAGGAGGTGTTTCCGGAATTCGTTTCATCCCTCAACTGAAGGAATTGAATTTCGGCTGTCAGATTGCCGGTATTCCGGAAAATTTTGATGAAATCAGGCCTCGTTATTTTGATCAGGAAAAACTTTTATCCATGAACGATAATATCGGCTATGCCTCTGTTGCGGCGGTGGATGCCTGGAAGGATGCCGGTTTTAGTTTGAAGAGAGATGATGACGATGACGTGGATTGGGATACAGGTGTCATTACCGGTTCGGGAATCGGCGGAATGGACACTATAGCAAAGACTTTAGTTCCTGTAATTAACGAAGGAAAGGTAAAGCGGCTGGGAAGCAGTGTTGTCGAGCAGGTGATGGGTAGCGGAACTAGCGCACGCATTTCCGGTCTTTTGGCTACCGGTAATCAGGTGACATCAAACTCTTCGGCCTGCTCTACCGGCAATGAAGCGATAATTGACGCCATGTGGAGAATCAGGACAGGTCTAGCCAAACGCATGGTGGCCGGCGGTTCCGAAGGAGCAACTCCTTACATCTGGGGCGGTTTTGACGCCATGCGCGTGCTCTGCCGCAAATTCAACGATAATCCGGCGGCGGGTTCCCGCCCTTTAAGTGCGACAGCTAACGGATTTGTTCCCGGTTCCGGCGGCGCGATGCTTGTTTTGGAAGATTTGGAAACAGCTTTGGAAAGAAAAGCCAGAATCTATGCGGAAATAATCGGTGGCTATGTCAACTGCGGCGGTCAGAGAATGGGCGGTTCCATGACGGCGCCCAATCCCGAGGGAGTAAGAAGATGTATCAGAGGAGCAGTTGCCGATGCAGGTATTAATCCGGTAGAAGTTGACGCTATCAACGGGCACCTGACGGCAACTTATGCCGATCCTCATGAAGTAAAGAACTGGATGGATGCACTGGAGCGCACTCCCGAAAGTTTCCCCTACATTCAGTCCACAAAATCATTGGTCGGTCATTGTCTTGGCGCGGCCGGCGCCATTGAAAGTGTGGCGGTTGTTTTAGAACTCTACAAAGGATTCCTTCATCCATCAATAAACAGTGAAGATGTTCATCCGGATATCGAAAAGTTTGCACCGAAGATTCCGCAAAAATGTCTGGAAATTCCTGGACTGAAAATTATCGCTAAAGCAGGTTTTGGTTTTGGCGACGTCAACAGCTGTATCATATTCAAAAAATGGGAAGAAAAATAAAACATATTGGAGGAGAGATTGCTTTATGGATGAGAAGAAGATTTTTGAAGAGATGATTAACATTTTAAAACCGTATGCCAAGAATCAGGAGCTTTTAGCAACGGCAACACTGGAAACACACATCTTAAAGGACTTGAAAGTTAATTCCGCACGTCTTGTTGACATAATTATAAAGTGTGAAGACGTCTATGGAATAAGTGTTGACGATGAGGAGGCGGATAAAATTCGTACAATCGGTGATGCCGTCAAAGTTATCAAACAAAAACTTGGGTAAAAGATGAGCGAGAATAAACAAAAATTTTTGCGTTTGCAGAACTTTATAGGGCGAATCGCGGTATTAATTATCGCCCCTCTATATTTTCTTATCGCAAAAATTTTGTTTTACCGGGTCAGAGATTTGAAAGAAATCCGCCGAAGGTGTGCTGCTGAATTGGCGAAGCATAAAGGCGGATGGATTATCTGCTCCAACCATCTGACAATGATTGACTCATTTATTTTAAGTTACGCGATTTTCAGTTTAGTTCAGCATATAATCAGTTTCAGAAAGCTGCCTTGGAATCTGCCGGAAAGAGGCAACTACAGAGGTAATATTTTACTGGTTTTATTGAGTTACCTGTCCAAATGTATCCCTGTTGAGCGAGGCGGTCCCCGTGAAAAGACGAAAAAAGTGCTGGATAAATGCACTTACCTTCTACAAAACGGAGAAACAATCATGATTTTTCCCGAGGGCAGACGTTCCCGGACTGGAAGAGTGGATAAAGAAGGTTTCTCTTATGGCATAGGGCGTTTTATTAAAGATGTAGAGAACTGCAAAATAATGTGCATGTATCTGCGAGGGGATAAACAGGATAGCTACAGCATCATTCCTGCCTGGAGGGAGAAATTTTCAGTTCAGGTAGAAATATTCACGCCGCAGCCCGTCGAGGGGACCGACTTAAAAGTACAAAGGGAATACGCCACTCAAATTATTGATCGGCTTGTGAAAATGGAGGAAGACTATTTTGCCCTGCGTAGGGAACGATGTGGTGGATTTGAAGGATCCGGCGAATTTGGGAAAAAGCGGGGATTCGCGCTTCCTAAAAAAAATCCTCACAGATGCTGAAATCGAATTTTTAAAAGACACGGAAAATCCCGACGCGGCACTCTGGTCGCTTTGGGCCGGCAAGGAAACCGCGTATAAAGTAATAAAAAAATCTTTTCCTGATGCCGCTTTCATTCCACGACGGTGGCAGTCAGTCTTTACCATGTTCCAGTCAAAATTTTCAGAAGCAGAAGTTATTATTCCGGAAATGGAATCTGTCTTTGTCCGTTTATTTGCCAATCCTCAATATGTTCATTGCATCGGCGCCAATAGTTTTGCGGCTTTGGATAATATAATCTGGAACGTCGAACAATTACCGGAAGAGGAAATTAATCCGTCGCTCTATTCACGCCGCTGCCTGGCTCTAAGCTTAGCCCAATATTTTTCTCTGGAACTTGACCAGATAAAAATAAAAAGAGAGAAACAAAATGGGCAACTTCAGCCGCCATGTGTATATATTGGCGGGCAAAAAACCGACATTGATGTCAGCTTAAGTCATGACGGCTGTTTCGCTGCCTACGCCATCCTGTATCCCCCTTTTATACAAAAGGGGGATACAGGGGGATTTAATAAAACTTATTGAGGACGAGTTCCACATTACTAAATCCACTGAAAAATAGTCTTGACTGTTTTTCAGTAGTATGAATAATAGTCGCATGGAAAAACGAACTCCATATCGAAATATCTGGCTGGAACTGTCGCGGGAAAAATCAATGATTTTTCTGGCCGGTCCGCGTCAGTCAGGTAAAACAACACTGGCGAAGCTGATAGGGGGGTCATTTGTCAACAGTCTCTATTTCAACTGGGATATTGCCGAGCATCGGGAGAATTTCTTCAGGAATAAAGATTTCTTTACGCATGTTGTTCGGAAAGATGCATCAACGCCACTGATTATTTTCGATGAAATCCATAAATACCGGGATTGGAAAAATTATCTGAAAGGCGCCTACGATCAGTTTCAGAAAGAGTTTAAATTTCTAATATCGGGCAGCGGGCGTTTGGACATCTATCAGAAAGGCGGTGATTCTCTTGCCGGCCGATATTATCTTTTTCATCTTTTTCCGTTCACAATATCCGAACTGACCGGCACAAAACGCACCTTTGAAGATTTTTTGAACTCACCCCTGACAATATCCATGAAAGATTCCAAAGTCAGAGCAAGAGTTTGGCAGCAGATGGCAATTCTGTCCGGATTTCCAGAGCCTTATCTTTCCGGACGTCAGGCATCGTATCGCCGTTGGTCGAACACTTACGCGAAGCAAATCGTCAGAGAAGATATTCGGGATTTGACCGATATTAAAGCCGTGCAGGAAATCGAAATTCTCTATACGCTTTTGCCTTCGAAAGTCGGCAGCCCTCTGTCAGTAAACTCGCTGGCAGAAAACCTGAAAGTTTCTTACAACACTATGCGCAGTTGGCTTGATATACTTGAACGTTTTTATTTGGCCTTCAGCATTCCGACCTGGACGGGTAAAATTGCGCGGGCAATCCAGAAAGAAAAAAAATACTATCTTTTTGATTACGCGCGCATTCGGGATGACGCCGCAAAATTTGAAAATATGGTAGCTTGTGAATTATGGCGAGCAGTTACGCTCTGGAGTGATCTGGGAATTGGTGACTTTTCCCTCCACTTCATCAAGGACAAGGAAAAAAGAGAAGTGGATTTTCTGGTGGTCAGAGACGGCAAGCCTTTTTTGCTGATTGAAGCCAAGATATCCGATACGCAGCCGTCCAAACCGCTTGCCGCATTTCAAAGTCGCTTGAACATACCGGCCGTTCAATTAACAATCGCGGGCGATGGATATCGAATCATTCCCAATAGAACAAATAAAATACTCGTTGCGCCTGCCTGGCAGTGGCTGGCGGAATTGCCCTGGGAATAAAAATCCCTTTTTTGAGGGATTGATAATATTAATCTTTACAAGTATATAAAATACAATCTCAATACACCCTATAAACAGTTTTTTAGAATTAGCTGAAAGGTTTTCTGTCTTGCGTAGAAAACATAGAGGATGTTTTCGTGAAAGTGTTTATCCATAGGAAAGAAAATAATCGTGGTGGACGAATAATTAAATAAAAAGGATAATAAAAGTGAGTTCTTATTGTTCATGGAATACATTGCACATAATAAACAAAGTCTAATTAATCATCTTGAGGGTGTCGCTACTTTGGCTAAAAATCATGCCGAAAAAATCGGTATGGGAAGCTATGGCGAACTATTAGGACTACTTCATGATTTTGGAAAATACAGTAAAGAATTTCAAAAATACATGATGGATGCAATAAAAGAGAACGACCCGAATTTTAATCCAGACGAAGATGAAGATTTTGAAGACCCGATGGGTAAGAGAGGTAAGATTGACCATTCGACAGCCGGTGCCCAGTTTCTCGTCGGAATAACCGGTGCTTCAAGTGCCCGTAAGACACTCGGACAGTTTCTCTCTCTTTGTTTGGTGTCGCATCACTCGGGACTAATAAATTGCTTAACGACTGATAATAACGGGACGTGGGATTCCTATTCAAAGCGTCTGTCAAAAAATGATAAAAAGTCGCATTTGGAAGAATGCACAAAAAATGCTGATAGGCACATACTTGAGAGGATCAACACTATTTGTGCTGACAAATACTTGACGAGGCCATTTGAGGAAAAATGCCGTAACATCGTGCGCGAATCGCCCGAAGCAAATCCGCTTTCAACAATTGTTCAATTCCAACTAGGTATGCTTGCGAGATTTCTTTTTAGTACACTGATTGATGCAGATCGACAGGATACTGCTGATTCAGAAAAACCGAAAGCTGCACGACATCGGCAGGTGGGAGATTACAAGTCATGGGCTGTATTGATTAGGCGGCTTGAAAACAATTATAAAAAATTTGAAATAAAAAACCGTATAGATGAAGTTCGTCGGGAAATATCGATACATTGTCTCAACGCTTCAAATCACGAGAAAGGATTATATACTCTTACAGTACCGACGGGCGGTGGCAAGACGCTTGCAAGTCTTCGCTTTGCACTGAACCATGCAGAAAAACATGAAATGGATAGAATTATTTATGTCATTCCTTACACGTCAATCATTGATCAAAATGCCCAAGTTGTACGGGAAATTCTTGAACCGAAAGAGTGCCCCCAAGATATGGGTAAAATCGTTCTTGAACACCATTCTAATATCGGAGCCGATGTTCAAAGCTGGAAAGAAAAACTTTTAACTGAGAACTGGGATGCACCAATTATTTTTACTACGATGGTGCAGTTCCTGGAAGCTCTTTTCGGGGCCGGAACACGCGGTGTAAGAAGACTGCACCAATTGGCTAAATCTGTCATTATATTTGATGAAATCCAAATATTGCCTGTGAAATGTGTTCATCTCTTCAATAATGCAATTAATTTTCTGGTTGATCACTGTGGCAGTACTGTTGTTCTCTGCACTGCAACACAACCTCTTTTAAGTTCTGTTGATAAAAAGAAAGGCGCTCTTAATCTTTCAAAAGAAAATGAACTCATGCCGGATATAAACAAACTTTTTGCGGACTTGAAAAGGGTACATCTTCATGATCGCCGTAAATCATCTGGCTGGGCATATCCAGAAATAGCGGCACTTGCTGTTGAGCAGGTCAAGGAAAATAGAAGCTGTCTTGTTGTGGTAAATCTGAAAAAGGCTGCTCGTGCCATTTTTGAAGAAACACAAAAAAATGGATTTGATGTTTTTCATTTAAGTACAGGAATGTGTCCCGCGCATCGCAAACAAGTACTTGGCGTAATACGCCGCAAACTTGACGATAAAACACCGATTCTTTGCGTTAGTACGCAACTTATTGAAGCGGGCGTTGATATTAGTTTCCAAACGGTCATCCGTATGCTTGGCGGACTTGATTCTATTGCGCAGGCTGCCGGACGGTGTAATCGTCACGGTAGCCCGGAAACAGGCAATGTATTTATCGTCAATTCTGCTGAAGAAAATCTTCAACATCTGGATGATATTGCGGTTGGCAAAGAAAAATCAAACCGCGTTCTTGATGATTTCAAGTCTGATCCGTTAAAATTCGGGGAAGATATTATCAGTCCGGCAATGCTTAAATGGTATTATAATAACTATTTCTATGGTCGAAAAGATATAATGGATTATCCAGTTCACGCCGGTCGTAAAGATACACTTCTGAATATATTATCATCCAACAATCTGGCTGTTGCTGATTACCAGCGCGTTAATAAAACAATGCCGGCCATAAATCTTCGGCAGTCATTCATGACAGCTGCGCAACTGTTTAGATCGATTGATGCCCCGACGCGAAGTGTGATTGTTAAATATGACAAAGAAGGGAGTGAAATAGTTGGTCAGCTTTGTTCAGCATTTGACGTAGAAAAACAATATGCTTTGATGAAAAAAGCCCAGCAGTACTCAGTCAATCTGTTTCCACACGAATTTGAAAAGTTAAAAAATCAGAATGCCCTTTATCCAGTTCAGGAAGGAACAGAGATTTTCTATCTTGATAATCAGCACTACAGCAAAATAACCGGCGTTTCATTGGAACCGGTAAGACGGGAGGAACAATTCAAAGATGAATACATTGCTACCTAAAAACACGATTGAATTCAGGCTTTGGGGCCGCTATGCACTTTTCACCGATCCGCTGACCAAAATCGGTGGAGAAAAGTGCTCGTATCATCTGCCGACCTACGAGGCGCTAAAAGGCGTTTGTAAGTCAATCTACTGGAAGCCAACGATTATCTGGGTGGTTGATTCGGTGCGCGTGATGAGGCGGATTCGGACGCAAACAAAAGGAACCAAACCCCTCAAGTTTAGTGGTGGAAACGAATTGGCAATTTACACTTTTCTGACCGGCGTTGGTGAAAATTTAAAAGACGAAACAAGCAAATACGGTGTGGAATATCAAGTGCGGGCTCATTTTGAGTGGAACGAGCATAATAGAGAATTGGAAAAAGACCGGGTCGACGGCAAACATTATGCCATTGCGAAGCGTATGCTTGAACGGGGCGGACGTCAGGATATTTTTCTCGGCACACGCGATTGCCAAGGATACGTTGCACCACACGATTTTGGGGAAGGTAAAGGTGATTATGATGAGATAGATGAAATCGGTTTCGGGCTAATGTTCCACGGATTCGATTATCCCGACGAAACAGGAAAAGGCGAACTATATGCCCGGTTCTGGTATCCGAAATTAAAAAATGGCGTCCTGACCTTTGAGCGGCCAGAAGATTGCAAATACAGAAAGTATGTACGTGAAATGGGAGCCAAGACTTTTGGAACCGAAAATGTAAAGTCGGTTGAACTTGAAGCCGAGGAACTGGAGGTGTCAATATGAGCTGGGTACAGAAACTATACGAGACGTATGACGCATGTACCGGGAATGAGCACATTCCAGACATTGATGAATTGTGCCCTGTCGGATATTCCGTTCAAAATGCGCATGTTGAGGTTGTAATAGACCAGAATGGCAATTTTATAAGAGCAGCATTGGTTGATAAAAATAACTCTAAGACTCTTATTCCAGTAACTGAAAAGTCATTAACAGGCAGGACTAGCGGGGTCGCGCCACACTCACTCTGCGATTCGCTACAATATTGCGCAGGCGATTATGTAAAATATGGAGATCGCCAATCTTATTTTGACGATTATCTTAAGCAGTTAGAACCTTGGGCTAACTCAGAAATCAGGCATGAAAAAGTCAAAGCCATTTATAATTATGTTTCTAAGAAAACCCTAGTCCAAGATTTGTTGAAACTCAAGTTGCTTTTTGAAAAAGATGGGAAATTGGTAGTTATTGAAAAAACAGATGATAAGAAGAAAGTAAAAGTTTTCACACTAAATGAAAAAGCAGCACCAATGATTGTTGAATCAGATACCTTACCGCCCATTGTGAAACTTCTTACATTTGATGATAAGGGAATAAAGAATCAAGCAAAGGTTTTTGTACGCTGGAAAGTAGAGTCAGAGGGTACTCTTTGTTCTGAAACATGGAAAGATAAAACTCTCTTTGATGCGTGGGGCAAGTACTTAAGTTTGTTCGATTCTATAAAAGGTTTTTGCTACGTCACTGGCAAAAATGAAACAGAAATAGCCCAAAAACATCCCTCAAAACTTCGTAGTGGCCGAGATGGAGCTAAACTTATCTCATCGAATGACAATAGCGGTTTTACCTATCTCGGTAGATTTAAGTCGGCCAATGAAGTAGCGTCTGTTTCTTCAGAAGTAACACAAAAGGCACATAGTGCGCTACGATGGCTCATCGGCCGTAAGCAGGCATTTCGTAGTGGCGATCAAGTCTTTGTAACATGGGCAACAAGTGGAAAACCAATCCCCGACCCCTGTGCAAACTCATGGGACTTCCTTGGCAGTGAAATTCAAATAGATGAATCTACAATCTCAGTGGTTGGCGATCTCGGACAATCTTTTGCGATTCGTTTTAATAAGAAACTTGCCGGTTACAAATCCAATATTTCTGATACGGAAGATATTGTTGTCATGGGTCTGGATTCTGCGACACAGGGGCGTATGGCAATTACGTTTTATCGGGAACTTACCGGTTCTGAATTTCTGGAACGTATTGAAAAATGGCATTCTGATTTTGCGTGGTTTCAAAATTACGGCAGGGACAGAGAGGATAAAAAGAAGCAAATTATTTTTGAAGGCGCACCTTCGCCCAGAGACATTGCATGGTGCGCTTATGGGAAGAAGGTTGAAGGTAAAAACGGTATTAAGCTTCTCAGCGCGACCGTTGAACGTCTTATGCCGTCTATAGTGGACGGAAGACCTGTGCCGCGTGATTTAGTTGCGCAGTGTATCCGTCGTGTTTCTAATCGTGTCAGCTTCAGTCTAGCAAAGGATGGTACTCAACCAGAATTCGAAAAATGTTTGGGAATAGCATGTTCACTATTTAAAGGAATTTATATTGAAAGGGGGTATAAAATGTCACTCGAAGAAGACAGAAGTACAAGAGATTACCTCTACGGAAGATTGCTTGCCGTAGCGGATCAAATTGAGTTAAAAGCTTTGCGATTAGCAAAGGAAAACAGGAGTACAACGGCGTCAAGGCTTATGCAACGCTTTTCTGACAGGCCGTTCTCAACTTGGAAAAATATTGAAGAAGCTCTCAAACCATATAAGGATCGGATTCGCTCAAGGTATTTCGGCCTCCTTAAAGGTTATGACGAGTTGCTGGATGTTATTCATTCAAAAATTGAAACTGAAAATTATCTTACAGATGTAAAGTTAACAGGTGAATATCTTTTGGGGTATCACTGTCAAAGACAATGGTTTAGAGAACATAAACGAAAGAATGGCCAATGGGTATTGAAAGCAGTTGACGATGCTGAAGATCAGACGTCAGACCAAGACGAAGAATAAATAAATATAAGGAGAAAAGAATATGACAACACTTAGTAAAAAAATTGATTTTGCAATTATTATGAGTGTCAAGAATGCCAATCCAAACGGGGACCCGTTATATGGAAATCGTCCGAGGACTGATTATGATGGTTTTGGTGAGATGACTGATGTTTGTATTAAAAGAAAAATGCGGGATAGATTAATTGAGAAAGGTGAAAAAATATTTGTTCAGTCGGATGATAATAAAATAGATGATTATCCAAATCTTAGAAAACGTGCAGAATCTGTACTTGGTAATCTTAAAAATTTACCTGACATCAGAAATAAAGCCTGTGAGACTTGGTTTGATGTTAGAGCTTTCGGTCAAATTTTCCCTTTTAAGGGGTCTGATAAGAAAGGAAAAAAGAAGGAATCTGAAGATAACGCAGGAACTGGCGAAAGTGCAACAGGTGTCTCAATCGGCATAAGAGGACCTGTTACAATTCATCCTGCTTTTAGTGTGGAAAATGTCAGTAGCCATATCATTTCAGAGCAAATTGTTAAATCAACAAGCTTGGAAGGAGATGGGATAAATAGGCAGTCTGACCAAATGGGAATGAAACATCGAATCGGTAAAGAGGTGATGTATGTCACTTACGGTACTATGAATCCGCAGCTCGCTGAACGTACCGGTTTTTCTGATGAAGATGCCGCTGTCATTAAAAACATTCTTCCAAAACTCTTTGAAAATGATGCTTCCTCCGCGCGGCCTGAAGGAAGTATGGCTGTGAGAAAAGTGATTTGGTGGGAACATAATTGCAAACCGGGCCAATATTCATCAGCTAAAGTTCATAAGACACTTATTGTAAATATTAACGGAAGTTACTCATTGAAAAATTTAGACGACCTAAAACCTCAAGAGATAGATGGTTTTTAAGATTTACATTCAGTTACTTGGTGCAAAACACGAATTAGGTAATGACCGGTAATATGTATAACGAAGAAGATTTAATCCTGCTTTCTACTTTGCAGCATTTCGCCTTTTGTCCGAGGCAATGCGCGTTGATTCATGTGGAGCAGGTTTGGTCGGAGAATCTGTTGACTGCCGAGGGTCGGATCATGCATGAGCATGTGCATGAAGAAGGCGATGAATCGCGCGTGGATGTGCACATTGAGCGCGGCGTGTCGCTGAGGTCATTACAACTTGGGTTGATTGGCAAGGCGGATGTGATTGAATATTACCGGCAGGCTGATAGCACCTGGCAGGCATTCCCTGTTGAATACAAACGAGGCAAGCCAAAGCCAGATGACAGTGATAAAGTTCAACTCTGTGCGCAGGCAATGTGTCTGGAGGAGATGCTCAACGTTCATATCCCTGCCGGGGCGATTTTCTATGGCAAAACCAGAAGACGTCTTGATGTTAATTTTGATGAAGCACTACGACAGGAAACGCAAGATGCAGCGCAAAAAGCACATGCGCTGATTGAATCGGGGCAAACGCCAAAGCCTGTTTACTCCAAGCGTTGTGAAAGTTGTTCGTTGGTAGCTGAATGTATGCCTAGGACGATACAGAAAAAACGTTCGGTCGAAAGTTATCTAAAACGGATGCTTGATGAAACATGAAAAAACTTCTTAATACTTTATATGTGACAACGCAGGGCGCGTACCTTGCCAAGGAAGGCGAAACTGTGGTTGTTAAAATTAATCAGGAAGTCCGGTTGCGTGTGCCGGTGCATACCATCGGCGGGATTGTTTGTTTCGGCAACGTGTCTTGCAGTCCTTTTCTGATGGGTTTTTGCGGTGAAAACGGAGTTGGCATAAGTTTCTTGTCGGAACATGGTCGCTTTCTTGCGCGTGTGCAGGGTCCGGTTTCCGGTAATGTATTGTTACGGCGCGAGCAATATCGGCTTGCTGATGATCAAGCATACTCTGCACGCATGGCAAAATATTTCGTTATCGGAAAGATAGCCAATTGCCGGACGATATTACAACGTGCGTTAAGAGATCATTCTGAAAAGATGAATGATGATGCTTTAAGTCAAGGTGTTTCCGAATTAAGCAGCTCGCTGAAGTCTTTGGAGTTAAATCAGTCGCTTGATTCCGTGCGCGGATTGGAAGGCGACGCCGCGCATACTTATTTTGGGGTCTTTGATAAGTTGATTGTTGCGCAAAAGGAAAGTTTTACTTTTCAGGAACGTAATCGCCGTCCACCGCTGGATAATGTAAATTGTCTTTTGTCCTTTATTTATACGATGTTGGTACATGATTGCCGTTCCGCTCTGGAAGCGGTCGGTCTTGATCCGGCTGTCGGTTTTCTTCATCGGGACAGGCCGGGAAGGCCCAGTTTGGCTCTTGATATAATGGAAGAATTCCGGCCGTTTCTTGCTGATCGCCTGATGTTATCTTTAATTAACTTGAAACAAGTTCAGGATAAAGGTTTCAGCAGGACGGAAGCAGGCGCAGTGACGATGAATGACGAAACACGAAAAACACTGATTGTGGCTTATCAGGAAAGAAAGCAGGAGGAAATATATCATCCCTTCCTTGATGAAAAAGTAAGTATCGGTTTGTTGTTTCATGTGCAGGCCATGCTTCTGGCGCGATGTTTGCGCGGTGATCTGGATGGCTATCCGCCTTTCATCTGGAAATAAGGAGAGAAGTCATGCTTGTTTTAGTCAGTTATGATGTGGCGATGAATGATGAACGTGGCCCTAAGCGCCTGCGGCGTGTCGCCAAGACCTGTCAGAATTACGGGCAGCGGGTGCAATATTCTGTTTTTGAATGTATTGTTGATCCGGCGCAATGGACTGTTTTGAGGGAGCAACTGATTAAAGAAATTAATCAGGAGGAAGATAGCTTGCGGTTTTATTTTCTTGGGTCCAACTGGCGCAGACGTGTGGAGCATATCGGCGCGAAGAAGACGATTGATCAGGAAGGGCCTTTGATTGTCTAGTTAATTGGCCCATTTCGACTGAAAACTATAGTCCTGCTTTGTAGGGGAGAAATCTTTTTGTGAAGATAAGAGTCTTCCGCGAACCATAAGCAGACAACGTTTATTAATGAGGTTCGCGAATGATTTAATGTGCTGATATTTTTATATATTTCAAAATGCTCTTTGAAAACCGAATAAAGATGGTGATTAAATTTAAGGGTTGTGCGGAAAGTATAGCAAAATAAAAGTATTTATAAATAATTAGATATTAAGAGTCGCGCCCCGCGTGGGCGCGTGGATTGAAACCTAAGAAAGAAGTAACAATACTCTCCCCCTTTACGGTCGCGCCCCGCGTGGGCGCGTGGATTGAAACCCGTTCCAGCGGCGGCGGTAGTTGCTGCGGTAGTAGTCGCGCCCCGCGTGGGCGCGTGGATTGAAACGCATC
>JAFGLS010000015.1 GCA_016927935.1 Syntrophaceae bacterium
ATCTCTTTTTTCGATTTCCCGTCTTCTCGGCATTTATCTTCTCCGCTTTAGCTTGGCTTTTTTGCTCCGTACTTAGATCTGCCTTGTTTGCGGTCCTGTACTCCCACCGTATCAAGAGTTCCCCTGATAACGTGATATCGGACACCCGGCAGATCTTTAACTCTCCCTCCACGCACTAGGACAACAGAATGCTCCTGTAAATTATGACCCACGCCAGGAATGTATGAAGTCACCTCATAACCACTGGTAAGACGGACTCTGGCCACTTTTCGTAAAGCTGAATTTGGCTTTTTGGGTGTCGTAGTATATACCCTGACACAAACGCCACGACGTTGCGGCGAACCAACTAACGCCGGTGAATTTGTTTTTCTCTTAATCCTTGTTCTGCCTTTACGAACCAGTTGACTAATTGTCGGCATTTTCCTCCCCCAACAATCACTGCTCCTCTTTTATTGGCAACAGCAAATCGGTGGTAACTATCAATTATGATTATATATGTCAAGCGTTTTCTATGCTTGATTTAATTTATCATACCGCCACTTCGGAATTCTCATTTCCCAGTTTAATTCCCAGTTTCCTGTACATCACCAGACCTGTCCCCGCCGTTATCAATCTGCCCATAATAACGTTTTCTTTTAAACCTCTTAAATAATCAGTCTTGCCGGAAAGGGCGGCTTCAGTAAGAACCTTGGTGGTTTCCTGGAACGAAGCGGCAGAAATGAAACTTTGCGTGCTTAATGACGCCTTGGTAATACCCAAAAGCATCGGTTCGCCTATTGCAGGACGTCCGCCTTGGGCGATAATCTTTTCATTTTCTTCCTGGAAACGGTAGCGCTCGATCTTTTCATCAGCGATAAATGTCGTATCACCTGGATCAACTACCTTAACCCTCCGAAGCATTTGACGAACAATGACTTCCATATGCTTGTCGTTAATTTTAACGCCCTGCAGACGGTACACTTCCTGCACCTCATCAACCAAATACCTGGCAAGTTCTTTTTCGCCCTTAATGGAAAGAAGATCATGCGGATTATTAACTCCGGACATCAAAGCGTCACCGGGCAGAACTTGATCACCTTCCTGAACGCTGATATGCTTTCCTTTAGCAATGAGATATTCTTTTTCTTCTCCTATTTCCGGGGTAACAATTATCTTACGTTTACCCTTGGCATCCTTGCCATAAGAAACAACCCCGCTGATTTCACTGATAACGGCAAAATCTTTCGGTTTTCGTGCTTCAAAAAGTTCAGCCACGCGGGGCAAACCACCGGTAATATCTTTTGTCTTTGTAGTTTCCCGCGGTATTTTAGCAATAATATCACCAGCTTTAACATAATTACCCTCAGAGACAACTAAATTAACTCCTACAGAAAGAAGATAACGCGCAACAGCATGGGAATCGGCTAATTTGGCGGTTTTACCTTTTTCGTCCTTGATGGAAACGCGTGGTCTTAAATCTTCACCCTTAAATTCCACGATGATCTTTCTGGAAAGACCGGTCACCTCATCACGCTGTTCTTGCATTGTCTTTCCCTCGATAATATCATCAAATTTAACAGTTCCGTCAACCTCAGCCAGAATCGGTATGGAGAAGGGATCCCATTCGGCAATCAACTGGCCTTTATTAACCATGCTGCCGTCAGTCACTTTCAGGTGCGCGCCATAATTTAAAGTATATTTGCCGCGGATACGCTTCTGGTCATCCAGAACATGAACTTCGCCGTTTCGTTTCATCACAACCAGATCACCCTCTTTCGTTTTTACCGTGTTGAGATTGACAAATTTGATGATACCGTCGTGACGGGCTACTAGTGTGGAATGTACATCAAATTTTGCCGTGCCGCCGATATGAAAGGTTCTCATGGTTAGCTGTGTTCCCGGCTCGCCGATTGATTGAGCGGCAACAATACCGACCGCTTCACCGATGTTGACTAAGTGACCGTGAGCAAGATCGCGTCCGTAGCACATCGCACAAATGCCATGTTTAGAACGGCAAGTTAAAACTGACCTGATATTGACTTTTTCAATGCCGGCATTATCTATTTTTTCAGCAAGATTCTCGTCAATTTCCTGGTTGGCCTTCACGATCACTTCACTGCTATAAGGATCCTTAATTTCCTGCAGAGCAACTCTTCCCAGAACGCGCTGACCGGCTGTTTCAATAATTTCACCGCCCTCCATGAGCGCGGACACATGAACACCATCAACTGTTTCGCAGTCATGTTCCGTGATAATGCAGTCCTGAGCAACATCAACCAGTCTTCTGGTCAGATAACCGGAATTGGCCGTCTTCAGCGCCGTGTCAGCAAGCCCTTTGCGGGCACCGTGCGTGGAAATAAAATACTGAAGTACGGTCAGTCCCTCGCGGAAGTTAGCTGTAATTGGCGTTTCGATAATTTCACCGGACGGTTTGGCCATCAAACCGCGCATACCGGCCAACTGTCTCAGCTGCTGTCCGGAACCGCGGGCACCGGAATCGGCCATCATGTAAATGGGATTGAAACTTTCAATTTTCCGTTTTTTCCCGTCAGCGGAAGGGACCTCTTCCGTGCTGATGCCTTTCAGCATTTCCGAAGCAATCTTTTCATTGGCTTGATTCCACATATCCACGACTTTATTGTAACGTTCACCATCAGTTATCAAGCCGTCGTCATACTGCTTTTTTATCTTAAAAACATCTTTCTCAGCCTGTTGAACAATTTTTTTCTTTTGTTCCGGAATGATCATGTTGCCAACGGCAAAGGAAAGTCCGGAAATAGTGGCATATTTAAAGCCCAAATCTTTAAGTTTATCAGATAGGATGATTGTAGTCTTGTCTCCGCATAAACGATAACAATGATCAATCAGATTGGTCAGTTCTTTCTTGTTCATCAGCTTATTTATCATATCAAAACTGATTTTCTCGGGAACTATCTCGGAAAGTATGATTCTTCCTGCTGTGGTTTCTTTTAATTCCGAATTAATGCGCACTTTTATACGCGCGTGCAAGTCGACAACGCCGGTATCAATGGCCGCACGCACTTCATCCGGCCCGGCAAAAGCCATTCCCTCGCCTTTAACTCCGGTTTTTGCTTTTGTCAGATAATAGATCCCCAGGACGATATCCTGACTGGGAATAATTATCGGACTTCCGTTGGCCGGAGAAAGAATATTATTGGTGGACATCATTAGAACACGGGCTTCAGTCTGCGCTTCCACTGACAAAGGAATATGAACAGCCATCTGATCCCCGTCAAAGTCGGCGTTGAAAGCCGTACACACCAGGGGATGAAGCTGGATAGCCTTGCCTTCAATTAATACAGGCTCAAATGCCTGTATACCCAGACGATGCAGTGTCGGCGCGCGGTTCAGAATAACCGGATACTCACGCACTACCTCATCTAGCGCGTCCCATACTTCGGATGTTTCCTTCTCTACCATTTTTTTGGCGCTCTTTACGGTTGTTACATATCCTTTCTCCAGCAAGCGATTATAGATAAAAGGCTTAAAAAGCTCGATAGCCATTTTTTTGGGCAAACCGCACTGATGCAACCTTAAATCTGGGCCGACGGTAACAACCGAACGTCCGGAATAATCAACGCGTTTGCCCAGAAGATTCTGGCGAAAACGCCCCTGTTTTCCTTTAAGCATATCGGATAAAGAACGAAGAGGTCTCTTGTTTGTTCCGGTAATCGCTCTGCCGCGCCGGCCGTTGTCAAAAAGGACATCCACCGATTCCTGCAACATGCGTTTTTCATTGCGGATGATTATTTCAGGAGCGTTAAGTTCCTGGAGTCTCTTGAGGCGGTTATTTCTGTTGATGACCCGACGATATAAATCGTTGAGATCAGATGTGGCAAAGCGTCCCCCATCCAGTGGAACCAACGGTCGCAGATCAGGAGGGATAACCGGCAGCACAGTCAAAATCATCCATTCAGGCTTGTTGCCGGATTTACGCAGGGCTTCGACTACTTTCAACCTTTTTACCAGTTTCTTTTTCTTGGTATCTGAAACTGAGGTTATTATTTCAGTGCGCAGTTCTTCATAAAGCTTTTCCAAATCAATTTCTTCCAATAACTGCCTAATTGCCTCAGCACCAATCCCCGCTACAAAACCCTCATTACCATACTGTTCTTTTGCTTCTTCGTATTCTTCGTCACTCAACAGATCTTTTTTCTTCAACGGAGTATTCTTGGGATCAAGAACTATCCATGATTCAAAGTAAAGAACTTTCTCCAGTTCTTTGAGAGAAAGGTCAACGGCATTGCCTATGCGGCTGGGAAGACTCTTCAAAAACCAGATATGAGCCACAGGCGTTGCCAGAACAATGTGCCCCATGCGTTCCCGCCGGACTTTTGATTGAATAACCTCCACACCACACTTCTCGCAAACGACTCCACGGTGTTTCATTCTTTTATAACGCCCGCAAAGACATTCGTAATCCTTTACCGGTCCAAAAATCTTCGCGCAAAAAAGTCCGTCTTTCTCCGGCTTAAATGTTCGGTAATTTATGGTCTCCGGTTTCTTTACTTCGCCGTGCGACCAGGAAAGTATCTTTTCCGGCGAAGCAATGGAAATTTGCATTGCGTTAAATTTGACCTGATTTTTTGGCTTCTCAAAATAACTAAAAACGTCTTCCACAGATTTTCTCCTGCATTTTAATAACTGCACAAATTTGTTATATTGTTTAGTTTCTCTTCGTATCTTATTTATTCCACCCGCTAGCTCAAATTATCAGCTTCTTCAATTAATTCTACGTCTAATCCGAGTCCCTGGAGTTCTTTAACAAGGACGTTAAAGGATTCCGGCAGGCCCGATTCAAAATTATGCTCACCTTTAACAATAGATTCGTAAATTCTTGTTCTTCCCGCCACATCATCTGACTTAACGGTGAGAAACTCCTGTAAAGCGTATGCCGCACCATAGGCTTCCATAGCCCATACCTCCATTTCTCCCAGTCTCTGACCGCCAAACTGAGCTTTGCCTCCCAGCGGCTGTTGCGTCACGAGTGAATATGGACCAATGGAACGCGCATGAATTTTATTATCAACAAGGTGATGCAGTTTCATCATATAAATAATTCCCACCGTAACTTCCTGATCAAACGGCTCTCCTGTTCTGCCGTCAAAAAGAATAGATTGACCGGTTTCCGGCAAATCGACTTTCTGCAACATTTCCCTGATTTGCTCTTCGTTACAGCCATCAAAAACCGGGCTCGACACCAGCATACCCTTTTTCAGGCGTCCGATAAACCTTTTGATTTCTTCGGATGAAGCCTGATCAATAAATTTATCAAAATCAGGCGAGGAATATACTTTCTTCAATTCATTTTTAATATTATTCAAATTAAAATGTCGTTCCCAAAGTTCATTCAGCTCCTCACCTATTGATTTTGCCGCCCATCCCAGATGAGTTTCCAAAATTTGTCCAACATTCATTCGCGAAGGAACACCCAGAGGATTTAAAACAATATCTACAGGAGTTCCATCGGCAAAATAAGGCATATCTTCTTCAGGTAAAATACGGGATAAAACACCTTTATTCCCGTGCCTTCCGGCCATCTTATCTCCGGCGGAAAGTCTTCTCTTGATAGCTATATAAACCTTGACCATCTTGATGACACCTGGCGGGAGTTCATCGCTGGCTTTAATCTTTTCCATTTTTTCTTCAAAATGAGCATTAACAAAATCAATTTTCCTCTCCAGATAAGCAATTAAATTGCTTATCTTTTCTTCTGAACCGTCATCTTCGGCAACGGTTATTTCTTTCCAACAGGAAAAAGGCAGATCATTCCATATCTCTTTTGTGATTTTTTCGCCTTTCTTTAAAATCGTTTTCTTTTTGGCATCAGTTATCTTAGTTGCCGCTGTTTTCCCGATAACAAGTTTTGTAATATCTTTCTTAATTGTTTCCGTTAATATACGGATTTCGTCATCTCTGTCTTTGGTTATCTGTTCAATGGCATCCGCTTCGATGGCCTCTGAACGAAGATCACTTTCCGCCCCTTTTCTGGTAAATATTTTAGCGTCAATCACCGTTCCTTCAACACCCGGAGGAACACGCAGTGACGTGTCCCGCACATCACTTGCTTTTTCCCCGAATATTGCCCTTAAGAGTTTCTCCTCGGCAGATAATTGCGTTTCTCCTTTGGGAGTTATTTTACCGACAAGAATATCCCCCGGTTTTACCGAAACACCAATGCAAACAATGCCGCTTTCATCCAGGTTTTTCAACACTTCCTCGCCAACATTGGGAATATCGCGTGTAATTTCTTCTTTGCCCAATTTAGTATCACGGGACATTGTTTCAAATTCTTCAATATGAATTGATGTAAAAATATCTTCTTTTACCACCCGTTCGCTGACCAGAATTGAATCTTCATAGTTGTAACCGCCCCAGGACATAAAGGCTACCATAACATTTCTGCCCAGTGCCAACTCACCGTTGTCAATAGCCGGTCCATCAGCCAGTATATCCTTCTTGTGGACCCTCTGACCGATATTAATGATCGGTTTTTGATTGAAGCATGTATCCTGATTAGATCTCTGGTATTTGGCCAGATTATAAATATCAACGCCGCTGTCTATACCATCTTCTTCCATACGGTCTGCCCGGACAATAATCCTTGAAGCATCAACACTTTCCACAACACCGGATCTTTTGGCTACGATAACGGCACCGGAATCACGGGCGACAACAGATTCTACTCCCGTTCCTACTACCGGAACTTCCGGCCTCATTAAGGGAACGGCCTGCCGTTGCATATTTGATCCCATCAGAGCTCGATTAGCGTCATCATGTTCCAGGAACGGAATTAATGCCGCTGCAACGCTAACAAGCTGGGTGGGAGAAACATCCATCATTTTAATTTCTCCCGGTTCAACTGAGATATAACTACCACCTTTTCTGGCCGATATCAGCTCTTCCACAAACTTGTCATGTTTATTCAAAGTACGGTCTGCTGAAGCGATAATCTGATTTTCCTCTTCAATCGCTGTCACGAATTGAACATTATCGGAAACACGGCCATGTTCTACCTTTCTGTAAGGAGTTTCGATAAAACCAAATTCATTTACCCTGGCATAAGTGCTCAAAGAAACAATCAAACCTATATTTGGTCCTTCTGGTGTTTCTATCGGACAAATACGGCCATAATGAGTTGGATGAACATCACGCACCTCAAATCCCGCTCTTTCCCGGGTCAAACCACCGGGCCCCAGTGCTGAAAGACGTCTTTTATGCGTAATTTCAGAAAGAGGATTTGTCTGATCCATAAATTGGGAAAGCTGGCTGGAGTTAAAAAATTCATTGACAACGGCGGAAACCGGTTTTGCATTAATAAGATCATGCGGCATCATTGTATCAATATCATGCAGGCTCATTTTTTCCTTGATTGCCCGCTCCATTCGTACCAGCCCTATACGATACTGGTTTTCAATAAGTTCGCCCACTGATCGAACCCGCCGGTTTCCTAGATGATCAATATCATCAATGCTGCAATCTCCAATGCCATTTTTCAAATCAATTAGATATTTTACGGCAGATAATATATCTTCATTACTTAATACCGTAATATCAGTTGGTACATTCATGTGTAATTTATAATTCATTTTGGCGCGTCCAACATTGGAAAGATCGTAAGTTTCCGGTTCAAAGAAGAGACTTTTGAAAAACTTGTCTGCGGTTTCCGGTGTCGGAGGATTACTGGGACGCAAACGGCGATATATTTCCATTATCGCATCTTCGGCGGTTCCAATTTTATCAAGTAAAAGAGTATCTCTGATAGAAGCATTGTCCATATCTTCATCAATATGAATAATTTTCAATTCTTTAATACCCTTCTCCCTAATTATCTCCAGGCAATTTGCCGGAAGTTCTTCATTACAGAGGAAAACAATTTCTTTGGTTTCCGGATCATGTACATCCATAGAAGGAATTTTCCCAACCAATTCACTTTCATTAAACGTAATCCTTTTAATGCCGGCATCCTTTATTCTTTTAATATGGGGTTTTGTAAATTTACGTCCCTTTTTGACAATTACTTCAGAACTTTTCGTATCTCTCAAATCCTCCGGAGCTTTATGTCCGACAAGAGAGTCATCAACGGCAAAATAAATCCTTTTATTTTCAATTATAACTGTATTGACGTTGTAGAAATAATTTAAAATGAGTTCCGTAGAATTGCCCAAAGCCTTTAACAAAATGGTAACAGGCATTTTTCTGCGGCGGTCGATTCTAACATAAAGTATATCCTTGGAATCAAATTCCAAATCCAGCCAAGAACCTCTGATAGGGATAATCCGCGCTGAATAAATCAGCTTGCCGCTCGCAATAATTTTCCCTTTGTCATGATCGAAAAAGATACCCGGAGAACGATGCAACTGGTTTACAATAACACGTTCGGTTCCATTAATAATAAAAGTACCGTTATCAGTCATTAACGGAATTTCCCCAAAGTATACTTCCTGTTCCTTGATATCGCGAATTTGCTTTGCTTCCACCGTTTCGCGATTCCCTTTTCCGTCCACCGGCCGATCAACATCAAAAACAACCAGTCTGACTACAATCTTCAAAGGAGCAGCATAGGTCATTCCTTTTTGAATACATTCTTTAACATCATATCTGATATCGCCAAGCTTATAACTCACAAACTCCAGGGAACATTTTCCACTAAAATCAGAAATCGGAAAAACGCTCTTAAAAGCGCCTTGTAAACCACAATTACCCCTCTTTGCAGGAGCTATATCCTTCTGGAGAAATTTTTCATAAGATTGTTTCTGGATATCAATCAAATTGGGGATATCCAGTATCTTCTTCACCCGACCAAAATTTTTTCTAAAGTCACCCATAGTATCCTTAAAATAAAATTAATTATGTTGAAGATTACGTTATTTTATCTCGATGGTACCGCCTACTTCCTCGATTTTCTTTTTGATGTCCGCAGCTTCATCTCTGGAAACGCCTTCTTTGATGGGTTTGGGCACACCCTCCACCAAATCCTTAGCTTCTTTTAATCCCAGATTGGTGATAGCGCGAACTACCTTGATTACCTGAATCTTTTCCGCACCGAAGCTTGTTAAAATGGCATCAAACTCGGTTTTTTCTTCAGCAGGAGCAGGACCGGCAGCTCCAGGCGCAGCGGCAGCGGCCATTACCGGAGCAGCAGCGGAAACGCCGAATTTCTCCTCCAATTCTTTCACCAGCGCAGAAAGCTCCAATACCGTCATTCCTTCAATAAATTTAACCACATCATCTTTAGTAATTTTACCTGACATTTTTTATTCCTTTCTGTATGTTTTATTAATTTAAAGTTTTCTTTTTATCACAATAAGCGTTGAGAACCTGCACAAAGCTTCTGGGAACGCCGCTTAAGACGGTCACAAACGATGTCGGTACCGCCGCCATCAGCGTAACTAACTTACCTAGAAGAACATCCTTACCGGGTAATTCGGCAAGGACATTAAGATCTTTGTTCGTCAAAAGCTTCTTGTCCAGTACTCCGATTTTAATTTCCAGCTCCGGATTTTTTTTCGCAAAATCAATCAGAACTTTAGCCGGCGCCACGGGGTCTTCATAACTCAATACAACAGCGACAGGCCATTTGAAATGATCAGCAAGAATGCTGAAATCAGTGCCGTCTGAAGCAATTCTTAAAAGAGTATTTTTTACAACCTTCCATTCAGCATTGGACTTGCGCAACTCATTTCTCAAAGCTTCCATTTTCTCAACATTCATCCCGCTAAAGCTTGTCAGAACGCCAAGGTTCGCTTTTTTGAGTTTTTTTTGGAGCTCGGATATAATTTTTCCCTTGGTTTCTCGATCCAATACATCAGCCTCCTTTCCTAATTATTTTATTACTGAGGCCGGAGAATTTAGGCACATACAGAAAAAAAACGGCAACCTTGCCCTTATTTCGATTCCCGTTTTACAAAAATTGTCTACCTTTACAAAAACACAAAGCAACTATTTTTCTTCCACGAGTCTCGGCAGGCCTTTTTCTGTTTAAACTTTCTGTACCCGCTGTCTTCGACCTTATTACTTATTATAAAAATCTCTCGATATTATTAAATAGACTTGATATCGAGAGGATCAATTCTCACGCCTACACCCATTGTACTGGAGATAGAAATACTCCTAATATAAGCTCCTTTGCTTGATGCGGGTTTTAACTTAATTATTGTTTCCAGCAAGGCGCTGATGTTTTCTCTCAGCTTTTCAGCACCAAAAGACACTTTCCCCACCGGAGAGTGAATGATTCCCGCTTTCTCCACTCGGAATTCGACTTTACCCGCTTTTAACTCTTTCACCGCATTGGCGATTTCAAACGTCACTGTTCCAACTTTAGGATTCGGCATTAATCCGCGGGGTCCTAAAATCTTACCGATTTTTCCCACTGCCCCCATCATATCCGGGGTGGCAATAACCCGATCAAATTCCATCCAACCACTTTTAATTTTTTCGATTATATCGTCATTTCCCACAAAATCCGCGCCGGCATGGAGAGCTTCCTTTTCCTTTTCACCCTTAGCAAATACTAAAACCCGTACCGTTCTTCCCAAGCCATTCGGCAAAACTACGCTTCCTCTAACCATTTGTTCAGCATGAGCCGGATTAACACCCAACCTAACGGCTGCATCTACGGTTTCATCAAATTTTGTCCCAGCTGTTGATACAACGATTTCTGCAGCTTCCTTTAAAGAATATCTTTTCCCCGGTTCAACTTTCGCTTTTGCATTCAATATACGTTTGCCTTTTCTCAACATGATCAGACCTCTTAAATATATTAACCTGTGATTTCTATTCCCATTGATCTTGCCGTACCAGAAATTATATTTATAGCACCTTCAATATTAACGGCATTCAAATCCTTGTACTTCAATTCGGCAATCTCTTTCACCTGAGCGGCTGTAACTGAGCCGACCTTTTCTCTCTTGGGGTCGCTGGATCCTTTGGCTATTTTTGCCGCCTGCTTCAGCAAAACGGATACCGGCGGTGTTTTTGTTACAAAAGTAAAGGATCTGTCGGCATAAACTGTAATCACTACAGGGATAATCATTCCTTCCTGATTTTGCGTCATGGCATTATAAGCTTTGCAGAATTCCATAATGTTGACCCCGTGCTGACCCAACGCCGGACCGATGGGAGGTGAGGGAGTCGCTTTGCCTGCCTTTATTTGTAATTTAATATTCGCGATAATTTTTTTTGCCATTTTGCATCACCTTGATCTAGATATTTAAAAATATTATTTCCACCACAAGAAAATCAACCTTGAGTTACCTGTATGAAATCAAGTTCCACAGGTGTCGGCCTGCCGAAAATACTGACGATAACACGCAGTTTACTTTTTTCCGGTTTTAACTCATCAATAATGCCGTCAAAATTTGTGAAAGGCCCATCAATAATTTTTACATGATCACCAACATCGAATTTAAATTTGGGTTTGGGTTTTAAAGTCCCTTCATCAATCCTAAGTTTCAAATGTTCAACATCTTTGTCCGGTATCGGAGAAGGTTTATCCTTGCTGCCGATGAAACCGGTAACTTTAGGTGTGTCTTTTACAACATGCCAGGCCTCATCATTCATTTCCATGCGGACAAGAATATATCCAGGGAAAAACTTGCGTTTAGAATTTTTTTTCTCTCCGGATATCAATTCCACAACATTTTCTTCAGGAATAAGAATATCAGAAAAATAAGCTTGAGTGCCTGTTATCTGAATTCTTTCTTCAAGACTTATTTTTACTTTATTCTCATAGCCGGAATAAGTATGAACAACGTACCATTTAAAAGCCATTTTTTTACCTTAATATAAATTTAACTGCTTTAGCGAGGACAAAATCAAATATGCCCAGAATAAAAGAAACGACAAAAACTAAAATTATTACAACAGCTGTAGAAGCCAATGTCTGTTTGGGAGTCGGCCAAGTAACTTTCTTCAACTCCATCTTTGCATCTTTGAGAAACTGAGTTATTTTTTGTATAGTTATTTTTACTTTTTCTTTTATTTCTTCCATTCAAATTTCCTTACATAATGGAAAAATGGCAGGCCAGGAGGGACTTGAACCCCCAGCATCCGGATTTGGAGTCCGGCGCTCTATCCATTAGAGCTACTGGCCTATACAAATATAAACTATTTAATTTCCCTATGCAGTCTATGACCTCGGCAAAACCTGCAGTATTTTTTTATTTCCAAACGGTTTTGCATGGTCCGCTTATTTTTTGTTGTCGTGTAATTTCTTTGCTTGCATTCCGTACAAGCCAAAATAATATTGTTTCGCATATTTTATCCTTCACTGGAGCCCACGACCAGGATTGAACTGGTGACCTCATCCTTACCAAGGATGTGCTCTACCGACTGAGCTACGTGGGCATAATCTTTACTTCAGCCCATATTCATGAAATATCTGGAGCGGGAAACGGGATTCGAACCCGCGACCCTCAGCTTGGAAGGCTGACGCTCTAGCCACTGAGCTACTCCCGCCAATTTCAATTTCAACAATCCCTGGTGGAGGGGGGAGGATTCGAACCTCCGTAGGCTCCGCCGGCAGATTTACAGTCTGCTCCCTTTGGCCACTCGGGAACCC
>JAFGLS010000109.1 GCA_016927935.1 Syntrophaceae bacterium
ACTACAGAGTACTGTGCGACATCCAGGACGAAAAAGTGGTTGTCCTGGTTCTGACAATTGGTCATCGTCGGCAGGTTTACAAACGCGTATAATTACCGAAAGTAAGCTTTCCCCAGCCATCAGCCATGCGATAAATAGGGGCTCTGTCCCCAATTACACCCTATCATTAAACATTTCTCATCCCTTTTTTCATTTTCCTGAATGAGTTTTTACGACTGACTATAGCCCCCGCAAGGGGAGAAATCTTTTTCAATTCAACATTCAGCATTTATCATTAAACATTGCTAATTCCCTCTGTCATTTCCCCTGAAGGGGAGAAATCTTTGGCTTATGAGCTGGTGTGCTTAAAGATGGAAGGAATGAAGATGTTGTGCAAAGGCCTCAACACCTTTTCATTCAAAATTAATGTCCTCCGATATCAATAAACGCATAGCGAAAAACACAATCCTGCTTTATTTCAGGATGATGCTAACAATGTTGGTATCCTTGTTTACGGTCAGGATTGTGCTGAATGCTTTGGGTGTGGTTGATTATGGTATTTACAGTGTGGTGGCGGGTATTGTTTCAATGTTTGGTTTTCTTAGTGGAACCATGGCCTCGGCTTCGCAACGCTTCTTTGCTTTTGAAATAGGAAAAAACAATCAATTAAAGTTAAAACAAACATTTGGCGTTACTGTAACCATCTACGCAATTATCAGCCTGGTTACCTTATTGGCTACAGAAACAATCGGGTTGTGGTTCCTTAATCATAAGATGGTTATTCCACCGGACAGGCTTGAAGCAGCACGTTGGGTATATCATTTTTCTATACTCTCATTTATCATGACCATTATGACCATTCCCTATCAGGCTGTAATCATTGCCCGTGAGAAAATGAGCGTATATGCTTATGTGAGTATCATTGAAGTTCTTTTAAAATTACTCATTGTCTATTTATTGCTTTTATTTTCATTCGATAAATTAAAGTTATATGCAGTACTAATGTTCTGTGTAACAGCAATTGTAGCATTTATATACCGTATATATTGCAAACGAAGGTTTAAAGAAGCTACATTTGGCTTTTCCAGAGATAAAAAAATGTTTCGTGAAATTTTAAGTTACTCAGGATGGAACATGATAGGCTCAATATCTGTTGTTTTGAAAAATCAAGGTGTAGACATTTTACTCAATATCTTTTTTAATCCCGCTGTAAATGCGGCCAGGGGGATTGCCTTTCAAATAAATGCGATGTTGATGAATTTTACGAATAATTTTTACACTGCAGTCCGACCTCAAATAACCAAATCTTATGCTAACGGCGATTTGGATTATATGAGAAAATTAGTGTTTCGGAGTTCAAAATTCGCATTTTTTTTGATGCTGTTATTATCCATACCATTGCTTTTAGAAACACATTATATCCTAAAACTATGGCTAAAAGAAGTACCCGAGTATGCTGTGATATTTGCCAGGCTGGTTATTATTAATTCACTAATTGAGGTACTCAGTTTGCCATTAGTAGCCGCTATACAAGCAACAGGTCGTATAAAACTATATCAGACAACTGTAACATTTATTCTATTATTAAATTTGCCGATGTCTTATCTATTTTTAAAAATTGGATATCTGCCTGAAATTACGATGGTGATTTCTATAGTAATTTCATTACTAAGTTTTATACCACGCTTAATTATATTCCAAATTACTACAAAAATCATGTTATTAACCTGTCTAACAGAAGTTTATCAAAAAGTTATAATAGTTGGTCCATTATCCTTTGTTGTTCCGTTTATTATTAATACTCAATTAAGAGAAAGTTTTTTTAGAGTATTTATGGTCGGGTTATCTGTTTTAGTTTTATCATCATTCATAATAATTATGATTGGATTAACAAAACAAGAAAGGAATTATATAATAATTTATTTTAAAAATAGATTAAAATTCAAATGTATAAACAATATATAAGAAATATAAAAGAAAAGATAAAAAAGCTTATCATTATTTTGAATAAACTATTAAAAATTAAAAAAATAGCTTTTTTACTTATAAGAGCTATTAAATATATTGCAGATTATATTTTTCGTAGAGATGTAATTTATCATTTTGGAGTATTTGGTAGATATGCGAATGTCGGTGATAATATTCTTTATTCAAAAATGGAACAAATTACCAATTTAATAGTGGGAAAAAATTTGAAATGGTATCACCGTCATATTCATAATGGGGAGATAAGTAAATGGGAAGTATTTTTAATTAATCGAATTGCAAAATCTATTGTTATTGGCGGGCATGGTCTTTTAATGATTGACACAAATGCAAATGAAAATTCAGGTTGGCAATTTAATATCTCAATTGAAAATTTAAAAAAGATTAAAATCCCAATTATTATTGCAGCGATTGGCTATAATACATTTAGAAATCAAAATGATTTTATTCCAATTTTCAAAGACCACATTTCATGTATGGTTGAAAAATCAGTTTTCTTTGGTTTGAGAAATTATGGCAGTATTGAGGCTTTAAAAAAATATATTCCTGAAAAACTTCACAGCAAACTTAGGTTTCAACCTTGTCCAACCACCATGGCTAATCAGTTTTTCCCTTTAACAAGATCACAACCTCATAAAAATAATAAAAGAATTGGTATCTGTGTTGCGTTTGATCGACTTGAAAATCGCTTTGGACAACAACATAATGTAATATTCTCACAGTTAATTAAGTATGCCAATTTATTAATGGATACAGGCTATTCTGTTCAGTTTTTTGCTCATAATCAATACGATATATTTAGCAACTATTCGAATATTTTTGAAGAAAAAGGATTTAATATTATCCCATTATACAAATTAAACGAAAATGAAGTATACCAGTTCTACAATGACTTTACTCTAATTTTGGGAATGAGAGGACATTCGCTAATGATACCTTTTGGGGCGGGAATACCAATAATATCTCTGACAACTCAGAACAAACAGAAATGGTTTATTGAAACTCTCAACCATTCTGAATGGAGTATTGAAGTTCAGTCAGATTTTTATAAACCATTGTGTATCCTAACCCAAGATATATTATTTAATTTGGAGAAAATTGAAATTGAAATTGATAATATTCAAAAGCATTTTGCTAGCCAAACTTATGAGAATATCAATTATATAATAAAGGAATTAAAAAAATCATGATCATGAAATCGCCAAAAATCGTAGCAGAAATTGGTTGCAATCACAAAGGTGATATGACAATCGCGAAAGAGTTTATTATTACTGCAGCATTGTTTTGCAACATTGACGTGGTTAAGTTCCAGAAACGGCATAACAAGGAACTTTTATCTGATGAAGAATACAATTCTCTACATCCTAATCCGGCCAACTCATATGGTCCCACGTATGGAGAACACCGCGAGTTTCTTGAATTTGACTTGGAACAACACCGCCAATTAAAACAATGGTGCGAAGAGAACAACTTGGTTTATTCCACCTCAGTTTGGGACTTAACCTCAGCCCAGGAAATTGTTTCACTTCAACCGGAGTTGATTAAAATTCCGTCAGCGTGTAACCTAAATAAACCCATGCTGGAGTATTTGTGCGATCATTACAAAGGAGAAATTCACCTTTCCTTTGGAATGACCAACCATAAGGAGGAAGGGCAAATTATTTCATTCTTCGAATCAAAAGGCCGAAATCAGGATTTAGTCATTTATAGCTGTACATCCGGTTATCCTGTCCCATTTGAGGATATCAGTTTACTTGAAATCAACCGGCTGAAAGACAAGTACGGCAATCGGGTTAAAGCCATTGGGTTTTCGGGGCATCATTTAGGTATAGCTGTTGATTCGGCTGCCGTAGCTTTAGGCGCAGAATGGATTGAACGGCATTATACTCTGGATCGCACATGGAAAGGAACAGATCATGCTGCATCGCTCGAACCGGATGGCTTGCGTCGCCTTGCCCGTGATTGCAGAGCTGTGGCAAAAGCACTTACCTTTAAAAAATCCGAAATACTGCATATCGAGACTGTTCAACGCAATAAACTGAAGAAAGGCCAGGTTAAATGGGACGAGTAATAGCCTTTATCCCTGTTAGAGGCGGCAGCAAGTCAATACCGCTCAAGAACATTAAACCTTTTTGTGGTAAACCACTGGTTTATTGGAATGTGGCAGCATTGCAGGCCGTAAGGATAATTGACGAGATTATCGTAGCAACTGATTCGGAGCAAATTGAACAAACAATTATCGGCTTTAACGTCAGCAAAGTAAAAATATATCGTCGTTCAGCTGAGAACGCAAGCGATACGGCAAGCACCGAAAGTGTGATGCTGGAATATATCGGACAAAGTGATTTAAAGAGTGATGATGTTTTTATGTTGGTGCAAGCAACATCTCCTTTAACGGAAACTAAACACTTTGAGGAGGCTTTACAGGTTTTAAAAACAGGCAAATTTGACTCAATGCTTACCTGTGTCCGAAATTACCGCTTCTTCTGGAATGAAGATAGCACCTCAAAAAACTACGATTATAGAAATCGTCCCCGGCGACAGGACGTTCCCGGTGAATTAATGGAAAACGGGGCTTTTTACTTAAATACAGTTGGCAATATTATAGCATCTAAAAACAGACTAAGCGGTAAAATTGGCATTTATGAAATGCCGGAATATACTGCCATGGAAATCGACGAACCGGATGATTGGCAAATCATGGAAAATTTGATGCGAAAGCATGTTTTTTCCAAACAACCAAGGAAAAAAATAAAACTCTTTCTTACCGATGTGGATGGTGTATTAACCGATGCCGGAATGTATTATTCGGAAAACGGCGATGAGCTAAAAAAGTTCAATACCAGAGATGGTATGGCTTTTCAATTACTCCGTGAAGCCGGTGTTAAAATAGGTATTATCACCTCCGAAAACACAAAAATTGTAGAGAACAGGGCTAAGAAACTAAAAGTTGACTACCTCTATAAAGAGAAACGCGATGGTGGCAAATTGTCTGCGGCACTTGAAATTTGTAAAAAAGAGGGAATAAACTTGGAAGAAGTTGCCTATATTGGGGATGATGTAAATTGCATTGAACTACTTTTAAATGTTGGAATCGCTGCATGCCCTGCCGATGCCGCAGACCAAGTAAAAGGGATAGCAGGCATTACTGTATTAAACAAATTAGGAGGCGAAGGAGCTGTAAGAGAGTTTAGCCAACACATTTTGGACAGGTAGAGAAATGGATGTAACTGATGTAACTAAAGGTAGAGATATTGATAGAGTTATCGTTCTTGGGAGCGGAATGTCTATCTTAAAATTGACGGATGAAGAAACAGCTCATATAAACAGGTGTAAAGTTGTTATTGCAGTTAATAAGTTTATGGCCTTTTATAAGTTAACAGGAATATTGCCGACCCACATATATTATCACGATGGTTCAGGGGCAAACATTGAAATGTTCAGATTTATACTAAACACCTGCATTAAAGATAAGCTTGAGAATCTAACAATAATAACAAACCCATTTTTCAAAATGATCAAAAGAAATAATGCTATTTCATCAATTATTAGAATTGTTATTACTGACATTTTAATGTTTAGATTAAAAGTTATAATAAAAATACTTATTGGTAGGCCCATTGACTCTGTACAAAAAAATGTATTGTTTAGGAAATACAAGCGCTTAAATTATCCCCAAAAATGCAATATTATTGGAATAAAAACTCACCACTGGATGAAAGGCGGTGACTGGAGTAATTCATTAAAAAAGAAACTTTATCACTATAGAGGGAGTATCACCACGGTATTAAATTATGTTTCAATATGTTACCCTAACATTGATATATTTCTAATTGGTAATGATTATAATGGTTCAAAATATTTTTATGAAGAACAATTAGAAGCTTTAAACATAAATTGGAAAGATCATACTTTTGACCAAACAAAAGCTCAAAATCGACACTTCAGTTTTCAAATTATTGATGGAACAAAAATGACAGACAAATTCCCCGAGATAATGAAACATTTATTAAAATCAAATAATTCATTATATTGCAACAATGATAAGAGTTTGATTGTAACTGAAGCTAATGTTGAATACAGAAAATTAATCTCATTAAAACCCTCTTGTTCATGAACAATATATTAATAGCAAATTCGCTGATCTATATATTTACATTAATATCTTTTATTAAAATTAATAAGACAATTAATATTGGGATTTTAGTTTTATTTTTTTATGTATTAGGAACTATTTTTTCATATCTATTTTTTTGCCATCCTAATTATCCTTCTGACTATTCCGATATAACCATAGAACCTTTCATATATCTATATGGAACATTTTTGCTGTTTTTATATCCAATATTGACAATAAGGGAAGATAAAATAGAAAAAATTGAAAGACCCAACAGTAATAAACTTTTTTATTTAGTTTATTTTATAATTTTTGTATCTGTTTTTCGATTATTTTCATTCATATCACCCACAATTGAAGTTCTATCTGGAGGCATAAATTTCGCTGAAAGAAAAGATGAAATTATGGAGGGTATAAGAATTGTTCAATTACCATTTCCTCTAAGTACAATCTCATATTTTTCAGCTCTATTATCAAATATCTCAATTTTAATTTTTTTCCATTTACTTGCATTTCATAAAAATAGAAGGTTTCTAATTATCCTACTCGGAATATGTGCCTTTTTGCCCCCTGCTCTTAATGCCATAATAGCTAGTTCACGAGCAGTTGTATTTATCTTTTTTGGTAATATTCTTTTTTCGTTTATGCTTTATAAAAAATTCATTGTTACAAAAATATTAAAAATATTAAAAATATTTGGCATTATATTTCTATTTTTACTGATGTTGTTTGTTATAGCTGTCACGATCTCACGGTTCGGTGATACACAATCTATTTCTCTAGATTATTGGATTTTTAAATATTTTGGGGAAAGCCTTATCAATTTTAATGGAATACTTTTTGGAAAAGTAGAAAATCTAATGTATGGTGACAGGAATTTTTCATTTTTTCGCAACATATTGGGTTTGAACAACATCAGTGGTAATGATCTTATTTCATTACGTGAAACCGCCCTAGCAATTACGGGTATTCCAAGCAAAATTTTCTATACATTCATCGGGCAGTTAAGTATTGATATTGGTATTTGGGGAGTCCTATTGATCGCTTTAATTATATGTTTCTGGGGGAAAAAATTCTACAACCACCATAATAGTTTTCCTTTTTCAAAGATAATTATTATGCAACTTCATTTTAGATTATGCTTTGAAGGTTATTTCTTTTTTCCATTTACAATGCAAAATGGGAACCTGACAATAATTACATATATTTTGATATATTTGTATTTCAAATTTGACTTTGGTTCCTCACACAAATATGCGCATAATTTTGGGCATGGGTAGATCAGCCATACAATGAAAAAACTTGCGGATATAGTTCTTTGCAGACCTGTAACCATATGCTTTGAGAGCTTTGAACAGCGAACCATTCTTATCGGATCCGGTTTTATGGCCGATTTTTTAAGAATCCACATTCAAGATCCGGCCGATGAGCCGGTCTGGAGAGACATTTTTGTTATGGAAAGAATGAAGAGGTTGTGTAAAGGTCTCCCCCTGTGTCACAGGATAGTTGTTGCATGAACCAAAACCGATTATAAGAGGGCGCAGGTCAGCCACAAAAGGAAATATTGGGATGGTCTCATCTGATAATATAACTAATAATAAAAATGAAAGAGAGATTGATTTATCAATTATTATTGTATGTATGAACAATTTAGGATACCTATGCGAATGCTTGGATAGCATAATTGCTTATACATTCAAAACTAACTATGAAATTATAATAGTAGCATATTTTTTCTCACGTGAAAATCTCGAACTACTAAAACAAAGATATCCAATAGTTAAAATAATTGAAAGCAACGAAATACGGGGTTTTGCTGAGAATAACAATTTGGCTTTACATCAAGTGAGAGGAGAATACACTTTTGTTCTCAACGATGACACAAAATTCAATACACCTGTGGTTGATCTGTTATTTGAATCAATGAAACAAACTCCGGATGCTACTGTAATGAGCCCCAAAACGCTGTTTGAAGATGGTAGGGCTCAAAGCTGCGGGCGCCCCAAGCTAACATTCTGGACCTATTTATTAAGTCGATTAAAATTGTGGAATGAACAAAAAACAAAATCCTCTTACACCAACCAAAAAGGTACTTTTCAATCATACAATATTGTGGGGGCGGCATTCATGATTAAAACAGAGATTTTTCAAGAATTAGGTTTTTTTGATGAAACCTACTTTTTTTGCCCTGAGGACATTGCTCTGTCTACATTGGCGAATAAAAGAGGATACAAGTGCTATGTGGATGAATCCATTTCACTTTACCATTTGGAAGGAGGTACTTCTTCAGAAATTAAAATGGCAACGTTTCCAACAAGTGTAAAAGGAAATGTAATATTTTATTCTGGAAACTCAATTGTAAAAAAGTGTTTATTAACAATCATCATAACAATAGAGTCGGTATTAAAAATGGTGTATTGGGGATTAAAAGCTATTATAGGAGATTCACAAGCAATAATAATGTTTAGAGTACATCGATACACAATTTGGGCGTTATACTCAACTTATGCCCCCAAAGAAGTCTTTCTATATTTGGCAAATAAAATCGAGTGGTTTAACGTATGAAAAAGATTGCAGTTATTGGAGCCGGAATAGCTGGCCTGACTGTAGCCAATCTACTCAACAATCAGTATCAAGTTAAGGTATTTGAACAAGACGAAAAACCTGGAGGATTGATTAAATGTAGCAGGATTGATGGAAATCTCTATCATGTGGTCGGTGGTCACGTATTTAATTCAAAAAGACAAGATGTTTTGGATTTGTTCTGGGGATTTTTTGATAAAGAAAAAGAATTCAATAAAAATATCCGAAATGCATCGGTTTATATGGAAAAATCTATTGGCTACCCTATCGAAGATCATCTTTATCAGTTTGATAAAAGTGATGTGATAAAAGAAATTATTCATGACTTAATCAAAATTTCTAGGTTAAACAGTACGAAGCCTACAAATTTTGAAGAGTTTTTACGCAATCGATTTGGGGACACACTTTATCAAATGTACTTCAAGCCCTACAATGAAAAGATATGGAAAAGTGATTTGAAATTGATCCCTCTACCATGGTTAGAAGGAAAACTTCCAATGCCATCTGCAGAAGAAATTATTTATAACAATATTATAAGAGAACAAGAGACGGATATGGTACACAGTTTTTTTTACTATCCGAAGCAAGATGGGTCACAGTATCTGGCAAACCGGTTAGCAGAAAAGATTGATATAGAATACACTACTATAGTGAATGTATTAGCTCTTAATAATGGGAAGTGGAATGTCAATGGTAATTATGGTTGCGATGTGGTCGTTTTTACCGGCAATATTAAAGCGCTCCCCAACATGCTTGGTTCAACAATTGAAATAGATTCGTTTGCCTCTGATATCAGTAAATTAGAATCTCACGGGACCACCACTGTACTTTGTGAGATAGAACCTAATCCATACAGTTGGATTTATTTGCCAGATAAAACAATTGGTGCTCATCGGATAATATGCACAGGCAATTTTTCAGAAGCCAACAACAGGAAAGGAATTAAAACAGCAACTATCGAATTTACAGATTATGTAAACAGAGAAATCATTTTTGATAATCTCAAAAAGATTCTATACCATCCACGTTATATCGCTCATAATTTTACAGAATGTACGTATCCTGTTCAAGAAAGCAATACCAGAACAATGATTTGTACGTTAAAAAAACGACTTGAACGCCATGGATTTTATATCGTTGGGCGTTTTGCTGAATGGGAATATTATAATATGGATGCCGCAATGGGGGCAGCACTGGACTTGTCTAAATTAATTCTGAAAAGATAAAAAACCATGATAATTGTTAGAATGCAAGGGGGTCTAGCAAATAAAATGTTTCAATTTGCTTTGTATAAGAGTTTGGCAAGCAAGGGAATTGAAACTTATATGGATAATTTTTCATTTAGGCCCTCGTGGGATTTTGAAGATGTCAAGTTGGAACAAATATTTCCGAAGATTAAAATTAGATATGCTACTTTAAAAGATATTAGAAGATTAGGGGGAGGGGCTGATTTTATATCCCGCTTACGCAGAAAAACCCCCATTTTTAGGTTCAAAACAGTTATCAATGAAATAACTGATAAAGTTAGTCCTGCAATTACTGAAAACCTTGAAGGTGATTACTACTTGCTTGGAACGTGGAGCACTGAGAATTATTTTAAGAATATCGAGACAGTAATTAAACAAGAATTTACGTTTCAGAAACTAGCCAATAGTAAAAATCAGGAGATATTGAATCATTTATTGTTAGAAGAGTCTGTTGCGATTCATATTAGAAAAGGGGAAGATTATAATAATCCAAGGATGCGAGGAACATGTGGTACAGATTATTATAGGCGTGCCATTGACTATATGAAAGAACATCTTACTAACCCAAAGTTTTATTTGTTTACAGATAATAAAAAATGGGTAGAAGATAATATACAAGATATTGATTACTTGCTTTTAGATTGGAATCCCACATCAGGGCTAGAATGTTATTTAGACATGCAATTAATGTCGTTCGCGAAGCATAACATTATTGCAAATAGTACGTATAGTTGGTGGAGTGCTTGGCTGAATGCCAATCCTGATAAAATAATAATTGGCCCGAATCAATGGTTTAATCCCCAAAATATAGATTTTTCTGAAAAAGGGCGAAATATTCTTCCACCATACTGGCTCGCTTTATAACTTTAATTTTAACAAGTCAGCCAATACAATATCTATCTTCTCGCAAATTTTAGATAATCTTTTTGATTTTGGCAATAACCATAAGATCTTATAAAGCACATGAAAGTTCTCCTTGTTCATAAATTTTTCCATGTGACCGGCGGTGCTGAGGTTTTCTTTTTTGAAACAGGCAGGGTTTTGGAAAAGTATGGGTGTGAAGTAGCCTATTTTTCGACGATTAATGAGCGCAATCGGCCCTCTTCTTATACCAAATATTTTACGCACGCGCCCGATTTCCAGAGTGGTAATCTGCTGAAGCGCGTAAGGGCAATATTCAGGATTGTATATTCTTACGAAGCTAAAGAAAAATTCACTGAGTTGTTGAATGATTTTCGCCCGGATATAGTGCATATATTTGCCATGTTCACACACATTTCTCCTTCTATTCTGGATGCCTGCCGGGAGGTTGGTGTCCCTGTGGTAATCTCCTGCAACGATTACAAACATATTTGTCCCAACTATAAATTATTTCACCATGGACACCTGTGTGAAGATTGTAAGGGTGGCAGGTTCTATAATACGGTGCGTAATAAATGCTGCCAGAATTCCCTTGTGTATAGTGTTGCAAGCTGTATCGAATCTACGTCACATCATGCGCTGAACATACTGCGTAAAAACGTACATACCTTTTTCTTTGCAAGTGAATTTATGGCCAGGAAGACGGAAGAATTTTGGGGCAAGGACAGCTTTAGGTGGGCAAAACTGCTCAATCCGTTTGACAGCACAAAATATCCCTTATGTAAAGAATATGACGATTATTTCCTTTTTTTCGGACGTTTTGTTGAAGAAAAAGGTGCAGACGTATTGTTACAAGCTATGCGGCAGATACCTGAGCCCAAGCTTGTATTAGTTGGTGATGGTCCGCAAATAGAGCAATTGAAAGGATTAGCTGCACAACTGGGACTTGAAAACGTTGAGTTCATCGGTCCTCAGTGGGGTGAGGCGCTTGACCAGATATTGATGCGGGCGCGTTTTGTCGTTATGCCTTCCGTCTGGCATGAAAACTTTCCGTATGTAATAGTGCAAGCATTTGCCATGGGCAAAGCTGTGATCGGCACAGATCGTGGCGGTATTCCCGAATTGATAAAGGATAAGGAAAACGGTTTTGTCTATCCGGCGCACGACCCGGATACTTTGGCTAAAAGGATTGAAAAACTGTGGCTCAATCCTGAACTGGCGGTTGAAATGGGAACAAAGGCGAAGGCTTATGCTGACGATCAGTTTAATGACCAAAAGTTTTATGAAACATTGATTAGCAACTATGAGAGCATCGTGAAATGAAGGCATTGGTACTGGGTGGAAATGGCTTTATCGGTTCACATGTGGTTGATAGTCTCCTTGATGCTGGTCATTCGATACGGGTCTTTGACCGTTTTCCTGAACGATTCAGGCCGCCACTGGCAAACGTTGAATATGTAACCGGGCTGTTTGGTGATGCCTTTAGCATCGCTGAGGCATTGACTGGCGTTGACGTCGTTTATCATCTTATCGGCACGACCGTGCCGGGGACATCCAATCTTAATCCAACGACTGATATAGAAGATAACCTGATAGCGTCTGTGTCACTCTTGGAGGAGATGGTCAAGACGGGAGTAAAACGGATTGTGTATCTTTCATCAGGAGGTACGGTTTATGGCAACCCTGAAAGAAATCCGACAACGGAAGACCATCCACTTCGTCCGATATGCTCCTATGGTGTTGTTAAGGTTGCAGTAGAAAATTACCTGTTCATGTTCCAGCAGCTCTATGGGATTTCAGCGGTAGTTTTGCGTCCATCAAATCCTTATGGGCCCAGGCAGGGACATGTGGGGGTTCAAGGGGTAATTTCAACATTTCTCAAGAAATTATTGAAGAATGAACCTCTGTTGGTATGGGGGGATGGTTCTATCACGCGGGATTACCTGTATGTTGCCGATTTGGCTAGAATATGTCTGATTGCTGGTGAATCTGAGATTTCCGGCGTTTTCAACGTGGGACATGGTAAGGGATATTCCATTTCGACTATTATCGAAACCATTTCCAAGGTGGTCGGGGAAAAACCTGTAGTTCGTCATGAGCCGGCACGACATTTTGATGTCCGTGAAATTGTGCTCGATATTACCAAAGTCAGGAAATATTTCGGCTGGAATCCAGAAATCAATCTCGATGATGGTATAAAAACGCAGTGGGAATGGATGAATCAAAATGTTACCAGCTGAAATATTTACTAATGGTGAGGTTTATTTGTGGAAGCTTGTCTTATAGTTACATACCGCTGTAATGCCAAATGCTATATGTGTCATACATGGCAGCATCCCAGCAAAAAGGCTGAAGAGTTCGCTCCCGGACTTGTTCAGAAAATCCCGGATGGTTTGCAGTTCATTAATATTACCGGCGGAGAGCCTTTTCTACGGGACGATCTTGATGAGATTATCGCTATCGCCTTGACAAAGACCAGACGCCTGGTGATAAGCACCAACGGGTATTTTACCGAAAAGATTGTTGGGCTTGCTGAAAAGTATGGCAACCGGATAGGGATTCGAATCTCCATCGAGGGATTGCCTGCTGCCAATGATGAACTGCGTGGCATTAAAAACGGGTTTGATCATGCTTTGAGAACGTTGGTTACTCTTTATGAAATGGGAATAAAAGACATTGGCTTTGGTATTACTGTATCTGATAGAAATGCCAAAGACATGATTGAACTTTACCGCCTGGCCAGCGCCATGGGGCTTGAATTTGCCACCGCCGTAACACATAATTCCTACTATTTTCATAAACTGGATAACGAATTTGAAGATTCTGAGATGATCGCTGGTGAGTTCGAGAAGATTGCCGTTAAACTATTAAGAACTAACAGACCTAAAAATTGGTTTCGGGCCTACTTCAATATGGGGCTTGCCAATAAAGTCCGAGGGGGGGGAAGGCCGTTACCGTGCGAGGTGGGGTCAGATGTCTTTTTCCTTGATCCGCATGGAAATATTATGCCTTGCAATGGATCTGATGAGCCGATGATCATGGGCAATTTGAATACGCAGAGCTTTGATGAAATCTGGAAGGGCCCAAAAGCGGAGGTGGTTAGGAGGCAGGTAAAGAATTGTTCCAAAGAATGTTGGATGATTGGGTCGGCTTCGCCTGCCATGAAGAAGAGGGTTTGGGTACCAACAATATGGGTTGTAAAAAATAAGTTTAAGATGATTAAAAATAGAGGTGATAATTTTTGCCTTGATTCTGTAGGGGGTAGTACCTCATCGTGAAAGTCTTTGTAACCGGCACAAGGGGCATCCCGGACATACCTGGTGGTGTGGAAAAGCATTGCCAGGAACTATTTCCGCTCATCGCGGCAAAGGGACATGATGTTTTACTCTGTACAAGAAGCTGTTATATCACCAAAAGGATTGATGAGTGGAAGGGTGTCAAACTGATTAATTGCTTTGCACCACGAAGGAAGAGTCTTGAGGCTATTGTGCATACCTTTATTGCCCTTCTCAAGGCCCGCTGGCATAGCCCGGATGTGGTTCATATCCATGCTGTCGGCCCGTCTCTTCTAACCCCTCTTGCAAGAATATTAGGGCTTACGGTGGTTGTGACGAACCATGGCCCGGATTATGACCGCCAGAAATGGGGAAGGGCGGCGAAATTTGTGCTTCGGCTGGGTGAAAAGATGGGAGGACTATATGCCAACGAGGTTATTGTCATCTCCACTGTGATAGCAAATATTGTTCGTGAGAGATGCCACAGGGAATCCAACCTGATTTATAATGGTGTTCCTCTTCCAGAAAAAAGCAAGGGGACTGATTTTTTATCTGCAATAGGCGTAGAACCCGATAAATACATTCTGTCTGTTGTCCGATTCGTTCCTGAAAAAGGGCTGCATGATCTGATAGGCGCGTTCAAGACTATGGGAGGTAATTGTAAACTGGTTATAGCCGGGGATGCGGATCATGAGACCGAATACAGCAAAAATCTCAAGCAAATGGCTGATGAGGATGATCGAATTATCATGACCGGCTATATCACCGGTGAACCCCTGAACCAAGTCTATTCGCACGCGCGGCTTTTTGTTCTTCCATCCTACCACGAAGGCCTCCCTATCGCTCTTCTTGAAGCAATGAGTTATGGCCTTCCTGCTCTGGTCTCCGACATCCCTGCCAACAAAGAGGTGGGTTTGCCTGCTGAACGGTATTTTCGATGTGGTGATGTTGGCGATTTGAGGGGAAAAATGGAAGTACTTCTACAGAAAGGATTATCTGCGAAAGAACAAAAGAAAATTCGCGGCGAGATAGAAGAAAAATACAATTGGGACAGGATAGCGCAGCAGACGATTGCGGTATATCGCAAGACGCAGAAAGGCTCACCACGCTGAAAGGGTACGACAGGGAAAGCTCGAAGAAAAAGCTGAAAGCTGGAGGAGAGAGGCTCGAAATGACGATATTTTAAGCTCTCTCAAGGCAGCTACAGGCACAAACCGAAGCTTCAAAGAGAAAGAAGCAAGCAAAGTCAGGAAGGTAATAGACACATTACGGGAACAACAACATTTTTCGATGTATGGTTGGTGTTTAAAAAAATGGAAAAAATAAATGAAAAGGTTGTACAAAGACCTCAACGGCATCATCGAGCCCGATGTGAAGGATAATAACACCTTTGGTTTTTGGGAAGATTGCTCAAGGCAAAAGAAGTCCTCAAGATAATGCACCAAACTGAAACTGATTTCCCGAATCGCCTTTCTAACCGGAAGAAAATCGTCTTTCTTACCTTGATTTTGGTTTTTCCGATTGCAATCGCCTTTGTTGGTGCCGAGTTACTGCTTCGCCATCAGGAATATATGCAAATCATTCCGCTGGTGCGCCATAATCTTCATGGGAGTGGTTCATATCGACTCAAGCCAAACCTTCGATGCACGCGCGTAGTGAATGGTCATAAGATACGGATTCGGACGAACCAACATGGCATGCACTGGCATCCAATCGGCGAACTGCCATCCCCCGATCGATATCGTGTTGCCTTCGTGGGTGATTCCTTTACCTTTGGTTGTTGGGCGGATGACTTTCGGAGCGGTTTCGTCGGGGTATTTGATAGTATTCTCAAATCCAAAGGTTATGACGCTTTGAATTTTGGAGTTGGAGGGTATGGGTTGGGTGACATCGAGCTCATTGTGAACGAGGAAGTTCTCAAGTTCTGCCCTTCATTCGTCGTACTCATGTTCTTTAATGGGAATGACTTTAGAGATACATATTTGGGCATCAACAAGTACAAATTAGTTGATGGAACCCTCCATTGGAACCAAGAGATAATAGAGGCTAAACTTCCGGTTCAAGCAAGGCCACCCGAACGCGTTAATAAGACACCTCGCTCCGAAGTTGGCCTCAAGACGTGGCTGAAGACTCATTCGGCTTTCGCGAGAAGAGCATTCAAACTGAAGGAGGAGATGGCTATCCGACTGCAAAGTCGGAAAAATCCAGTCCAAGATCAACCCGTTTCCCCTCGTATACCTAACCTCACGATCGGGGAGAGCTTCACCTCGTACACTTATTGGTCTCAAGTGCCGTATCCCCCAGTGGCGATAACCGCAAGAGACGTTTCTCTTGCCACGTTGGAACGTATTCACGCTTCAGTAAAACAAATAGGTGCAAGACTAATTATTGTCAGTATCCCATATCGAGCGCAGGTTTATGTAGCCAATCCCGTGGGGATCAATTATAATATTTCTTTACCACAAAAGTTTGTTGCCACTTTCGCGCGCGATCGGGATATACCCTATCTGGATCTATTGCCGATTCTACGGAAACACGTCACAAGCGACCGTCCAAACCCGTACGTTCCCGGTGATCCCCATTTTAACGATGTCGGACATAGATTAGTTGGATACTGTCTGGCCACATGGTTTCTGGAGGAACATAAGTAGATTATCGGTGCGATAAATTCCGACCGAGACAGGATAGCGCAGCAGACGATTGCGGTATATTGCAAGGTGCAGCAAAAATTGGGGACAGAGCCCCTATTTAAAGCTCAAAGACAGAAGCTGAAAGCCAAAAGAAGCTAAAGGCTGAGGCTGAAGGTCCAAAGAGAAAGAAAAAAGTGAAACCGGGAAGGTCATAGTTATGTTGCGGGAACAAGCAAGAGTTTTCACCGGAGCGCATAGGGCTCTGGATATCTCTCTGACGGTGGCGGCCTTTATAGGGGCCTATATGATCAAGAAGGATCTCCTCCCCGCGCCGTTCGGAGGCTTGGTTCAAAAGCCCAATTATTACTTGATACTGCTCATGATCATTATCATCTGGTATCTGAGCTTTGCCATGTTTGATCTGTATGCTCCCTACAGGAAACAGGATTTTGGCCGGATATTCCGGAACATGTTCAAGGCGGTTTCTGTCGGCATGATAGTACTGATTGTTTGTATGTATTTCTTTAAGATGACCGATATAAGCCGCATCATGCTGGGCCTCTTCTTCATCCTGAATGTCGGGCTTCTTGGTTCGAGCAAGGGCCTTGTGTACTGGATTCTGGCCCGATACAGGCGAAGAGGATTGAATTTCCGCAATGTCCTTATCGTCGGGAGCAGGGAAAGGGCCAGGAATATCATTGACGCTATTGGGGATAATCTGGGTTCGGGGTACACTGTCATGGGTTGCCTGGATCCGGATGAAAGCTATGTCGGGAAAAAGGTGCGCGACGATATCCGGGTCATCGGTACGGTTGACCAACTGCAGGAAATTTTAACGGGGCAGGTTGTTGACGAGCTGATCTTTGCCGTGCCCGCCAAGAAGATAGAGGACGTGGGGAAATATATATTGCTGGCGACACAGGTAGGGGTATCGGTGCACATGATCCCGGACTGGCATATCGCGGAGATCCAATCTATACCGGGGATTGTTTCTCCGAGATTTAGGAATTTCCTCGGTATCCCGGCCCTGAGCTTGGTCACCACGCCGAACCACAGGGCAGAGATGCTCATAAAGAACGTCTTTGACTATACCTCTGCGGTAGCCCTCTCGATTCTTTTCTTGCCGATTTTTCTATTGATTGTCGTGGCCATAAAGGTTTCGTCCCGGGGGCCGGTCTTTTTCAGGCAGGAGCGCTCAGGTCTCAACGGGCGCAGATTCATGCTCTACAAGTTCAGGACTATGGTGGACGACGCGGAGGCAAGGCGCGGCGAACTGGAGGGGCTGAACGAAACGGACGGACCGGTGTTCAAGATAAAAAACGATCCCCGCATCATTCCGTATGTTGGGACGTTTCTGAGAAAAACAAGCCTGGACGAGCTTCCCCAGTTGATAAACATCCTGAGAGGTGAGATGAGTTTCATCGGCCCCAGGCCCCCGATTCCGGCCGAGGTCGAACAGTATGATCTGTGGCAGAGGAGACGGCTTTCGATGAAACCAGGGCTGACGTGCATCTGGCAGTGCACACCCAACCGGAACGATGTCGATTTTGAAAGCTGGATGCGGATGGACCTTTGCTATATCGATACCTGGTCTCTCAGGCTTGATGCCAAGCTGTTCCTCAAGACCATCCAGGTGGTGCTTTTAGGTTCCGGCCGATAAATAGGGACAGAGCCCCTATTCCTCTGGTGAAGCGTGAGGATATGTGAAACTTTTGCCAAGCACCGTTTTTCAAGTATACTACGTTCAAATACTCTTTATTATGCTGATACGAAAATAGGGAAAATGTAGTTTCCCGTTTTCGTATTTAAAAGGGGGTCGTCGTGAGGACATTTACTGCTGTTGTTGAAAAATGCCCGGATACCCATCTCTATGTGGGGTATGTTCCAGGTTTCCCTGGGGCTCATTCCCAAGGCGAAACCTTGGATGAACTGAATGATAATCTTAAAGAAGTCATCGAAATGCTTCTTGATGATGCAGATCCGAAGTTTGAATCTGAATTTGTCGGAACGCAGAATGTTGTGGTTGTATAAA
>JAFGLS010000110.1 GCA_016927935.1 Syntrophaceae bacterium
ATCCAAGCTGTCTCTCCGCTTCCGAAAAACAATAAAGACTTGAGGTGCATTCTTCACTTGAAGAACTTTTTCATAGATGACAAAATTTAATTAGTCTAAACGAAACAGCCGCCGCACGGCCGCCACGATATCGCGGGAGCTGAATTCGGAGCTTTCTTCCTTTAAAACCGTAACCGGAGAATGCAGCACCTTGTTCACAATAGAGTTGACCAGATTCTCAATTTTTTCCTGATCTTCTTTTTTTAAATTATGCATCCAGCCAGCGGACTTTTCTATTTCAGCTTTCACAATTTCGCCAGCTTTGTTGCGCAGGGAAACTATCGTCGGCACGGATTCGAGCTCTTTCTGCCAGTTCATGTATCTGGTCACTTCCTCATCCACTATCGCTTCGGCCTTAATTGCTTCCTTCCTGCGGATGTGCATATTTTCATCAACAATGTCCTGAAGGTCATCAATGTTATAAAGGTAAATATTCTCCAGCGCGCTTGCCACCGGTTCAACATCTCGGGGAACGGCGATATCAATCAGAAACAACAGGCGATTGCGGCGCTGGTGATGGATTTTCCTAAGCATTTCGGAGGTAACGATAAAATTGGTTGAGCCGGTGGAGCTGATGACGATATCCGCCTCGATTAATTTCTTTTCCAGAACGTCGAGCGAAACCGCTGCGCCGTGAAATTTTTCCGCCAATAGTTCGGCCTGCGCCAGAGACCTATTGGCAATAATGATGGATTGCGCCCCTCTTTCAATCAGTTGCTGGCCGGTGAGTTCCGCCATTTCCCCAGCTCCGATGAGCAGGATTTTCTTGCCATCCAGCGAGCCGAAAATTTTTTTGGCTAGCTCCACGGCGGCGTGGCTGACCGATACGGGATTGACGGCAATTGCGGTTTCTGAGCGGACGCGCTTGGCCGCGCGGAAAGAGCAGTGCATCAGGCGGTTTAGGACGACAGCGGTTGCGTATTTTTCCAAAGCTTCGCGATAGGCGTCTTTTACCTGTCCAAGAATCTGCGCCTCGCCCATGACCATCGAGTCAAGACTCGACGCCACGCGAAAAATATGGCGCACAGCTTCTTCACCGCGATATTCGTAAAAACAGTCGGCAACTTCGCTTTGAGTCAAACCGCCGCTTTTTGCAAGAAAATCTTTCAGGTTTTTCAGCGCGTTGCCGTCTTCTCCAACGCTGGCCAGAATCTCTACACGGTTGCAGGTGAAAAGATATAGCGCCTCTTCCACGCCGTTGATGGCCATGAGATTGGGGAGCAAATCCTTTTTCTCCTGACAGCCGGCAAATATCTTTTCCCGGACAGCGATTGGTGCTGTTTTATGATTTAAACCAGTGAGTACAATCATTTTTAAAGAAAATTATGCAAAGTTGAAAAACAAATCTTCACGCCACAATAGGATAACAAAAGAAGAATAAAAGTAATACCGGAAATCAACGCCATCCGGTAACCCTTCCAGCCGATAGCCAGGCGCTGATGCAGCAGAAAGCCGTAAATAATCCAGCCGGCAAACGTCCAGATGATTTTTGGGTCGGTCAGCCAACCTGTCTTCCAGCTCATTTGAGCAAAAATCATTCCAGCAATGATACCTGTGCTTAAAACTGGAAACCCCCAAAGCAGGCAGATATGATTAATTCTGTCCAGATCGTTTAGCGACGGCAGAAATTTAATCATTTTGCTTAATTTTTTGTTCTTCAGCAGCCGGTTTTGCATTATAAACATCAATCCGGCACAGGAGGCGATGACAAAAAGAACCTCACCGAAAATAGTCAGAAATAAATGCATGGCGGTAAGCCAGTTTTGCAGATTCTGAGGTCGAAGAGTTTTACCTGCTTCTTCTCCCGCAGCGGCTATTATCAAAAGCAAAATAAGTGGCGAGATAAACGCCCCCAGTACTCTGGTTTTGGTTTTAAATTGCAGAGCAAGATAAACCGCGCTAACCGACCAGGCGCAAAAGGAAAAAAAATCTTTGGAGTCGGGATTAAAAAGCCACGAGGAATGAATAATAACGAAAAAAAATTTAACAGTTAGAAAAAAGAAAGCAAAGGCCAAAATCCAGGTGGAAATATTGGCCAGTTTCACTTTTTTTACAAGGAGCGAAGACAGATAACCGGCCGTGCTGGAGGTGCAGAGGATAAGAGCAATTTTAAATGACATCAGTTCCAGATTAGTTGAAATCAAAATCCACCTCCTCGCCGGTTATTTTCTTTACGATATCTTGCACTTGCTTGCTGTCTTTGGCTTTGATGGATTTCAGGATGCCTGCCGCCATCAAGGCGTCAAACCAATCTCTGCCAACACCTGCGTTTTTGTCCATTTTTGTGCGTAGATTTCCCAAAATATTTAAAAATATTTCATATTCCTTGCCGTATTGTTTTTCCAGTTCTTCACGCAGATGACGCGCAAGTGCCGGACTCTTGCCACCGGTGCCTATCGCAATTGCCAGATCTCCTCTTTGTATCAGTGAGGGCAAAATAAAATTGCACTTTTGCGGATCATCCACAATGTTTACAGGGATGCCCTTACTGCAGGCGTCTTTTGATATCCGGGCGTTGGTTTTCTCATCGTCAGTAGCCCCAATAATCAGAGCGGCTTGATCAATAAAGTTGTCACTGTATTCGGCGGCAATGTGAGAAATCTTGTCCTTTTCTTTCAACGAAACAAGTTCAGGTACAAGCCGCGGGCTGATTACCGAAACTTTTGCGCCGCAATCAAGGAGCCTTTTTGCTTTTCTCGCGGCGACTTCACCGCCGCCGACGACGACACAAATTTTGTCCCGAATGTCTAAAAAAACCGGATAATATTTCAAGGCTTTTCTACTCCCCGTGAGGTTAATCGTTTATAATGAAAACCGCCCAAAAAGCTATCACGAAGGTGGGTAAAATTCAAGATAGGTTATTGCTGTCAATTATCGCGGAAACAGTAAAATCAGAAAAGAATATCACTCTTTAGAAGTTTATACTGGGAAACTTCAACCCGGTTGCGCCCGTTTTTTTTGGCCTGATACAAAGCCTCATCGGCGCGGGAAATGGTTTTATCGATATCTTCATTAGTTTGATGCTCGGCCAGACCTATGGAAACCGTAATCCTGGAATGACGTCCCAAATCAGGAAACATGCTTTTTTCAACGCGAGTACGGGCACGTTCCGCGAATACTTTGGCCTCCTGGATATCTGTTTCAGTAAGCAAGACTAAAAACTCCTCACCTCCATAACGCCCGCAAAAGTCTGTTCTACGCAGAACGCTGCGAATAATAGTGGAAAACATTACCAACACGTTATCGCCGGTTTGATGCCCGAATGTGTCGTTGATATTTTTGAATTTATCAAGATCCATCATGGCCAGCGAAAAAACAGAACCTGTGCGCACTGAACGATTTTTCTCGGATTCAACAAGTTCCATTATATGACGGCGATTGTAAAAGCCTGTCAGGTCGTCGTGAATGGCCATCTCCTGAATTTTTAACATAGAAGATCGAAGCTTTTTCTTGCTGCTGCTCAATTCACGACGCAAAGCACTGATATTGCCGCCTAAAAAAGAAACGGAAATAAGTATTACGGCCAAGGCAAACCACTGTAAAACTTCAGTTTTTAATTTAATTTCCTGAGAATAAAAGATTTGCAGCAAAAATATATCAATTCCATAGGTCAGCAGAATAAAAGCACTTACATATAGAAACTGCCGTGTATCCAGATGAAAGATACCGAACAAGAGAATAAGTATGTATAGCGATAAAAGAATACCTCTGGCCTCTAAGATAAAAAATATCGCGAACATAACCATAAGACTTGCTATACAAATCTGAACAGATGTCAGGCTGGGATCTTTCATTTGCTTGTTCAAACCCGTTCGAAATGTAACATATAAAAGAACATTGAAAATCAGCATTATACCCAACTGCCAGCAAATAATCTTCAAAGACACGATACCTGCCTGATATGCCAAATAACAAAGAGGAAGATTTATTAGGATATAGACTCCAAATGATATAAAAAAGCGGCGCAGACGGAGAGCCTGCCTGGGGTCGTTTTTGGGAATGATGGAAAAATCCTGAGCCAAAAGGGAAAGATTGTAGGTCAGTTTAGAAAACTTTCTCATAATTCCATTGATATTTAAAGATATACTTTTATGAGCCATATATTTTTAAAAAATTAAGTTTAAATTTCTTATAATTATAATATAAAAAATTCATTTTTGGAAATTAATCATAAAGGCAGTTATAAAACCATTCAGGAACTGAGATTCTACATCTTTAGCTTCTGAAATAGCCGGTCACCTTCCAGTGGCAGGGACGAACTTCGCATAGCTTGCTCTCCTACGTCGCGTTACTCTTAAGATAGTTCCCCATCCCGATTTATAGGGATGGGATAATTCGACTTACAAATTTCACTGCACTTTATTTGTGAAATTTGAGTCTCATTACGTCCAACAAATTTCAGTGCGCTATGCTTCTGAAATTTGGGACTCCATCCCATTCGCTACGCTCAGGGATAGTTCCACTTGCGTTTCGAGCTTCACTTTGTTCGCTCTACCACGGCACTTCGTGCCTGGTATAGTTCAACCATCAAGTTCCAGTACGCTTCGCTTCTAGAACTTGGGTTTCACTATCAACGAGTGTCACTAAATATAGTCCGTCTACCGTTGTATCTTTCGGTGTCGTAATATTTTTCCACGTCAACCAGTTTTAACTTGTTGATTATTCCCTCTAAGGGAGCTGTGGCAATTTCCCCCCGTTCCAGGCAAACCATGCGTCCGAAATTATCGTTTACAATCATATCAACCGCGGCAATGCCGAACCATCGTGCCATAAGGCGGTCATTGGCGGAAGGTGTTCCTCCGCGCTGAAGATGACTCAGGATTATATGACGCGCTTCCCATCCTGTCCTTTTTTCAATTTCATCGGCAACATAGCTGGTTACTCCACCGATTGAGACGTGTCCGAAGTCATCAACATGGCTGTCTTTTAGAAATTCCTGCTTTCCCTGAACTTTGGCGCCTTCGGCAACCACAATTATGGAATAATTTATCTCTCTTCCCTTTCTTTCACGCAAAAGCTCGCATACCTTTTCCATATCAAAAGGATATTCCGGAATGAGTATAATATAAGCTCCACTGCACTCACCGCCACGCAAAGCGAGCCAGCCGGCGTGACGTCCCATCGTTTCCACCACAAAAATCCGGCTATGTGATCCGGCGGTTGTTCTGAGACGATCAATTTCTTCCATGATAATGTTTACCGATGTGTCAAATCCGAGCGAATATTCAGTTCCTGATAGATCCATGTCTATTGTTTTGGGAATGCCCACGGTTTTTATGCCCAACTTATATAATTTGTAAGCAACACCCAATGTATCTTCCCCACCGATGGCAACGATGGCGTCAATACCAAGTTTTTTTATGTTATCAATCAGTCTTTCCGAACGATCATTTTTGGGATTGAAAGGATTGGTCCGCGACGTTCCCAGGTTTGTACCGCCATAACGATCCCATGTCCGAACGACTTCTTCGTCTAAATTTTTAAGATATCGGGTACAGCTTTTCTCGTCATTTGGATTAATCTCTGTTATGCCTTTCCATCCTTCAACAATACCGACAACTTCAAAGGAAACTGAACGGGTAGCTGCTATTCTGGGATCAAGAGCGCTTTTCGTTATCCATTTTATTGCTCCGTTTAAGCCTGGGCAATCTCCTCCACCGGTTAATACTGCAATTTTCATTTTCATTTTTTGCTCTCCAAGATATTAAAAATTAAAAAATGTTAAATAGGTTTGGGAAGCTTTCAGTAAGCATCTTTTTATTGTTTTATAGGAGAAACTTACCCGTGTGTCAACAACAGAGTAGAGACACACCAGAGCAGAGAGGAAAAATCCTTGTTTTAATTTCAAGACTATTCAGGATGCTTGAAATATTGCATAAAAAAATATATACATAATACAATTAGGGCAGGATTTTTCATGACGGAAAAAGAGACGGGAAAGTGGCTGAAAATCGAATTAGCGGCTCCCTCGGAACTGAGGGAAGCGCTGGAGAATTTTCTTACTGAAACAGGAGTTCATGGTGTGTTTCAGGAATCGCTTGCGCCGCAGAATGATGTAAGTGATTTTCCTGAAGCGGTAAATGAAGAAATACTCAAGGCTTACTTACCACAGGATGGTCGCAGTGAAAAAAGAGTTGCAGCCCTGCAGAAATATATAAACAGTCTTTCGGAAATATTTCCCGACTTGAAGAAACCGTCTTTTAAAACAGAAATAATCTGCGATCCGAACTGGGGAGAACAGTGGAAAAAATATTTTATGCCCATCAGGGTAAGTAAAAACATAATTGTTAAGCCGACATGGGAAAGATATACCCCCGACAGTCGCGACATAGTTATTGAAATTGATCCGGGAATGGCTTTCGGTACCGGTCAGCATGACTCAACAAGAATGTGCATAGAAGCAATTGAAGACATCATCATGAATGACCGTTCCATAAAGGAATGGAAGGTCCTGGATGTCGGTTGTGGAACAGGTATACTCGGAATTACCGCTGCAAAGATGGGTGCGCAGGACGTCATCTGCATAGATACTGACAGAAAGGCTGTCGAAATTGCCGGTGAAAACGCGGTCATTAATAATGTACAGGCATTTTTGCGTACCTTGAATAAGAATGCTGCCGCAATTGATAAACCACGCAATTTAATTATTGCCAATCTTACTTCCAAAATACTCCTGACTCTCCGGCCGCACCTTACTCAATTGCTTTTACCAGATGGGTATATGATCATTTCAGGCATAATTGAGCAGGACGCCATGTCTATCGAAAAAGAATATTGCGCAGATCCACTGACTCTCCACCGGATGATAATGGAAAAAGAATGGATTTGTTACATGCTGAAAAAGAAATCCGTGAATGTTTAGTTGTCATGTGATGCCTGCCTGAATCAGAAAAATATTTTAAGGATAATCAAGTTTTGACCATACCCCGAATATACAGCCCGGAAACTTTGGAAAACAAAAAAACCTGTGAACTGGGAGCAGACAATTTAAAATATTTGAAACAGGTTATGCGCCTGAAACACGGTGATAAGATAAAAATTTTTGATGGCTTCGGTCACGAGTTTGAGGCTGTAATAAAAAGTTATTCCGTCGAAAAAGTTTTGATAGAATTGGAAAAAATAATACCGGTTGCAAACAGAGCCATACGTATCACGCTTGCGCAAGCCATACCCAAAGCAAAAAAAATGGATACCATTGTAAAAACTGCCGCTGAACTGGGAGCAGATCTGGTAATTCCTTTTGATGCCTCGCGTTCAGTAGTTCGCATTACAAAAGAAAAAAGCTCATCAAGAGTCGCCCGCTGGCGGAAAATTGCGACGGAAGCGGCACGTTCCAGCCACAGTTCTTATATAACTCGAGTGACAAAGATTTCTTCCTTTGCGGATATGCTATCTTTGGCTGCAAAAGATGCTTTGAAATTAATTTTCTGGGAGGAAGAATCTCAGAAAACCATCAAGGATGTTCTTCGTGATAAGGCCATTTTCGATGTGAAAGATTTTTTTGTAGTTGTCGGACCGGAAGGTGGTTTTTCCAAAGATGAAATTGCCAAAGCAAAAGGAACCGGATTGATTTCTGTAAGTTTAGGAAAACAAATTTTAAAGGTGGAAACGGCAGCGGCGGCAATAATATCCATAATTCAATACGAAAAAGGAATATTCGGTAAAAAATCAAAGGAGGTATAAAATGACTTTTTATAGGTATGCCGGCTTCTGGAGGCGTTTTGTTGCGTACATGATTGACGGATTCATTATCAGCATTTTTTTTATTCTTTTAATGTCCGTTGCTGTAATGGCCTTTTTTGCCGGAACAATATCCAGTGGCAGCAACGCTTGGATTGCCCAAATCGAAAATCCCGATCTAATGGTCTCATACACTCTATGGTTTTGGTTTTTTTCAACATTGACAAACATAATATACTTTACCTATTTTCACGGCTCCACAGGGCGCACACCTGGTAAAAGGATTCTTGACCTGCAGGTTGTCTCCGTTGACGGCAGTAAGATTTCTTTTGGCATCGCTTTTCTACGGTCGGTTGGTTATATGGTATCAAGTATTGTTTTCTGTTTAGGGTACATCTGGATCGGCTTTGACAAAAAGAAACAGGGCTGGCATGACAAAATAGCCGGAACAGTTGTCATTATCAAGGTGAAAGAAGACCAAAGTACCGGAATATCCATTTCTGACGAAGTCACTTCCAGTCTTCCCGATCAACCTGCAAAACCATCTGAAAGTAACGGTAATTAGTCGGTAAACATTATTAAATGCGGGGAAAAAGAACTTGACAAAATAAACCTTATTCTATAGACGGTTGCATTACTTTTACTAATAAAATTAATCCGCCGGGTCGGTAGCTCAGTCGGTAGAGCATCGGACTGAAAATCCGAGTGTCGGCAGTTCAATTCTGCCCTGACCCACCATTAAAATCAAG
>JAFGLS010000111.1 GCA_016927935.1 Syntrophaceae bacterium
ATTTTGGATAAATCTAAGGCTCGCTTCAGGCAATGACAAAACTCGCCTTCGGTTCAAACAGTTGTCATTGCTGATCTTTCGCTTAGCTAAGATTTATTAGTCAAAACGCTTTTAACGGCTACTCAAAGAGATATGATTTGGGCAACAGCCCGTCAAGACCTGACCCCAATTATTGATGCGAACTCTGTAGAAAATATATTGCTACTCTAAAATCGGTGAATTAGCAGTCTCTACTGAAGTAAAAATAATACTCTCAAATCGAATCTGTTGGAATAAATAGTGTCTTCTATTCCTAATTCCTGCTGTTTTTTATTTCAAAAATTCAGGGACCGGACTTTCTTTGGTGATGAAGAGTCTTGTGCCCATGCCCACACCTTCTGCTTCTAGGGCAAAAGCTGCAACCATTTCTCTGCCTTTAAGCGAAATCCTCTTCATTGACATCCATCTATTATTTTCTTATAATTTATGAAACGAAAGCATATTTTATTAAAAAGTAACCCACCTGATTGAAACAGAATAGGGGACAGCTGCGCCCTATTTATGCGAATTGATTTTCAAACATTGACCATAAATGAGAATGGACAAGACAATTTATCAAAATACAACTTTTATTGTGAGACTCAAATTTTAATGAAACTTAGATATTACAAGTGTAGTACAGTAATATCTGTAAGTTGAATTATCCCGCTTGCGAAGCTTAGCGGGGCAATAACAGCCCCGCCCCTTTGGGCGGAATTAGGGTCCGAGGGTTGCCCTAGGGTTCATACCCGTGATCAAAATATAAATGGTAAAAAAACATGTCGACACGTCAGATGAATATTAAAAGATTAAAGAGCTTCACAATTTTCATTAATCTTGTAAAACAGATTTCCATTCTATTAATTATTGTATTTATAACTATTCCATTTGCGCAGGCTGATAATCTTACCGTCAGGGTCGGTGTTTATGAAAATGCGCCCAAAATATTCACATCCAAGTCCGGCAAACCGGCGGGTATTTTCATCGACATAATCGAACACATCGCAAAAGTGGAAGACTGGAAGTTAAGATACGTTTCGGGCTCTTGGGCAGAAGGATTGGAACGTCTGGGGGCAAATCTGGGGACACCATACTGTTTTTTATTTTAGAAAAGTAAAGGGGTGAAGTCTACTCTTGACTCATGTTAGAAAGGAACTGGATACCGGCCTCCGTAACCTGAAGGTCATCTACGACTGGTATGACAAAGTAATGACGGGGTCTTAAGGTTTGTTGCTCAAATTGATCTGTTTGAGCAGCCGTTAAAAGCGTTTTGATATTCCTCTGTAAGGATTGTTCCCAATCCCGACATATCGGGATTGGATAATTCGGCTATCAAATTTCAATTCGCTGCACTTTTGAAATTTGTGCCTCATTACAACGTAGCAATTCCGCTACGCCTATAGTGACCTTACAGTAACCTTTAGGTTATTTAGGTTATGCGCTTACGCAATTGCAGTTTCACAAATAAATCTTGGCGAAGTCCCGAATCAAGTTCGGGATAAACTCCAGAAAGTCAAAGGCTGATTTTACCCCGTGACCCAAAAATGATTTGCTTGTCTGGGCATTAATTAGTCAAATATGTCCCATGAGGAGAATAATGCTCTCGGGCTTCTTAAAATGCTTTTAAAAGATAATTAGGAATCGGCTTATTGTTAAGCATATTACTTTGGCATTTTTCTTGCTGGAACGATAGCCATTTAAAAATATTAATCAAAAAAATATGGGAGGTATTATGGATGCTGTAATCAATTTCGGACCAGGTGCCGTAGAGGCGGGATTGCCTGTGATGATCGCCGACATCATTAAAGGAAATTTGAGTATTAAACCACAGAAGCAAAATGACTTTAATGCTTTAAACGGCAATATTTACATGCTTGCCAGCGATGCGGGAATCGGCATGACCATGGCTTTTGAAAATGGCATGCTTACAGTGCATAGCGGCAAAGTTGGAAATCCTAAAATATCCATCTCCGCGGATTCGGCAACGCTTCTTGACCTCGCAAATATCGATATTAAGTTTGGTTTGCCTTATTTGTTCGATCAGGTAGGAAAGGGGGTAATAAAAAAGTTTTTAAACAGCCAGCTGAAATTGGAAGGCCTTTTTACCCATCCGGTAATGCTGATCAGATTTGCAAAACTTATGTCCGTGAAATAGAGGCAGTGTTTGCGGAATCTAAGGCAATAGCCCGTTGAAATATAAGTTTTTGTACAAGAAATAAACAAGAAAATTAAACTGCTTTATCTGCCATATCTTTTTGAATTTTTGTAAATTCTTCTACGGTTCTATTGATTACTTCGGCTACTGTTGGAATGTCGTGAATTAAACCCTGGGCCTGTCCGGAAAGGTGCACACCTTTTTCCAAATCCCCCTCTTCTGTTGCTCTTTTAATGGCAACATAGGCCTGTGCCATGTGCGCGAGATTCATTCCCATTTCAGGTCCTTTCATCAGCTTTTTAATTAGCGATTCACGTTTTTTGTGTTTTTGTCCGGAATCAGCTTTTGGTTTGGAACTTTTTGGTTTATCGGATTTCTCGCTTTTTGAGCCGGATAAAATTGATGTTGCCAGTTTCATCCATGATAAGTCCAGTGATTTTGCTATACCAAAGGAAGCCATAAGTCCTTTGGCAAGATTGCGGCCTTCTTTGACAGCTTTTTCGGCGGAAGGTGTTTTTAAAACCCTGCAGTAAAGAGCATCAATCCTGTTGGAATAAATGGTGTCTTCTATTCCCGATTCCAATTGTTTTTGTTTGGAGAAATTATGAACGGGACTTTCTTTGGTTATGGATAATCTAGTTCCCATTCCCACCCCTTCAGCTCCCAAGGCGAAAGCGGCGGCCATGCCTCTACCGTCGGCAATTCCGCCAATGGCAACCACAGGAATTTTTACCGCATCCACTATCGCCGGTACCAGAACAAGAGTTGTAACCTGGCTGCCGTGAGCTGCTGCTTCATAGCCTGTTACCTGCAGGGCATCCGTACCGGATTTTTGAGCGGCCAGTGCGTGCTCTATAGTGGTTACCGTGGATATTACTTTCCCGCCGTATTCGTGTACTTTCTTTATCAGATTTTCGCCCTTGCCCAGAGAGATGTTCAGAACAGGAACTTTTTCTTCAATGGCAATCAGAGCGTTTTCATAAGCCCCTGGCATTAATAAAGTTGCTCCCACACCAAACGGTTTATCGGTAAGTTCTTTTATCTGTTTAATAGATTCCCGTGTTTTGACTGGGCTTAACGGGCCGGTAGCTAGGTATCCAATACCGCCCGCATTGCAGACCGCGGCAACAAGTTCCGGTACGCTTATCCAACTCATGCCGGGAAGAATGATTGGATATTTGATTCCAAATAGCTCAGTAATTTTTGTTTTCATAAATATTATTCCTTTCTTGAGAATTATTTATTTCTTTGCGGCGCACAAGCCAGCATATCTTTAAGAGTGATTTCCGGATGATGATAGCGTTTCTTCTTTTTCGTGACGCGTCCGTATTGTATCGCTTCTTCGGGACACCATTGGATGCAGGCGAAACACTGTTCGCAATGATGCTGCCAGAACGGTTTTTCATTAATTATTTTTATATTTTGCGCGGGGCATATCTTTTCACAGATTCCGCAATCGGTGCATTTTTCATCAGCCCAGAATGATTTATCCATTTTGGGAACATAAGAAAAAGATAAACAGTAAATCGTTGAAAAGAGAATGTTCTGCCAGAAAGGGCCTTTTTCCGGTTCTTTTTCTTCCTTGGCGAGGATAGATGAGGCGATGCGACTTATTTTGTCCAGTGCTTCATCAAATTTTTTCTGCTGTTTTCTTTGTGAAATAGCACCGCCCCAGGGAATGTAATTGCTGGGCATACAGATGGAAAATCCCAGTGAAAGTTTGCTGTTCTTTTGTTGTAGCAGATCTTTCAATTGAATCAGTGTTGCGGCGACCTGACCGGCATTGACGGCGATAGCAAAATAATATTTTTCGTGGTTAGTTTCCAGGCGATTCAAAAAATTAATAACCGGATGAGGTATCCCCCAGATATGAACCGGGAAGATAAAACCGACGTTTTCCGAGTCAGCATTGATTGTACCGCTACCGGTAAGCGCTAAGGGAATTAGTTCAGCTTCAGTAAGTAATAAAGATAATTTTTGTGCTACCCAGAGAGAATTTCCCGTTCCCGTATAGAAATATATTGTGGTTTTCATTTGATTTAATCAGGGTTCCATTTGTAGAACCCTGTCGTAGACGCTTTCTGAAAATCCATGCACATGGTTTCTGTTGATAATGGCAAAAGGAACATCTTCATCGCTGTCTATTTCCTTTCTTTTTTCGACGGCACTTGCATTTTTATCCATGTTATATTCGGTAAAAGGAATATTCTTGGAATTTAAAAAATCCCGCGCCTTATCACAATCCGGACAATCATTCTTTGTATAAATAATGACATCCGTTTTCTTTTTGGCTTTAATCTTTGATGAATCATCTGCATTTTCTAAATCTTTTGGGGGTTCAGTTTCGGTTTTTTGAATTTCAACACCTTTTGCAGCCTTGTCCGGCGGTGGAGGATAATCAGTAATCTGTGTTTCCCCTTTTTCGTCAACCCACTTATAAAAGTCAGCCACTGCCGTCTGGCAAAGAAAGACTGAGGATAAAATAAATAATAAAAGATATTTTTTCATAGGTTGTCCTCACAGTGAAAACATTTATTTTGTTTTTATTCCCCAATTAAAAACTTTTGTACAATTAAACAAATGAAAAAATGCCCATTGCATGTAAAAATAACTTAAATTATTGATGATTGTCAAATTTTTTCTCAATACTTCATTTTTTTAATGAGACCCAAATTTCAGAAACGGATACCCTAAAGGGCACTATAGGTGCACTGAAATTTGATGGTCGAATTATCCCCGAGGCGAATAACCTAAATACCCTGAAGGGCACCATGGGGTCACTATAGGCCGAGTGGGATAAATGTGGGTCTAATTCCCCGCCCCTTGGGGCGCAAGTTCGTTGTGGATACCCCGCTACTTGCGGCGGGGTTGCGCATTATTTTTATATAATTTATTGTTAAAATCATTGATTTTCGTCAAACTTCTTCTATATTATATCAAAAAAATGTTAAGAGGAATTTATGTTTGGTCGGCCGAAAAGTCTTTTTACTATATTGGGATTTGAAATAAAAGTGGATATGAGCTGGCTTATATTGGCGGCTTTGATAACCTGGTCATTGGCCAGAGGTTTTTTCCCTGAATATTATAAAGGCCTTCCTGAGTCTGCTTATTGGTGGATGGGGGTTGCCGGCGCAGTTGGCCTTTTTCTATCAATAATTTTTCATGAACTTGCTCATTCTTTGATAGCCAGGCGTTATGGGGTATCAATGAAGGAAATAACCCTGTTTATATTTGGTGGTGTCGCCCATATGGAAGAAGAGCCTTCCAGTCCTAAAGCTGAATTTATGATAGCAGTTGTCGGTCCGCTTTCCAGCTGTTTTCTAGCCATCTCTTCATTTTTACTTTACAAGTTTGGAATTATCAACAACTGGCCCGTCACTATTACCGGTGTTTTGAAGTATTTATCCTGGTTAAACATTATTCTGGCTCTTTTTAATCTTATTCCCGCTTTTCCTCTCGATGGAGGAAGAATATTGCGTTCCGCTCTTTGGAAGTGGAAAAAAGACGTGCGCTGGTCAACAAATATTTCCACGCAGATAGGTTCCGGTTTTGGACTTACGTTAATTATTATGGGGGTAATTTATATAGTCAGAGGGGATTTTATCAGTGGTTTGTGGTGGTTTTTGATAGGTATGTTTGTTCGTGCCGCAGCGCAAAGTTCTTACAGGCAGGTTCTGGCGCGCAGTCTTTTTCGCACAAAAAAAGTAAGGGATTTGATGGTTACAAATCCTGTGACAGTTCCTCGTTCCATATCGCTGGAAGAATTTGTTCGTGATTATGTGTATAAGTATCACTTTCAGATTTATCCCGTACTTTCCTTCGGCAAATTAACCGGCTGTATTTTTTTGAAACAAATGGCTTCCATCCCCCGGGAAGAATGGTCGCAATATACGGTGGGCGCAATCGCTATGCCTTGTAACGCAGAAATAACAATAGGTTCGGAGGAGGACGCCAATAAAGCACTGGAAGCTATGAACCGCACGGGCAATAGCCGTTTGCTGGTTGTTAAAGGCGATGAATTGGAAGGCATAATTTCTTTAAAAGATATGCTCGCATTGCTGTCTCTGAAGATGGAATTAAATGATCTGGAAAAAAGTAAATGAGGTATATTTTTCGTGTTTAGAAGCTGGAAATAGCTTTTTAGCTTGACTGTTTTACTGTTTTTTTATTATAAATTAATGCCTTTATATTGTATTATATCGTATTCAAGAGATACTGCTTATGCCAGAAAAAGGAATACGTAATTCACGTAAAATACCTTCTCAGGATCGTTCACGCAAAAAAGTGGAGGCTATTTACAATGCTGCAGCTGAGATTTTTGTCAATACAGGATACGCGGAGACGATAATAGATCAAATAGCTGAAAGGGCTGGGGTTTCCATAGGTACACTCTACAATTATTTTTCCGGGAAAGAAGCCATATTAAATGGTTTGTGGGAACGGCATGATAAGGAAATGAGGATAATCATACAGAAGGTGGATAGGGATATTCGACGCAATGGCCTTCTTGATCGCAATATTATCCCGGTTCTCCTGAATCTGGTTTTGGAACTCGTCAGTTATAAAAGGTTGCATAACAGGCTTTTCATCAGCCAAATTGGCTTACCTGAGACTGTTGTCAAAAAACGAAGGAAACTTGGCCTCTATACGGAAGCAAAAATGGAAGCGGTTTTCCGCGATTTTGCCAACGTGCGTATCCGGAATCAAAAAATTGGCGTGCATATTCTTTGGGCAACAATTCAAGCTGTATTTCATGATTATATTCTCTCTGTTTCTTCCAGTGAAATTAAGCCGGAAGATTTAATTGATGAACTGGGCGACATGATGGGCCGTTATGTTTTCGCTGATGAAAAGAAAGAATAATTGCCGTTGATCGGAAAACAGAATATATTTGTTCTGCTTTATAATCATACCTAACACCATCGTAATCTCGTTTTAAAATAATCCTTCCATAATTCTTGACAATTATTGTTCAATCCATTAGCTTACCGAATTAATTCAAAAGCAACGGCAATGAGGGTATTGTTGCCTGAATGAGTCTAAAGGGGGAGAGTAATGTTTGGTACACTTATCGTCACACATGGCAATCTGGGAGATGAATTAATAAAATCAGCGGAACTGATCAAAGGACCGTTAGAAGATATAATGCAAATCAGTATTGACCAGATAAAAGACAATGATGAATTGAAAAAAGAAATCAGCAATGCAATAAAAAAATTGAACAAAGGCAAAGGCGTTTTAATTTTGACAGATCTTTTTGGCGGAACGCCTTCCAATATTTCTCTTTCTTTTATGAAAGAAGGAAAAGTTGAAGTTCTTACCGGAGTTAATCTGCCCATGATGCTCAAATTGTCAGAAGCTAAGGAAGATATGACCTTGCGGGATTTTGCCTGCTTTGTTAAAAGTTACGGCGAAAAAAATATTATGTTGGCCAGTGAAATTTTGAACAAGAAAGCTAACAGGTAATGAATCCCGCCAATATAACCCAAGGGATGTCGCGTTATCATCTGCTTCGTAGGATATCCCGATGGCCTTGGCTAAGGGATAGTTCAACTTACATATATTACTGTACCTATAGTAACCTTTAGGTTATGCGTTTGTAATATCTGAGTTTCATTAATTCGGCTAAAAAGCTTTAAAGTACTTCGTTTCTAAAGCTTGAATCTAATTATTTTAGGGAGCCTTCGGTTCCCGCCAGAGGTGGCTCCTCTTGTCTGAAGATCTTAACATAGTTCTGGTGCGAGTTGATAGCAGATTGGTCCATGGTCAGATACTGGAGGCATGGGTACCAGCCATCAAGGCAAAATGTATTATTGTCGTTAATGACAAAGTGGCCACTGATCCCTTTATGGAGACTGTAATCAGGATGGCCATACCCAGTGACATGGAAGTTATTATAATTTCCATGGATGATTTTGTTCAAAATTATACTTTTACTCGCGGAGGCGGGAAAAAAACAATAGTTTTATTTAGCAGTATTGCTGATGCGTGCAACGCTTTCGAACGCGGATTCCGTTTTGACAAATTAAATATCGGCAATGTTTATAATAATGAATACAAGGTTTGTTGCTCCTCTTCGGTTTTTTTATGTGATGAGGAAATTACAAATCTGGATAACCTGTTGAAGGAAGCGGGCGTTTTTGTCGAAGTGCAGAGAGTGCCGAAAGGGAGGGCTGTTAACATCAAAGAAGCTCTCAAGGATTACTGGCATAAAAAGTAGAGACGATGCGTATGATGGCGAAGACCTTATAATTTAAATTCTGCACATCTTGAATATTCTGACAATTTTTTCTGCCTTTTTCAGTTTACTTTCTGCTCGGAATTGGTTATTTTGCAAAGTAAGGAAAGCGGGTATTCACTTGATTACTGAAATTATTTTAATATCCTTTGGCGGAAGTCTGCTGTGCCTAGATAGAGTTTTCATTCAGGCGATGATTTCCAGACCGGTGGTAATAGCCCCTCTCATCGGACTTTTCTTAAACAATGTTTACGCGGGACTGATAATCGGAGCACTGATTGAACTCATTTGGATAGACCGTTTACCGATAGGAACCTATGTTCCTCCCAACGATTCCGTTGCTGCTGTAGTGGCAACTTCCATCGCGTTGGTGGCTGGTCCAAAAGGAATAAGTGCTTCGCCGGAATTAATCGCGCTTGCCGTTCTTTTAGCAATTCCCTGCGGTATCATCGCTAAATATATGGATATTTTGATTATCAAGACCAATGACTCTCTTTCCGATAAAGCTCTTCAGGACGCACAAGAAAATAACATCAAAGCCATAGAAAGAAAAAATTATCTGGGCTTGATAAAGGTTTATTTGTTTTATGTGGTTTTTCTTCTGGCAGCTCAGGCGATTTTGATTTCTTCCGTAATCTGGGTGTACCCTAAATTTAATCAGACACTTTTGACGGCTCTTTCCTTTACGTATTATTTTCTGCCGCTTCTGGGAATTGCCGTGGCCATTAATATGCTTAAACTCCGCAATACGGTCCCTATTGTTTGTGCGGTGTTTTTAGTCGTGGCTATGCTTTTGGAATTTTTCCATGTCTGATAAAGAAAATTTTTCCAACCTTACAATTAACCAAATGAACATAAATGACCTGCCGGAAATAATGGCAATCGAGCGGGAATCATTTCCCTCTCCCTGGACAAGAGGCATATTTAAGAAAGAACTGCAAAGCACAAATTCATGGTGTCTTTGCGTGCGGCTCAATTCTAAATTTAAAAGTGTTGTAGCCGCGTACATTATTTTCTGGCTGGTTGCGAATGAAGCTCATCTGCATAATCTTGCTGTAAAAAAAGAATACAGAGGACGGGGTTTCGCTTTTAAACTTATGGAAGCGATGAGAGAAATTGCCCTGGAAAATGAAGTTGCAGCCCAGACATTGGAAGTCAGAGAATCAAACATAGAAGCAATAAAACTTTACCAAAAATGTGGTTTTGTAGTAAAAGGAGTCAGACCGCTTTATTACAAGGACACACGGGAAAGTGCCCTGATAATGTGGGCTGATTTAGAAAAGTAATTTTGTCATAGCGAGGAGCACCTCGTGCGACAGCGTAGCCCGGCGAATGCTCGGGTGGCAATCTAATGAAATAAAAATATTTATCAGAATAAAATGGCCGGAAATATTTACATAGGGGAAATTTTAAAAAACGATGAGATTCAGAAAGATTGTTTTCTGATGAAAGTGAAGATATCTCCTTCCTTTGAAAATCCGTTACCGGGTCAATTTGTCATGATTCGCATTGCCGGGTTGAATGATCCATTTCTGTCACGTCCCCTGAGCATTTATTCCTTTTACCGTGGCAAAAATTTCTGCGCAATTGAATTGCTCTACCATGTTGTGGGCAAGGGAACTCAGATTATGGCGGGGCTTATTGATGGTTCTCAGGTGGAAATAAACGGTCCTTTGGGGAACTGTTTTGACACAAAGTCCGTTAAAAAGAATGTTGTTTTTATCTCCGGCGGAATCGGCATTGCCCCCCTGTCTATGTTGATGGAAAACTTGTGGCGAAGGGCGGATTGCTCTTCATCGGCAATGATAATTTATCTCGGGTTTCAGAGTGCGTCCGCCGTTGTCTGTTTGGATAAAATGCAAAAGTTTTGCCGTGATATCAACGTTTGCACTGATGATGGAACTCTGGGTAAGAAAGGTTTGGTCACGCAGATTTTTCAAAAGGACATCAGGAAGTTTACACCGGAAAATACATCCATTTACGCCTGTGGTCCCAAAGAAATGCTGAAATCACTTTCCAGAATATTGAATAAAAGAAGATTCAGTTGTCAGGTGTCAATGGAAGAGCGGATGGCATGCGGCACCGGCGCCTGTATGGGCTGCGCGGTAGCAGTGAAAGATAAAAAAGGTGCTTTTACTTATAAAATGGTTTGTGCCGATGGACCGGTATTTAATATGGCCGATATTATTTGGGAAGACAAATGAAAACAAAAATATCTCCGAAAATGGCTGTGAAATTGGGACGGCTGAATTTGAGGAATCCGGTAATGACGGCTTCGGGAACTTTCGGTTACGGAGAAGAATATGCCGGTTATGTCGACTTAAACAAACTGGGAGCTATTATTGTCAAAGGATTATCGCTTAAACCTCGTTTGGGAAATCCTCCTCCTCGTATTATGGAAACAACCGGCGGTATGCTCAACGCGGTTGGTCTGCAGAATATCGGAGTGGAAGCGTTCATTGAAGAAAAACTTCCTTGCCTTCGTAAATATAAAACTGTGATTATTGCCAACATCTACGGCGAGACCTTCGATGAATACAAAAAAGTGGCAAAGATTCTAAGTTCGGCAAAAGGCCTGCACGCACTGGAAGTAAATATTTCCTGTCCCAATGTGAAGAAAGGCGGGTTGATTTTCGGTTGTGATCCGAAAATTGCCGCCAGAGTTACGCGCTTTGTAAAAGATGAAACCTCTTTGCCCGTTATCATCAAACTTACTCCCAATGTAACGGATATAACAGTAATTGCACAGGCTGTGGAGAAAGCGGGCGCAGACGCCATATCGTTGATCAATACGCTGACAGGAATGTCCGTTGATTTAAAAAACAGAAGGTCTCATCTGAAAAACATTACCGGCGGATTATCCGGCCCGGCCATAAAGCCGGTGGCACTGCATATGGTATGGCAGGTTATGCAAAGAGTTTCCGTGCCGGTAATCGGCATCGGTGGCATAATGACAGCTCGGGACGCACTGGAATTTTTGATTGTCGGCGCCAAAGCGGTGCAAATCGGTACAGCCAATTTTACTAATCCCCTTGCTACTGTGGACGTAATTGAGGGAATAGAAAACTATCTCGCTGCCAACAAAATAAAAGATATTAATGACGTTATCGGTACTTTCCATCCGTAAAATCTTATGAGAAAAAATGCTAAAGAAATAGTCGGCGGAGTTTATTTAATCGGCGGTCCCTCAATGACAGCGGCTGATGACGCGGCAATTTACCTGATGGATTTTGATGGAGAACTGGTTTTGATTGATGCGGGAGCCGGCAGGAGTTCCTCCCAGATTGTCCGTAATATTGAAATGCTGGGCTTGAATCCCGTTGATCTTTCCTGCTTGATTTTAACACACTGCCACATAGACCATATAGGTTCGGCGCCTTTCTTTAAAAAGCAATACAACACCAAAATATTAATTCACGAACTTGATGCCGGTGCTGTGGAAAAGGGAGATTCTCGCAAGACGGCGGCAAACTGGTACGGCACGACTTTTCCCCCGACGGCTGTTGACCGAAAACTCAAGGGTGAACAGGAAACATTAAAGTTTGGCTCTGAAGAATTGCACTGTTTGCACACACCCGGACATACGCCCGGTTCAATTTCTCTTTATCTGGACAGGAAAGGAAAGAGGGTTCTTTTTGGACAGGACATCCACGGGCCGTTTAACAGAGATTTTGGCTCCGATATCGAAGATTGGAAAAAATCCATGAAAAAATTACTCAGTCTCGACGCCGATATTCTTTGCGAAGGTCATTTCGGAATATTTCAATCAAAAGAAAACGTGCGCTCTTATATCGAAGGATATCTGGAAGAATACGATTAATGTAAACAGCACTAGCTGCCTGAGCCTTTTCCTCGGCCAAGACAATCGAGTGTCATGTCCCCAAAATTTTAAAATACACATGTTTTTTGACAATTATGCTGGAACGATACATTTGCTTCTATTAAGTTATTATAGTATATTATCATAGGTTTTAAGGCAAGTGGCTACGATTTTAGTGTAAGAAGCACATGAGTTGTCCTGTTCTGTAGCACATAAACTGTCCGGTTGCTAAGTTGCCATTTGGAGGTGACCGATGCGACG
>JAFGLS010000112.1 GCA_016927935.1 Syntrophaceae bacterium
CCGGGCTTCGGCCCGAATTCAAGGCGCGCCGAGCGGGGCATATCGGGATATTCACCGCTTGGCGCAACACAGAAGTCGGGCCGAAAAGCAAGCAGGATGGGATAATTATTTTTTTCCGAGGCCCTTAGTTTATGACATTGCCAAATGAATATCAGGCAGGGGATAGGCATTGTTTTTGCGGATTTGCGGGTTATGCTTGTATTTTTTTTCTATTTGATGAATCAATTCATAATTTTAATGTCTCGCGCAGAAATTGATAATTGGCCTTAAAGAGGTCCTGTGAAATCGAGGCCTTGGGAACAAAGGCTTCAAAACCGTGAGGGGCCATGGGCGATACATGAAGCTTGCACTCTACACCGTTTTCATTCAGGCGTTCACAATACCGGCAGGCTTCCTCGTAAAAGAGCTCGATATCTCCGACACTGATCCACGCGGGCGGTAGCCCGGAAAGGTTCTCCCTTCTGGACGGAGCCGCATATTTCGGAACTACAGGCATACCGGGAGGATGCCCAAGATACGCTGTCCATGCAGATCTGTTGCTTTTATTATTCCAAATCCGGTGGTTAATCGCATCGAGCTCGTAATTCGCCGCCGTCCGGTCATCAAGCATGGGACACAGCAGCGCCTGAGACACCGGCTGAACATCACCCTCATCATATATCCTTTGAGACAACGCGGCTGCCAAACAACCGCCGGAACTTTGACCCGATATTGCAATCCGTTTTGGGTCTACGCCCATATTAGGCGCCTCATTCTGAAACCACTGCCAGGCTTCAAAGCAATCATCCATTGCGGCAGGAAACGGAAAATCAGGCGCCAATCGGTAATCCACTGATAGCACGACCAGATTTAAGTCTTTTGAGTAGGCGGCACACAATTTATCATTTAAAAAAGCCTTGCCGATTATGAACCCACCACCGTGAATCCATAATAAACCTGCACCGGAACATTTGCCTTCAGGCCGGTAAAGTCGCACGGTTGTATTCTCAAGGGGTGTGTCGGTAATTTTCACTCCATTTATCATGCGCTTCTTGGGAGCTACATTTAATAACAGGTTGAGTATGGCAACAAGGGTGCGACTATAATGTGGAAAGGGAAGAATAAATCTGACCGTCTTTCTAAGCTCCGGGTGAATTTGATCAATCTTCATTTCTTCCCTCATTTTTTGTATTCTAAAATGTGTAATCAAAAAAACGCTCCACCTCACAGGGCACCAAAAAAATGCGGACAGTGTTTTAAGCACGTTTACTAATAAAGCTTCTATTACCACGGCCGCCCGGGTTTTTGTGCTCCTTTGCGTCAGCGGTTGTTAGCACTTTTTCAATTCCACTTCTTATTCCCCAGTATGAAAATTGGTGTTAGACAAGGAAAAATCCATAGACCATATTGTATTTTCGAAAGGTCCTCAAAACCGTTTAAGACATATACGCCGAAAATTGCAGATAGTAAGAGCAGGGCATAGAGAGGAACCATCAATTTCCAATATTTTATCTCCGGATGCTTCCATGGTGAAAGCCTGACGACCCATATTATTGAAAAAACGAAGAGGATCGAGGCTATTATTCCGTCGATTAGATCACCTTGAAAAATCCATACAACACCAAGGGCTAGTACCCAAATGAATGATCCTATCCAGCCGCCTGTCCAGCCAATTTTTTCTCCTCTTCGATCCATTGCAATCTGTTCCTTCTTTTTAAGGTGCTAAGAGTCAAGCGGGCGCGGCGGTTGTTGCTCCGCCTGGACTGCGGGTTGGCACCCCCAATGCTGTCAATTAAAAGAGGGCAACTACCCGCTGTCCGTTTCATTTTTTTTGTTGTGTGTTAGCTGGATTCTTTATTCCTATATCACTTTGTTGTCAGACCCTCTTTTTTCATCAAGCTCCTTCTCAATGAATTTGAAATTTTTTGGATTTCTTCTGGCATGCCCGCCTCCATGAGATTTGTTACCTCCTTTTAGAAATGCTCCGCTTCACAGGCCACAAAAGCAATGCGGACCATTTTCGAAGTACGTTTAATGATAAAGTCGTTATGATAAAGGCCGCCCGGCTTTTATGCTCCTTTGTGTAAGCGATTGTTGGCTATGGCTAAAATGCAAACATGCGCTGCAAAATTGAAACGACGTCTAATTGGGCTTTTGAGTCAATTGTCCCCAGTCTTTTGATAAGTCGTGATTTATCTATCGTTCTAATCTGGTCAAGTACAATTTGACCTGTTTTTTTTCTAAACCGGCAGGAGACTCTGGTAGGGTATTCTTTTGTGGCGGATGTCATTGGGGCAACAATGACCGTTCTAATGTTTTCATTCATTTCATCAGGCGAAATAATCAGACATGGTCTTGTCTTCTGTATTTCAGAACCGATGGTGGGGTCGAGTCCAACCAGAAAAACATCGAAACGGTTCACTACCATTGCCATTCTTCCTCATCCCATTCATTTTTAATTTCTCTATCGTTTATGACCAGATTGTCATCACCGTTTTTCGCCATCTTTTTGAAAGCTTTGTCCCACCCATCTCGAGCGTTTTGAACTGGACGGATAATGATCTGATTTTTTTCCAACTCTATCTCGACATCGTTTTTGATACCGGTTTGTTCAAGAATGGGTTTTGGAATACGTAACCCCTGAGAATTACCTATTTTTATTATACTTGCCCTCATAGTGCCACCTCCTTTATGGGTAGGCACATTGTAATTACATATAGGTGTAATGTCAACCAGAAAATTGGTGATGTATTATAAGGCCCAACGTCGGGAATCAGTGGGTGCCATGCTTTTTACGCTCTACTGGATTCCATGGTTAGCGCCAGTCAGAATTGTCTCGACGTGAGTATAAATTTTAATGTGTAGACACTAACAGACTCCATTGCATCTTCTGCAAATTTTGTGAAAGAAGAATTATGGCTCATTATTCCATTTTTAAGCATAAAAACATTATATTCTAAGTCTATTGCGCTGAAATATGTAGCCAAAACACAACCGACTGCACTTAACCCGGAAAGAAATATGGTATTGATTTCTTTTTCCTGTAAAAATTTGTGAAGATCTGTTTTTTTGAATGCATTCGGGAAATTTTTCACAAACTTTGGATCACTATCTTCAACATGAAATGCAGGATCAAACTGAAATTCATCTGTACCTGGGGATGGTCCCATTTGAGGGTCAGTATGGTAGACTCGAATAACAGGGCAACCACTCTGCCTAAATAGTGCTATAGTTCCATTAATTGTGTCAAATGTAATTTTTGAGCTTTTTTCAGCCATATATGGCATAAATTGATTTTGCACATCCATTAGAACTAATCCAGGGCGAACTTGTTTTATTGCTGTTATATTTTCTGTTTTATTCATATGGTCCCCCTCATTTTTTAAGGATAGTAATCTGTTTTTCGCCGTACTGCTGTGAGGCGCTCAGTAGTTCGCGCGTCCTTACCAGCAGGTTGGCGACAGGCACTATTCGTAAATCATTCCCATCGCTCGTCTAACCTCGATCAAAGTTTTTTGTGCAACTTCTCGTGCTCGTTCAGCACCATTTTTAAGTATGCTCCTTATATAATCAGGCTCTTTTTCCAATTCCTGTCTTCGTTTACGGATAGGCCGCAGGTATTCAATTAGAACTTCCGTTAGCATAGATTTTAGCCGCGAAGCGCCGGCATCACCAATTTCTGATGCAAGTGCATGAGGATCTTCATTTGTACACAATGAAGCCATTAGCAGCAGATTCGAAACTTCAGGCCGATTAATCGGGTCATATGTAATGAGACGATCAACATCGGTTTTTGCGGTTTTAATGCATTTTGCTGTTTCATCTTCCGAAGCTGATAGCATGATAGCATTGTTCCGGCTTTTACTCATTTTCTGTGAACCATCCAGGCCTAAAATAGTCGGGGCATTGCTAAGAAGTGGCTGGGGTTCAGGAAATACCGGGGTATCTGTTTTAAATTTAATATTAAATCGGCGTGCTATTGTGCGAGTCAGTTCAAGATGCGGAAGTTGATCTTTACCTACTGGCACGACTGTAGCTTTGCAGAACAGAATATCAGCAGCCTGATGAACAGGATATACATACATTCCCGCATTTATTTGCTGCTGACTTGATGCTTGAATTTCCTCTTTTACAGTCGGGTTCCTATTGAGTTCTGCATTTGTAACCAGTGTCAAAAATGGGATAATCAACTGGTTTAGTTCAGGTACGAGGCTGTGAGGGAAAATGTAAGTCCTGTATTTTTCAGGCTCCAAGCCGCTAGCGATATAATCGACAACAAGATGATACACGTTGTCATCGATATTGTCGGCATGATCTCGATCGGTTAACACTTGATAATCTGCAATTACAATGAAGATAGGCACATTAAGACTCTGAAGACGCACCCGGTTCTCGAGAGAACCAAATAAATGGCCTACGTGAAGTCTCCCTGTTGGTCTATCTCCAGTAAGAACACGAAAGCTCGATGGATCGCTCTGTATCGCTTTTTCGAGGCGTTTACTTTGTTCAACGGTGGTTTCATAACTTCCATAATCAACATCATTCATTCAACTCACTCCAATTCATTTACATATTATGTTCAACTTTTCAGAAACCGCCAACACCATGCTGTTCCGCTTCTCACCAGCCAACGTTCGGCGTAACTGGGCGGGGCCGCTGTTTGGCCCCGGTCCAAGTTTATGCCGGGATTAGCATTTCCTTTTTTTAACCGCCTCTAATCCTAATTCATAACAGGCACTTAAAATTTCAGTTTTGTTTCTGACTGATCCTTTTGGGTAGGTAGAAGGTGAACACACATCACCGAGATATTCACCATGTAAAACATCTACGACCAGTTTCATTGGCTCTGTGACAAATTTGCCATGTAATGCTTCACTCCGCCCATATGCACAAACAACAATATGACCTTTTCCAACGAATCGTTTTTTATAGGGTTCCTTATTAAAATAAGATGACATACGATCAAGAAAACACTTTAATTGGCCTGATAACCCGGCCCAATACACAGGTGTAGCCCATATGACGATATCTGCATTAAGGAATTTTTCAAGTAGGCTTGGGAAATCATCATCGTTCCGCGGATCATCTCTTTCGCTGCTTTTATCACCTACTTCAGCAATAGGACGAACAAGATAATTATCGACGACGATCACATCGGTTTCAGCCCCAGCTTCACGCGAACCATGCAAGACTTCTTCAGCCATTATATCAGTATTACCATTTCTTCTTGGAGATCCTAACAATGCTATAACTTTCATTAATACCTCATCAACATTCAGCTTGAGAGACGCGCAGCTTTTTGCGCGTCCTTCTCTAAGCAGTGGTTCGATGATAGTGTTGTCCTTTGAAAAGTCACCTACTCACCTTTTTTAAAATTAGGTTTTCTTACGCCACCCTCAGTTATTACTGGAGACAGCCATTTGGGAACCGGTGGATTATTCCCGTAATTCAGCTTCTCTTTCCATGATTCGTCGGTGAGTCTTTCTGCCGCAACGAATTCACAGTACGGCATGATTGCTCCCTCGCAAAGGACTGTCTCTCCCTTCCACGGATACAGAACATATAATTTCCTGGGTCGGGCGATACCAACGTGAAGATAACCGCCGGTTTGCGGGTTGGCGTAGACGTCCACAATCCGGGGAGAATCATCTCTAGGAGACAAATACGAATTTCCATTATTCAGCATGATCTTTGCGATCGTTTTTCCATAAGAGCGAATGAAGAGCGCTTCGTCAGTGTTCAGGTCTACATTGCGTAATTGCTTATGGGCTATTGCCTCAAGCCGTCGACTCACCCTTTCGAATCGATCCCATAAGTCCCTTAAATCTATGTCTTCTTCTTTAATCACTTCATTCAGTTCTGGGTATTTATCAATTTTTTTGTTCTTCATGTCCTTTATCAACGTATCAACCCATTGTATCCGTTCTCTGAATTGCTCCTCTGATCCCATAGACGCTTTTGGATTGTAAATGTTCAGCAATTCGGACAACAATTCGTCACTCACCATCTTCTCTTGTGAAAGCTTGTATAGTTTGGAAAAAAATTTTTGCGTGTCATTCTCGTCTTTCACATCGACAAGGAACTCCCTCAGGACTTCAAGAGCTTGAATAATATAACCGTAGTCATGGTCGAATGCGCCTATATTTTTGAGAAATTCTCGGGTTGTATTCGCCAGCCCTGCCATTCGCAAGAAGAATTCCGGATCAGGTTCAACAAATCCAATAGGAATTGACGTCATACCTAACCAGTGAGCGCTCTGTTTTGCTTGCAGGACCCATGTGTGCCGAAGTTGTGCCCATCCTGATAAGACTGTGTTGCAGTTTTTCGCTTCCCATGCCTTTGTTTTCATGAAATCCGGCGCTTCAGGCTCCGGATTATCCAGAAGAGCTTTTAGCACATATAGGTATTTAGTATATAGACTCTGATGATCTAATTCCCAGAAATATATCTCCTCCTCATCTAAGTACTCTGAATCGAGGGTTTGATACTTGAAATAGGGCTTAAATGAATCTATCTCTCTCAAAAGGTCTTTTTCTCCCGACGCAACAAGGTTTTCTTTTGCAAAGGACGAGCCCAGCGATGTGGCCACCTCCAAACCGTTGGGATATGGGCGATTTAAGTGTTGGCGACCAGTAGTCCGTTGAAATAGGATTGCATCGGGTGTTCGGTATGGAGAGATAATTCGGAATTGGGGTTGCGTGACATTTGCAGGGTACCCTGGTGGAAACCTGATTTGATCATTGATCATTGCGCTTTCAGAATATTCCTCAGCTCTCTTTTGAAGCTGTGCCCGTTTACTTCGAAGATCATTTCCTTCCAAATCCATCTGGAGGTCTTTCCGAACATAATTTTTGGCGGTTATCAGATCCCAATCGTCTCCAACCCCTATGAAAAAGTTGTAAGCACGAAAGAAATTTTCAAAATCTATTTCCTCTGAAATTCTACGGAATCGTATTCTATCTGCCGAATTCCCGAGCATTAGTATTGAAAGAAGCTCGATATCGTTTTTAAGGCGGAACGGGATCGTCTGCAACCACGAAACAGCCCGAAAATAACGTTCAAGCCTTTCTGAGCGCAAATAAAATCCACGTGGTTTGTAGCAGGAGTAATCCAAGGCGGTAAAAGATGCATCCGGTTTGCCCAGCCACTCCGGCATGACAATAGCTTTTGCCTCTGTAATTTTATTGACCTCATCCGATAAAATCGAGTTAAGCTTCGTGTCTTCAAACTGAAACGACGAATCGACCAGTTTCAGCGCAATTCCTATGGTAAGCATTGCATGTTGTTTTGCCGCAAATGCGAGTTCCGGATTTCCTTTCAACTGGCGGTCGGCATCATGGATGTTCTCCAAGATAAGCTTCAGTATACCTGGCAGTTTCCCGGCCAATGTGTTCTCAAGACGGAGAATCGATTCCTCATACAGGACGTGGTATGCGTTTATCAGAGAATCGGTTGTAATGAAAAGCGGTCTTTCGCCTGATGTATATGCAGAGAAAATCTGTTTATACGTCTCGTTGCTGATGAGTATCCGGTTCTTATTGAGTCGGTCGATATCTTCAGATGACAGGCCGCAGTTTCTTGCAGTCTCTTCCCACTGCGTTCTTTTGGATGTATCCGCTATATCATCTCCTGCGTTAACCCCCGTGCAAAAAAGGATAACCATAAGAATGAAGAAGAGTTCTATTTTGACGAATGACATTTTCAATGTTGCCATCCTTTCATCGAACGTTCCCGATCACCGAGTGCAAAAGGCTTCCACAAAACTTGGCATGATCCACTCATGAACGCAAACCACTCTCATAGAAAAAAGCCACGGCCTTTTGCATCCGGTGTATTTGGTGGATACTAGTTATGGCCTCAGTGAGAACTACCCCGAAAAGCAATCCGAGGTAGAGACCCGCCCTGGTATTTTTCCGGTCTCCGACG
>JAFGLS010000113.1 GCA_016927935.1 Syntrophaceae bacterium
ATTTTGGATAAATCTAAGGCTCGCTTCAGGCAATGACAAAACTCGCCTTCGGTTCAAACAGTTGTCATTGCTGATCTTTCGCTTAGCCAAGATTTATTAGTCAAAAAGCTTTTAACGGCTGCTCAAAGAGATATGATTTGGGCAAAAGCCGTTTATACTTTAATCAAGATAGGGGGGGTTGTAAAGTCTTTTAATAAAGGATTATTTGTGGTAATAATTCTCATACCAAAGATAAACTTGTGGATAAACTTTAAAGGTTTCCAAAGAAAATATCTGCTCGGAAGGTAATTATGCTGGAAGGACCTTCAAGATATGAGGTTAATAGAAGAGTAAGGCAGACCATGGTAAGTCATAATGTTGATTTAACAAAAATCAATTATTCCTTCATAAACAGAACAGTATATATTTACGGCAGACTTGTTAAAGAATCCAGGGAGGATTTTAGTATTTCCTCCATTAAGAATTTGGTAGATGATTTAATGAAACTGCCCCGTATTCGTAAAGTTCAGTTCGATTTGGACAATTGGGTAATTTGTACAGAACCCGGAGAATTGAACATTATAAAGGGAAGAGGGGTTGGATCAGTTTCTACAATGAAACACCATGACAGATAATAGAATTCTTAGCAAAGTGTCCGGAAAAATTATCTGTAATTTTTATGATTGAAACTTTATAGAGAAACAAAAAAGGCGAAAAGTTTTAGTTTTTAGAAAATTTCAGTAACGTTTGAAGCTAATGAAGCATACAATAAAGCCGGTTGCAGACTGTGATTCTTTCTTTGTGTATTTTTCGTATCATAAAAAAGAGCAACGTGTAAAATGTTATCCATTGTCCGGGTTAATTTTTTAAATTCAGCCATTTGTGTTGAAGGAACGGGTTTGCCGGCAATCTTTTTAACTTTGAGCGGGTTAATGGGATGATTTCTCAATCTCATTTCATAATGCAGGTGCGGTCCTGTGGATAGACCGGTGGATCCCACATATCCGATTAAATCACCCTGTTGAACTTTTTTGCCCTGGCGAATATTTTTGCTTATTCTGGAAAGATGACCGTAATAGGTTCTATAGCCATTGGGATGAGAAATAATGATGAGTTTGCCAAAACCGCCTCTGTAACCGGCAAAATTTACAGTTCCATCTGCCGTTACGTTGACGGGAGTTCCTGTTGCCGCTGCATAGTCAACACCATTATGTGGACAGCGAATCTTTCGTATTGGATGCAGGCGATTCTTGCTGAAACGAGAACTTATTCTCCTGAAATTGAGAGGCGCTTTTAAAAAGGCCCTGCGTAAAGATTGACCTTCAGCATTGTAATAATCTTTTTTGCCGTCACGTTCGAAAAGATAGGCACTGTATGTATGATTGTTGTTGATGAATTCAATAGATAATATTTGTCCGTATTTTTTAAATTTTCCGTCTGAATAAAGTCCCTCAACAATAATTTTAAACGAGTCGCCTATACGGATATCAATGTTGAAATCAATATCCCAGGCAAGTATGTCAGCCACCTGCAAGGCAAGAAGATAATCTTCCCGCTCGGAGCCGAACGCGGAGATCAACGTTTTCTGAATTGTACCACCGATTGTCAGGATGCGGCTTTCATAGGGTATATTGTATTTGTGCGCCTGAAAATATCCGTCCACTTTCTCAATTTTGAGAATTGTGTCATCACTAATTTCGTAAGTAAAAGAATTGATATAATTCTCATCATTTAAGGTAAAACTATATGGTTTGCCTGCACGCAAATCCCGCAAGGAGTGAATGTTGGCCAGCGCGGTTTTTATTTCCAGAAACTCATTGGGGCGTATTCCATATTTTGCGAAAATGGAAGAGAGAGTTTCGCCTTTTTTGATTTTATCGCTGACTAATTTTAAATGTTTGCCATCCTGTTCAGGAACATTTGCCTCTAATAAAGGAGTAGTTCCTTCTCTGAAATAATTCATCAGAGGTTGATTGAAAGGGAAAAATCCAACCAAAACGAATAAAATAACTAATAAGATTATGGTCTTCCTATTCAATAAGCTTCTCCTTATTTTTGACTGATAGTGCGAGAAAATTACTTATTATAAGAATTATGTCAAGAAAAAAATTCTAATCTAATGAAATAATTAAAGTTTACCTTCTGGTAAGCTGGCGGTATTTGATGCGATGGGGCTGATTAGCGGTGGCGCCGAGTCTTCTTTTGCGGTCTTCCTCATATTCCGAATAATTGCCGTTGAAAAACAAGACTTTGCTTTCGCCCTCAAAGGCGAGAATATGAGTGCAGATTCTGTCCAGAAACCAGCGGTCATGACTGATGACCACGACACAGCCGGCAAAATTCTCCAGTGAATCTTCCAGTGCTCGCAGAGTGTTAACATCCAAATCATTGGTCGGCTCGTCCAGCAAAAGGACGTTGCCGCCTTCCTTGAGCATGCGCGCCAGATGGACACGGTTGCGTTCTCCGCCGGAGAGTGTGCCCACTTTTTTCTGATGGTCGGTTCCCGAAAAATTAAACCGTGACACATAAGCACGTGAATTAATCTGCCGGTTGCCGATGGCAATTACATCCTGTCCGTCGGAAATCATTTCCCAGATATTTTTATTGGGGTCAAGCGAATCGCGGCTCTGGTCGACGTAGGCGAGTTTTACCGTGTCGCCGATGCGAATCGAGCCGGAATCCGGTTTTTCCTGTCCGATAATCATGCGAAAAAGTGTGGTTTTGCCTGCGCCGTTGGGGCCGATAATGCCGATGATGCCGCCCGGCGGCAGAGTAAAACTCATACCTTCCATTAAAAACTTTTCGCCGTAGGATTTATTCACGTCCTTGGTTTCAATAACCAAGTTGCCCAGGCGTGGGCCGGGGGCGATAAAGATTTCCCGCGTACAGGATTCTTTTTCCGTGTTTTTTCCCAAAAGCTCTTCATATGCGTTGATGCGTGCCTTGGATTTGGCGTGCCTGCCTTTGGGAGACATGCGAATCCATTCCAGTTCGCGCTCCAGGGTCTTGATTCGGTCGCTTTCGGCTTTTTCCTCGCTTCTGAGGCGGTTTTGTTTTTGTTCCAGCCATGAAGAATAATTTCCCTGCCAGGGAATGCCCTGACCGCGGTCTAGCTCCAAAATCCAGCCGGCGACATTGTCCAGAAAATACCGGTCATGCGTGACGGCAATAATGGTCCCTTCGTATTTTTGCAGGTGATGCTCCAGCCAGGCGACGGATTCTGCATCCAGATGGTTGGTCGGTTCATCTAAGAGCAGAATATCGGGTTTCTGCAAAAGCAGACGGCAGAGGGCAACGCGGCGTCTTTCTCCACCGGAAAGAACCTTTACTGGCGTGTCGGCAAAAGGGCAGCGCAGGGCATCCATAGCCATCTCCAGACGGGAATCTATATCCCAGGCATCAAGGGCATCTAACTTTTCCTGAACCGTGCCCTGTCTTTCACAAAGTTTGTCCATTTCATCATCCGACATAGACTCGGTGAATTTTTCGTTTATTTCGTTATATTCATGAATTAAATCCATTGTGCCTTGCACACCCTGTTCGACTATTTGACGAACAGTTTTCTTTTCATCAAGATGTGGCTCCTGCTCCAGATAGCCCACTGTATAGCCGGGAGAAAGAATGGTTTTGCCTAAGAATTCAGTATCCACGCCGGCAAGAATTTTCAGTAGAGAGCTTTTGCCGGAACCGTTCAGACCGATGACGCCGATCTTGGCACCGTAAAAATAAGACAGATTGATATCTTTAAGAACCGGTTTTTTCTCGTATATTTTACTTACTCCAATCATGGAGTAAATTACTTTGTTTCCTTCATTGGCCATTAAAGGTTTTTTCCACGAAGCTGATTTTAAATGTAGGGGAAGATTCCCTGGATTATTAAATTAAAATTATTTTGGATATTTTCTTTTCCGTGCAAAATGCCCATGTGTCCGGGAAAAATCCAGTCCAGATCGAGTTTGGAAAACGCCAGGATGCTTTTTTTCAAAAGAGCGCCGCTGCCTCCGGGGAAATCGGTACGTCCGACACTTTGGTCAAAAATCACATCGCCGCAAAATAATGCCTTTCGTTCCGGCCAGTAAAGTCCGATAGAGCCTGGTGAATGTCCGGGAGCAAGAATTATTTTAAATATATGATCTCCCAAAGCCATATCGCCTTCTTCTAAGGGAAAATTTACATTCATTCTGGGGGCGTTAATTCCGAAAAGGTTGTAAATATCGCCGCCTTCTCCATTGAGAAAATCGATTTCCTTTGTATGCAGTCCTACTTTTACTTTTCCCTGATCAAATATTTCCGAACCCTGAAAATGGTCGGGGTGCGAATGGGTATTGATTACATAGCGGATATCTTCTTTTTTAATTCCCTCCGCAGACATCTGCTTGAGCAAATCGGGTACATAACCTGTCAGTCCCGGATCAATCAACGCGTTCACCCCGCCGCCGATAAAGAAGCTGTTACAGTTGTTTTCAAAGGGATTTGTCCATTCATAAACATAGATATCGTTTTTTAATTTCATTATTACTCCTATGTATTTGGTTTAGATGGAATGAAAATCCAGAGTAAGATGTATAGTAATACACCTGTGCCGAAACATAGAACAAGTGTTACAAATAAGAGGCGCCAAGCCCAGGATGGAATAGGAGAACTTTCGCCTAACCCGCCACAAACACCACCAATCCATTTGTCAGAGGTTGATTTTGTCAAATTCTTTAGCCAGTTTTCCTGTGTCATTGTTTTCCCTCGAAAAATTTTCTGTTTATTTTTTTTCCGGCATGATTTTATCTACCTGCAAATCTGATATTCTATGACCGATGTTGATAATGTTTCCTTCCTTGTCCAGTAGAATTAATGTCGGTACACCAATAATGTTATAGTCGGTGGCGACGCTGCCGTCTGAGTCCACCAGCACGAGATAAGGAAAGGAATTTTGTTTGGCAAAGCGTGCCACTCTTTCCGTTGATTCATTTATATCAATGTAGATGAATTTTATTCCGTGCAGAGCGTATTTATCAAAAAGATCTCTAAAGAAGGGCAATTCACCACGGCAGGCAGCACACCAAGTAGTACCAAAAAAAATAACCACCGGATTTCCTCTCTGGCTGCTTAATCCAAACGTTTTGCCGTTTATATCTCTTAATGAAAAATCAGGAGCCAAAACCTTATCCTGCCTGAAAAAACCGGGCCTGTATTGTCCGAACGACAATAAAACAAACGCAAAAATAAATAAAAAAACCAAAACTAGAAAAAATTTTTTATTCAACATAATCACTTTTATTACATTTTTATATTGATAAGATACCCGCATTATACAGGAAATATTCCGCCGCGCCAATTAATATCAGACCGCATATAAATTTAATTTTTTTCATCCACTTTCCCGATTTGGGCAAAGAAGTAATAGCGCCGGCAAAAGTGCCAACTAAAATCAGCAACGTTCCCATGCCGAAAGCGAAAACAAAAAGCAGACTCATTCCCAGCAAAAGATTTGTTTTTAATGCAACATAACCCAGTAATACCCCCAGAACAGGAGCAGTACAGGGACCAATAACAACACCTGATACAGCGCCGATTAAAAAACTCTCTAAAAATCCTTTTTTGTCATTGGTGGTAGTCTTTTTTATCAGCTTTTGTGGGGTGGGCAGGGAAATATTAAAGACATCAAGCATGGAAAGTCCCATGACCAGACACAAATTAGCCATGATGAAATAAGTCCAGGGCGTGGTTTGCATTTGTCCGAAAATCCTACCCGATAAAGCCGCCACTCCGCCCAAAATGGAATAGGTTATGGCTAGTCCGGTAACATAATAGAGAGAAAGAAGAAAGCCACGAAGCTTGGAAGGTGAACCCTGCATTCCGATAAAGCCCATCGTCACCGGAATTAAAGGATAAGTGCAAGGCGTAAAGCTGATTACAATTCCGCCGACATAAGCAGCGAGAAATGCTAGAAGCATGGATGTTTCGAGATAAAAAGATAAATTACTAATCAGGGTTTCAATCATTTGTACGTGTCCTTGTTTTATTGCTTTTTGCAGGATAAAAAGTGCTTCAAAGCGTTAACCCCTAATGATTGTTTCTGTATATGATAAGTTACGAATATTTTTAACTAGTTTTCGTTAAAATGGTGCTGAAGCCGGGATTTGAACCATGGCAAGCACACACTGACTGGTGGATGAAGTTAGCAGAAGGAACATATCAATGTAAAGAAAATTTTGAGCATCCAAAATTTTAGATGTTTCTGGCATTGAGGTCTGCTTTGCCGTTTAACTCTATATTCAAATCAGTGCCTAAAAGTAGTGACCGTTGAGGGTCGATTCTGGTCAGTTGCCCATGTTTTATTTTATATATACTTGATTTAACTAGGTATTATAGATATATATAACATTCAACAAAAATTTGAGCATGGCTTTTTTGATTTATGATATCATTATGATATCTATATAATATCTTATGTATTTATCTTGATGTAATTATTAAAGATATTGATTGTGTTAGCGATGAAATAGTGACGAATACATGGATAAAATAAAACCTTGAGGATGTTTACTTTGTTTCTTCCATTATAAGGTGGGCAACTCCCTCTGGGTCTTTCCACATTGGCACATGCCCCCATCCTTTCGGCTCAAGCCATTTCGTATGTGTGGGCAACTCTGTGCGGCAACGGGTACTCCTTATTAATAAAAAATCGTGTGTGCCAAAGGCAATGGTAATTGGAACTTCGATGGATTGCCCGGCGCAAAAAGTTCCGACATTATCAAAGGTTTCTTTAAATGAGTCTGATTGCGCGAATTCCATGGCAGTTCTAAGGGCGTTATCATAAGGCATGTGCCAGCTACCTGTTGATACCGGTACGGTCATGATCAATTCACGAAAAGGTGGGATGCGCAGCAAAGCACTGGTAAATGTCGGAAACGTTCGAATAGCAAAGCGCATGCCGAAAAACAGGTATCTCACATGGGAAGGTGGTTTTTTCCATAAACCAGCTGGAGAAATTGCTACAACTTTGCGAGCCATACCTCGCTTTGCTGCTTCCAATGCCATGTACCCACCCATCGAGTTGCCTGCTATGTCAACAGGATCAATGATGCCAATTCTGTGCAGCTCGCTGCCGAGAGCGTCTATAAAATTCGCTGCTGTCGGAAGAAGATGACTAGGTAACGGTGGAGTTTTACCAAAACCAGGGATGTCGAACGCGATTACACGCCGCTCCTGCGCTAGTAGCGGAATAACAGGATGCCAGACCTCATGAGTTATGCCGATGCCGTGCAAAAGAATCAGTGGCCTGCCTTTTCCATTTTCAGAAAAATACCACATGCTTTTACTCAATAGCATTCGTCGTTTGTCTTAACTATATTTGATATATCTGCAACTTTATCATTGAGTCTTATCGCAGTTATTGAATATATCTACCAAATTTTACATTAAACAATTGTTGAGTTTGAGCATTACTATTGTAAATATTATTCTACAAAATTAGTTTTTAATCTTATTCGAGGTTATAACCCTTTTCTCTAAATAATTTCAGACAAGTATCGGAGACAACATCGTCATAAAGAATCCCCTTATTTTTCTCAATTTCATCAAGAGCTGCTTTAATGCCCAATGATGGACGATAAGGACGGTGGGAAGCCATAGCTTCCACAACATCAGCCACAGCCATAATACGTGCTTCTAAAAGAATTTCATCTCCTTTTAACTTTCTTGGATAACCGGAACCATCCATTCGCTCGTGGTGCTGGTGAACTATTTCCGCCAGCGGCCAGGGAGATTCCACATCCTTTAACATCTCGTAACCGCTACGAGCGTGTTCTTTAATCAAGGTAAATTCAAGATTTGTTAATTTGGTAGGCTTGGTCAATATCTCTGCGGGTATGGATAATTTCCCGATGTCATGTATTACTCCGGCCATACGTATTCCTTCAATTGTATTCTGCGGCAATCCCATTTCTTTGGCTATAGCACAGGCCAGATCAGCAACTCGGGATTGGTGACCTGCTGTATAAGGATCTCTCATTTCTAGGGCAGTAACGAGGACATTAATGGTAACGCCTAAAGATTTTCTCATCCTTTCAAAACTATCCGCAAGAGCCATCTCTGATTCTTTTCTCGTCGTTATATCCCGCATAATGCCGAGAATTCCTATCGCCTTATTGTTCTCATCCCTGAGAAAGGTGAACTTTGTCTCCACCCATATTTTTGATCCATCTTTGCATTTATGCTGATATTCCAATACTCGAGATCTTTTCAAATCAAGGTCGTCCTTTTTTTCAATTGTCAACTCTTCATCAAAAATTTTCATCATAAGACTTAATGTTTCAGGGGAAACGATGTCAGTCAACTTCATTTTCATCACTTCATCAACAGTATATCCGTCGAGATGTTTTATTGAGGGACTGAGATAGGTGTATTGAAGGTTCATATCCGTGGTAAAAATTACATCTGTCACGTTGTTGGCAACAAGACGATATTTGGCTTCGCTTTGCTTTAGCAATTTTTCGGCGTCCTTGCGTTCGGAGATATCCCTCATTACACCAAGAATTCTTACTGTTTGTTGATTTCTTTCTTTGATAATGGAGAGCTTTGTTTCAGTCCAAAGTGTAGAACCATCTTTCCGCCTGATTTCCAGTTCAAGCGTTTTGGATGTAAGGACTTCATGGGGTGATTTTCCTGCTTCAATAAACTCGAACAATGTTTTCATGGCAAGATCCAGCGAGGAAGGTGCAAATGTATCGGATAATGCTTGTTTCAGCACTTCTTCAGGTTCGTATCCCCTCAAGATTTTTACAGAGGGACTGATGTATGTATAATTCAGGTTCATATCCAAAACGAAAATAACATCTTGAATGTTGTTGGTTACTCTCTCTACTGTGGTAAGGGCATTGGAAACCTTGGTTCTGAGACGGGTAATGTATCCGCCAACCATGGAAAACCAGGGCAGAATGAAGGCAAGAACAATTATGTTAAATATGTCCACCCCTTTATTGATAGTTTCAGGATGAATTTTGAAAGTCAGGAAAATAACCGCCGAATAATTAAGTACGGCATATGTGGAAAGAAAAAGAAATTGTCGAACACCCAGACGGAAAAAGCCAAATACAAGGACAACCATGTAAACAAGTAAAATCGCACTTCTGGCTTCATAGGCATAATACACGACTACCATAATCCAGAAGGTTGCTATAACCATTTGGAGAAGGGTCAAGCTTGGGTCTTTAAATTTTTTGTTTAATCCGGTTCTGAATATTACATATAGAATTATATTTACACAAAAACTTGCTGCAACTCCGGAAGATAGAATAATTAAAGAAACTGTTGTCAATCCCAAGCCGTAACCGACGTAGCAGATGGCACTCCATATCACATACGCTCCAAAAGCCATTAGAAAGCGTTTGATTCTCAAAGTCTGTTCACGATCGCCTTTAGGGAATACACTTAACATAAATTATCTCCCTAAATAGCTGAAAAGTCATAATCATTTTCACTTTTATTCTAATTCCTTACATTGTTCATATATTTAGCACATGTTAACTTTAAAATCCGCTATTTTGTGCATAAAAAAGTATATCTTTTTATGTATCGTTGTTGCCAATTGAGATATCGCATGAACATGTAGAATTTGAAAAAAACATTACAGAAAATAAATAAAAGAGCAACAACTCTCAGTTCGAGTTGATTTACTACAGGTTTCAATTTACATAAATTGCCGTTTTTAATTCGTGCATTTGTTAAAGAAGATAAAACATTGTTTGAGATTCACTGAAATTGCAGTAAAGATTTACATGAACATTTAAATTATCTTTTAGCATTAGAAACAATTTGTACAAAAGCTTTTAAAAACATACGCTGGATCGGTTTTCTGCGGGGCAAGCTGTATTTTTACTTTTTAAAGTTCTTTTATACGTTTTAATTTTAGATATAGCGTTATCTCATAATATTTTATTGTCTATTGTTTTATCTTTTCGGTTGTATTTTCAAACAGATTTCCTGACATTTTTCCGGAAACATTAACGATGTTTTTCACTATAATTATGACCTGAGAATCACTGTCAACAGCAGCAAAATCCTGGTCAACTGCTGTTTCACAAGATTCCTTGTCCTTATAGATTTTCCCATTATAATGATATTCACTTCCTATTTTTTTAACCATCACTACCATGGGG
>JAFGLS010000114.1 GCA_016927935.1 Syntrophaceae bacterium
AACTGAATGAGGCATCGATTAATGCGGAGAAACCTCAAGCGGTGTTCTTGGTATTTCTTACATCGCAAAGGTTTTGTCAGGTAAACCCTGTTAGAAATTGCGGCTTTCTAACAGGATAAATGCGCCTGGCAGAGGGTGTGGGGCTTTCCTCCTTGTCACCCTTCTCCGCACGCATTTATCCCGTTAGAAAAAACCTTAACGGGGTTAATGCCCCATGCGTGCTTTTCTAACGGGATTTTAATCGTGGGTCCTTCCCGGGCGGGCCTGGGCCGAGGGTCAGGCGAGGCGCAGTTTGTCAGTGATTTTGAGGTAAAAAAACGATGTCAGGGACAATTTTGTCATTCGCGCCATGATATTGGGAAAGTCTATTTATACGTAATTCCTTGCGTGTATTGATGTTATGACGGTTATTATTTCTCAATTTCAGGCTAAAAAGTCCGGGACACCCTGACATTTCAATGCCAATATGTCAGCCTGCCCCGTCAAAAACGGGGTAAAATAGGCCTAAAATGGCTTAAAACAGGGGGAAAACTGGGTAAAATTGTCATCATTGACATGCGAATGTCAGTAAATGTCAGTAAAAATGGCGCATTGTCGTGTTTTAGGTTCTTTGATATAAGCCTTGCAAGTCGCTTAATCCTATGGCCTACTTAACCCAAAATGGAGGTTAACATATGAGAAAAGGTATTGAGCAAATGGCTAAAAAAACCCGCTACATCAGCGTCTGGCTGGGTGGTGCGGAAGTTTATGTGGAGAACATTTCAACGCAAGGCGACCTGCGGGCCGCGGTCCCGGCCGGTAAACTTCGCCTGCGGGAGATTCAGAAAGTCATGCCTCTGGGCGACTGGAGCCTGAATATCGAAGAGCAGTGGAAAACCCGTAACGGCGAAACGCATTACCGGATCGTGGATGTCTCGACCGGTAAGGTTCAAGAATCAGTCCTGTAGTTTCCTTCCTATTTTAAGGCATAGCCTGCCAGATGATAATTCAATCAAAATAAAGAACAAACAAAAGGTTTTTGTTCCCATAAGAGCGATTTTGTGTTAAAATCCATAAATATGGGATTACGGATATTACTGACAAAAAACAATCCAGAGGTGAAGAATGCCAGCCATTAAATCCATAAAAAAAACGACCATTGAACTCACGCGAGAGCAGTATATTTTTCTTAAAGAAAAAGTATTGGAATTGCAGAAACAAAATAAAAGCGCGTCTGTTGTTTCAATTATCAGAGGGTTTATTGATCAGGCGATGCGCAAAGATAAAAAGGTGAAATAATGCCGGAATCTTTAATTGAACAGTTACCCAAAATTGTAGCCGAAGGCAAGAAAGAGGCAGAAAGAATTTTAAACGGGCTTTCCGAAAAAGAACGCATCGCTTTGCAGACCAACGAATATGTTCTGCCGTCTAAGGAGCGCTCCGGATTATTTCGCGGCTTTGTGAAAGAAATTGATAAAAAGGAATGGTTTAACCGCCTGATTTACGGCGATAATTTTTTGGTCATGCAGGCGCTTCTTGCCGGAGATCCCGCGACAGGGCTTCCTTCCATGCGTGGAAAGATAGACATTATTTATATTGATCCGCCGTTTGATTCAAAAGCAGATTATCGGACTAGAATCGCTCTACCCAATGGCAAGGTGGAACAGAAACCAACGGTTATCGAACAATTTGCATATTCTGATACTTGGAAGGATGGCACGGTAAGTTATTTAAAGATGCTTTATCCTCGACTTTTGCTTATGCGTGAACTTTTATCAGATCAGGGATCATTATTCGTTCATATTGATTGGCATGTGGGACACTATGCCAAATTGATTTTGGATGACATTTTCAATAAAGATAATTTTCGCAACGAACTTATTTGGAAACGAACATACACATCAAAAGCTCAAGCTTTGTCATTTGGGAAAATACACGAAACAATTTTATTTTATGGAAAGAGTGAAAAAGGCATATGGAATCAGCAATATCTTGAGCCAGACAAAGATTATATTGATAAGTATTTTGATAAAGTCGACGAAAATGGCAGAAAGTATCAATCTCTTAGTCTTACTCAGCAAGGGGCTGGCCCTGCAAGGCGATTTGGCGATAAGGTTATTCCTCCGCCGGAGGGGATGCATTGGATTTGGAGTCAGGATAGAATCGATAAAGCTTTTAATGAAGGGAGGATAACGTTTACCAAGAATGATTTTCCGCGCTTAAAGAAATATCTAGACGAATGGGACGGCAAAGGAAAACCGGTTCATGACATATGGGATGATGAACAAGTTGCGCCTTTGAATTCATGGCATAACGAATCTTTGAATTACGATACACAGAAACCCGAAAGTTTACTTGAGCGTATTCTTAAGAGCTCTTCCAGTAATAATTCAATAGTTGCTGATTTTTTTGCTGGCTCAGGCACGACAGGCGCTGTGGCTGAAAAGCTTGGCCGACGCTGGATCATGGCTGATATTGGTAAGCCATCCTGTATGGTTATGCGTAAGCGCCTTATTGACCAAGACGTAAAACCATTTTTATATCAATCAATCGGTGACTATCAAAAAGAACAGTTTGAGAAAAGTGAGTTTAGACGGATAAGCGACCTTGCCCATGTGGTCCTTAATCTATATGGCGCTATCCCATTTTCTGATGTTGAGCCTACGCAGAGAAATTTAGGTTATATCAAAGAAACCAGAACGCTTGTAATGGTGGATTCTCCCTCAAAGCTTACTGGATATGCAACCCTCAAAAGGGCGCAAGAATTACGTGCCAGCTTTATGGGGGGCTGGAAAAAGGTTGTTGTTTTGGGGTGGAATTTCGTTACGGATATCGGTCAGGTCATAGCGAATTTTAACGATCCTCAAATCGAAGTGTTGGTTATTCCTCCGGACTTGCTCGACCGACTTAAAACAAAAGCGTCATATCAAAAATTGATCAAGGGCGGGAAAATAAGATTTTCTTCATTGCAATATCTTTCAATTAAACCGGTAAAAGTCGAAGATATAAACAAAGATGAAGAAAAGATTCATGTTCAGTTGGACAACTATATCCTTCTTTCACCGGATGCTTTGCCACTCGAAGAAAAGGATAAGGAGAAGCTACAGGAGCTTATCGCAAACGATCCTTTGGCGTTGATTGAATATTGGAGCATTGATCCTGATTATGATGGAGAAGTCTTTAGAAGCAAGTGGCAGGATTACCGGGGAAATACTGATGTTGATAATGACCCTCTTCGGGTAGTGCATAGCACAAAACTGCGTGTTTCAAAAACCAAGGGTAAACGAAAAGTTTGCGTCAAGGCTGTTGACGTATTTGGTTTTGAGAGCGCGGTCATTGAGGAGGTGAAATAATGAATTACGAGATATATTGCGATGAATCTTGTCAGGATGTTTTTACCTCGCAGAAGACCCAATGCAAGTATATGTTTATCGGCGGGTTGTGGTTGCCTGCGGATAAACGCGAAGCATTGAAAGACGACCTTCACGCTACCCGTGTAAAGCATAAGATGTTTTCAGAGATTAAATGGAACAAGGTATCCGTGTCCAAAATCGATTTTTACACAGAGTTAGTTAATTATTTTTTTGACAAAAATGACGATATGCGTTTTCGCTGTGTTGTTGTGGATAAAAACAAGGTCAACTTAGTAAAATATCATGACTCCGATGCCGAGCTCGGATTTTATAAATTTTATTATCAATTACTTCATCATTGGATCCTTGATTTCAACACATACGCGATATATCTGGATATTAAGACAAGCAGGGTTAGAAACCGGTTAAAAACACTGCACCAATGTCTTAGAAGGGCTAATTTAAGCTCTGAGATTAAAATACTCCAGGCTTTGCCATCTCACGAGAATATTTTTATTCAGATTACAGATTTACTGCTTGGTGCGGTTAATGCCAAATTCAATGGACAGGTGTCGGGAGACGCTAAAAAGAAGATAGTTGATTGCATAGAAGCCCGCTTGGGACACAAGATAACTGCCACAAGCAAAGGGTATCCTAAATTTAATATTTTTCAGATCGATCTGGCGGGTGAAAAAATATGAATTATCCGCCATTGCTTAATTTACAATCACCGGACGAGTATCGTAAATACTTTGAAGATAATTACTGCAATCAGAAGATTTTTACTTTTGATAAAATAAGGGTTTTGTTTCCTAAGAGCGCATTTGATCACGCGTTTTACTCAAGCAGTAGCCGAAGAGAACGGAAAAAAGATGTGTTTTCCACTGAACGTGCTGAGAGGATGCCGTGGATAAAGATTGCGCTAGCGGATGACTTGGCGGAGTTATACTTCGGGTGGGATAATAAACGTAAATGTGTTGTTTCGAATCGAAGGGTTGCCATTATTGTGCGAGATTACGTCGTGATAATACAAACGAAAAGTGCGGATATAGCGTTTTTTATAAGCGCTTTCATCGCTAATCAGCGGGCGCTTAACATGATTAGGTTAAACCCGAAGTGGCAAAAAAATAGCCGCTGATTATTATTGGCTCAGCGGCTGAAACCTTTGTAGGTTCCTTACCTTTGGTAAGGACACTTAAAGTTTACCATATAGGCTGGTAAAGTCAAGCCCTTTTTTGGCTTGGAAAAGGAATCACTTAATATGCCGACACCATTAAATATAGGGACAAGAGATATACCGTTACGATTCGCAAGGCGCCTTACAGATATTGTTAACGGACAGCTCGATCTTAAGGACCCGGCGTTTATTGAGAAATTTACGCCTGTCACTCGTGATTTGTTGCGGTTTTGGTTCGAGGATAACTTTTGTGAAAACCGAAATATTAACTTTCATGTCGGCCAGCGGCAGGCGATTTTAAATACTATTTTTATTCATGAAGTCCTTAAACCAGCGACAGTATTTGATATGTACTCTCTGGTAGATGATGAAATCCTTGCGGAGATGGATAAGGTTGAACTAAAAAAAACTAAATATCAGCATCCAAAATATGCGATGAAGATGGCTACGGGGACTGGCAAGACGTGGGTTATGCATGCCCTTCTCATCTGGCAATATCTCAATGCTAAGCATGAGCAGTCGGATAGTGGCTGGTACTCAAAAAATTTCCTTCTAGTTGCTCCCGGGCTTATCGTGTATGAGCGATTACTGGACGCGTATCTGGGTAAGGAAAACGAGGAAGGACAAAGAAACTTCTCGACATCGGATTTTAAGCAATACGAGGCTCTTTTTATTCCCCCATGGTTGAGCGAAGAGGTTTTTGGATTCATTCAAAGCAGTGTTTGCAGAAAAGAAGAAATTGGAAAGAAAGTTACAGGTGAAGGGTTAATCGCAATTACAAACTGGCATCTCTTGGCGAGCCTTGACGAAGAAGAATCTGTAGAAGTTTCGCCTTTGGAAAATCCCAGCAAAATTGTTGGAGACGTTTTCCCTATCCGCCCCGGAACATCCGCCGGGCACTCTTTGGAATCGTTGGATAATCAATATCTCAAGGGTAATGAACTTGAGTTTTTAAAGAGGTTAAAGGATTTAGTCGTTATTAATGATGAAGCTCATCATATCCACGAGAATAAAACATACGGTGATATTCAAGAGGTGGAGTGGCAACGGAGTCTATCCTATATTAGCTCGGAGAAAGAATCGAGATTTATTCAGATAGACTTTTCAGCGACGCCTTATGATGTTACTGGAAGTGGGCAAAAAAGAACAAAACACTACTTCCCTCATATAGTGATTGATTTTGACCTTCGCACCGCTATTCATTCCGGCTTAGTCAAGACGATTGCGCTAGATCGTCGTAAAGAGATCGCGTCATTGCCATTGGATTTTAAAGCTGAGCGTGATGGACGTGAAGTTGTAGGGTTGTCGAACGGACAAAAAATTATGCTCAGGGCTGGACTGGCAAAATTGAAGAAGCTGGAGGAGCATTTTACTTCAATTACCGATGGTTCTGAATGCTCGAAGTATCCTAAGATGTTTGTTATATGTGAGGACACGAAAGTTACGCCTCATGTGGTTGAATACTTGGTGAAGTATGAGGGTTTAGATGAAAAGGACGTAGCACAGATAGATTCCGACAAAAAGGGATCTATTCCACAGGATGAATGGTTTCAATTGAAGCAACGCCTTTTTAATGTGGATAGGCATCCGAAGCCAAAAATTATTGTATCGGTTTTAATGTTACGTGAGGGCTTTGATATCAATAATATCTGTGTAATTGTGCCCCTGCGGTCAAGTCAGGCGCCTATTCTATTGGAGCAGGTAATTGGAAGGGGTTTACGTCTTATGTGGCGCGAACCCGAATATCAAGACAGTAAAGATGAAAACAGGATTGCCCTTCTCCAAAAGAAGCAAGAGCCGAGAAACTATATGGACATCTTGAGCATTATTGAACATCCGGCGTTTATCGAATTTTACGACGAGTTGATTAAAGAAGCCCCGGTGATTGAAACTGACCCGAAAGATCGAACGGATGTCTTAGGAGATATCATAAATGTGGGGCTTAAAACTAACTACAAGGATTACGATTTATATTTTCCGGTTATTTTAATTGACCGCGAAGAGAATCTTATACCCACAGACATAAGCGTTGATAAGCTGGCGTCATTTGATTTTTATGCGCTGGAGCAACTTAAGAAAATGGTGCCTAAGGGTGGCGATATCTTCTACTCCGAAGAGATGACAGTAAAAACACGTTTTGGCGACTATGAAGTCAAAGCAGATGTTTTTAATTCAAAGAGCTATAACGAATTCATCGGCAAAATTGTTAATGCCGTCTCGACTATGATCGTTAAGGTTAGTGCTCGAAAAATAAAAGAATATCCGTCAATGCAGGTTAATCAAGCAGAGGTAGCGCGAGCGATTGATAAATTTATCAGGGAAAAACTATTTAAACAGGATTTTGACCCCTTCCAAGATAATAACTGGCGTGTTTTATTGCTCTCTCAGACGGGAATAGTCGAGCATATTATTAAAGAAATAAGTAAGGCTATCTTTGAGCTTCAGAATAATGTTGATGTTTCCGAGGCAAAAATTATTAAGCGATATTTCTCGGAGATAGCTGTGCTCAGAATGCGTGAGCGTTATTGTTTAGACATCGTCAAAACTATTTATGAAAAACAATCATACCCCTCTAACAAGGGTGGGCTTGAAAAAGCTTTCATGGAGTTTTGTGATGGCGATACTAATGTCGAAGCATTTGTAAAGGTAAATGAAAATTACCATTATTTTGCTCGCATCAATTATGTGCGCTCTGATGGGATGCTGGCGTCTTATTCTCCCGATTTCATACTTAAAACGAAAGACAAAATATTTGTTGTAGAAACCAAAGGACAAGATAAGATCTCGGCAGAGAATGTTAAGCTTAAACAGCTATCAACGATTGATTGGGCGGAAAGAATCAATCAACTTAAACCTGAGGATCGAATGGGTGCTGATTGGGAATACGTGTTGGTGGGCGAAAACACTTTTTATGGCATGCGGGATCAGGGCGCCAATATACTTGAGATATTCAATTACCTTAAAATAACAAAAAATGCGATAAAGGGAACGTTGTTTTGAACCACCGAATAATTTCGTGTTATAATGACACAGGAGGAAAAAATGGAATATGTGTTAAAGAATTCAAATATCGTTATACTCGCTAAAAATTATAATCCTTCGATTGTTTCCAAGGAATGGCTTAAGGAAAAGAAGATCGTCGAAGAAAATGCCGTTAAGTTTACTCACACGCCAGTTTTTTCGTTAGTTCAGACGGATAATTTCACCTTCATTCTTGACCCAGACAGACTCCAGATATCAGTGAATAATAGTGCAGTTGAAAATATCGATAATCTGCCTAAAATTGCGGAAAAATTCATAGCGCAATTACCAGAAACGCCATATACGGCTATTGGCTTCAATTTCCTTTTTCATTTAAATAATGTGAAAAACAATTTTAAAGCTATTTTCAAAACCGATGAGGCTAAATTTTCTAAATTGTTTTCCGCTGAATACAAGCTTGGGGGAGCGGTAAATTTCAAGTATGATGATTTTATTTCAAGAGTGCAGATAATTCCGGCTGATGCTAATCAGCTGATAACAGACTATAATTTTCATTATAACGGCGCAGGGATTGAGAAAATCAAGAGTGCTCTTAGCAGGTTTTCTGGCGCTAAGGAAAAAGCTATATTAATTTTGAAGGAGCTTTTTTATGTTTGATACTAACGTCCTTACAAGAGAGATCTCGGCTGAGGGGGTTGTCGCTTCAACGGAAGCATGTGCGCCGGATTATTGTAGAAAATGGAGTTTTAATCGGATAGCGGGTATTACTGATACCACAATATTGCAGGTAACTCAGCACATGCCGTATCAGCTTAGCCAAAATATTAGCGTTATTTGGTTCCAGCAAGTATCTCAAGCCCCGCAAAGCATCAGTGTTGACCGTGATGAAGTTTTCGAAGCTCTATTACGTCGGCTATCGGAGCAAGAAAATGTTGTACAGTTAAAGACACTTGCTGAATTATCCGAAGATGCCGAAAATTACTTATCCAGCAACGGTTTTCTCTCTGAGATTATGGCTGATTTGGTAAGTGCGGTAAGAGAAGAAATCATTGAAACCTATGATTCTTTTAGAGCAAAAATATTCTTTAGTTACGACAAGGAAGTCCCGGGATGGAGTGATTTGGTGCTTTCAGTGCGGGTTGCGGAAGATAACATGACGAAACGGTTTGAGTTATACGATGTGGTGGGTAAGGTCACTGAGAGGTTGATCGGTAAATGGCGCGCTCGCCAGATAAAAAGACAAAATATAAAGCTATTGGATGAATTTGATCATAAGCTGAGTTTAGAGGTAAAAAATATTACAGATGTTCAATCCCGCTGATTATATTACAGTTGCAGAAGAATTAAGTCTGGGCGATGAATCAAAGCTAAGGACGGCGATATGTCGCGCCTATTTTTATGCTTTTTTATCTGCCCGCGAATGGCTAAAGACAAAAGGTGTAATTTTCTCAAACAAAGGTACTGATCATGGACTTGTCCAGCAAAGTCTGCAGACACATGTCAATCGTGCTACGAAAGATTTATTAAGTGACTTGAGACGGAACTATCGGAACGAAGCGGATTATAATTTGACAAAAACGATTCAACAACAGGAAGCCAAAGACGCGATTGTATTGGCAAAACAAATTGTGGGCAATATTAACACTGTCACCGCGCCGTCTGTGTCTACTCCACAGAGCACACCGCCGCAAACACCGTAGGGCGTATATAACGATGAGGAGTTTATAAGTAGCACATTTAGATGTTACTATCCGGCGATTAAAATGGACATTTTTTATTATATATCTCTAGCTCTGGTAGGTATTATTACTTTTGCCGTGAGCTTTATTTCTGAGAAGAAATTTAAAAAAATCTATAAAAAGCTGGTATTTTGCCTAGTTGTTGTTTTTCTGTTTTTCCAAGGGTGGTACGGATATCAAGAAAAAAAGAAAAACGATTATAAGGATTCCCGCAATCAATTCACCCAAGACCAATTATCATCAAGACAGAATGAAATTTCAGAGAATATAAAAGATCTAAAAGAAAAAGACAAAAAGGGATTGCTGACCGATGCCGAATATGGCCGGTATATCGCTTACTATTTGGAGAACATCGATCTCAGCATTAAGCGTTTTGGATGGAAGAATATGCGTGAATGGGTTACAGCCTATTACGATGAAGTCGGAAAAATACCAGCATATTTTACTCTTGAAGAATGGCGCGCAGGTGAAAAATTTATTTATGATTCCTTCGTCGACGAAATCAATGGCAACTTTAACTCAAGAAATATGTATGATAGCGGAATCAGGTTAAAGGTTTTGGAGAGCTTTAAGAAAGAACGAGAACGATTACTATCTGCAAAAGAACGAGAATTTAACAAGGTGAAATAGTTTACGTTTACCCCCAATAATAATGCTTTATCATCCCGCCCAGGCGTGAGTCGCACTTGAGCTTGCCGGTAGATTTATCCGATCGAAATTCAAGGGGCCGGTTATCCCGACCGGAATGCGGGCGTTTGGAGTTATAGTATTTGACGTATTCCCGCACAAGGTATTCGAAATGACGCTCACCGAACACGAAGAAGTGATCCGTGCATTCCCTTTTTATGGTTCCAACAAAGCCCTCGGCATACGGATTAAGATTCGGTGACCGGTAGGGTATCTTTTTGACTTTTGTGTTGCAGTCACTGAAAAGGCTATTAAATTCCTTGGGGAATTTAGCGTCACCGTCACGGATAAGAAGCTTTTTGGTATTATCCTTAAAGAGAAACGATACAGTCTTTGATGCCTCCATTACCCATTCTTTTTTCGGTTTTTCTGTTATACCGGCTATATGGACCTTCCGGGTTCGGATATTCAAGAAAAACAGTACATGGAACAGCTTGGGCCCCATTGCTGTCCAGATGGTCTTTGTAAAGAAATCACAAGCCCATAAGGTTTCAAAATGGCGTTTAATATAAGCGTCCCATGAGTCGTGGGCCCTTTTCGGTGCCGGGTCAAGGCCGTTCTGGCGCATTATGGCCTTTATGGTATTACGGGATAGCCTGATGACATTCAGTTTCTTTAACTCGCCCATTATCCGGCCATAGCCCCAGTCGCAGTTTTCCCGGGCAAGGCGGATTATAAGGTCTATTATCTCTTGTGTGGTCTTTCTGGGCGTGCCTTGCTTGGAAGGCTTATATTTATTGCCGATATCGCCATTTACCCAGCGCCTGAAGGTGGAATAGCTTGCTATGGATATAATGCCTTTGATTCTGCCCCTGCAGGCAAGGCCGTATTTGATGAGCTTACGTTTCTCGGCCGGGCTTGTGGTTATCCGTTCCGGGCATTTATTACGCAGGATCTCATTCTCTACCTTCAGGTACTCCATCTGCCGGATAAGGTCACTGTGGACAACTCTGCCTAGAAGCAACAAAAACTCTTGGAATATACAGCCGTTTATGGTATAAGATTGGGTGTGGTTCATGACAAAAAGCTCCTTTCATGGCAAAAAGTGTTATTTTGAGTAAGTGTCCATTCTACAACAAGTTAGACCGGTTTACCTACCTTAAAAACCGGTCGCATATTAACTGCACCCCTCTAAACAGCATATAGCCCTTTCCGGGCATAAAACCCCTCAAAAATTCTCATTATTTTAAGGCGTATTTGAGGCTATTTTGGCACCCTTGGGTTTCAAGGGCAAAGGCGGAGCTTTGCTCCGGATCTTCGGAATCCGTCGAAATCAGGCGTATTCTGGCGTGATTCCGGATGGTCCTAAGGACTTCTATGCGGAATTCATAGCGAATCGAGGCGCAGTCAGACGTCTGCCCGGGGAGGAGGTGTTGTTCGCTCTTTGTATTTGTAGCAAAATTTCTTTCAAATGCTCCTCTGTATTCCTACTGTAATATTTATTCCTCTAAATCCCTTCAGAAGGTATTTTCGTAAATAAAAATATAAAAATTGCATTCCAATAATTTCATTGACAATACCCAAAAATATGGTATTCTAGCTTATGTATGAAAGTTATACGAAGGTAACCACAGGAGTTACTTATAATGAAGAAAAATACAATAAGCGCTTTAAGCCAAAAAGAGGCTGAAATTGTTGCCCGGCTCTCTTATGAAGAGAAGGATATTGTTACGGCGCAAGAACTGGATTCCTTTCTACCGGGAGATTTTCCTTATCGAAAACAGCTGGTTTATAACCTGAAAAAGAAAGGAATCCTGAAGCCAGTTAAAAGGGGAGTTTATATCTATGTTCCTTTAGAGTCTGTGCCAACCGGACGCAGGGTGAGCGAGTTTTTAATCCCGCCAATATTCTTCCCCAAGGATAATTATTACATCGGTTATTCAACCATGTTTAATTATTATGGTTTTACTGATCAGCAGTTTCAGATCGTTTATGTTCTTAATACCACTCGTTGCATGAAAAAGACCATAGCTGGGGTGTCTTTCAAATTTGTAAAAATACCTTCCAGTAGATTTTATGGTTTAGAGAAAATAAACATAAAGGG
>JAFGLS010000115.1 GCA_016927935.1 Syntrophaceae bacterium
GCAGATCTGTGCGTGGGACTGCTCTCTTCTCGACTATCAGAAGATTATTTTAAGAATGCCCAAAGCATCGATAAAAAGTTTACCGAAGACGATCTCACAGTATGCAGCGATGGAGTCTCTGACGGGACATACGATGCTTACCTTCACTTCGATCCGGTACCCTATTTACCAGAATTAAGGTCTATTCCTACGGGAATCGTTTCGGGAATTCCCATCTGGGTAGCAGGAGACAACTCGACGGGCACAACTTCCACCACGACGATCTCCAGCACCACAACATCCGCATCACAACCTTGCCCCATCGAAGAGGTCTATGGTGAGTCATCAGACACAACGAAATACTTAAGAAAATTTAGAGACAATGTACTAAATACATCCTTTGAAGGTCAAGCGCTAGTTAAACTGTATTATGAATGGAGTCCCGTCATAGTTAATGCAATGGAAAAGGATGAAGAATTTAAAGTAAAAGTGAAGGGGGTGATTGATAAGGTTTTATCAATAATTGGTGGGATGGAATAAACAAAATATGTGCATATCAAATAATCCACATGATCTTATCAATTGATGTAGAAGACTCATTGCTGATAAGAAAGGAGGATAGGTGATGTCAACGAACTACGATGATCTTTTTAGAAAAAAATTTGAGACTTACAATGAACTGATAAAGCAGATGAGTGATGAAGAAGTGTGGGAGAAAATGCTTGAAGGATATCCGGAAAGGCAGCGCAAGTCGATGGGGCAGTACATTGACAACAACACGCTGTATGAAGGTTTTAGCAAAGCAATTCCTGCATATAAAGAGATGGGCATGGAGATGAAAGTCGTTGATGTTTCAAATAAAGACCTGGATGCGGTTGTAGAGATACAATTTGTGTGCCCTTATCTGGAAATGGCAAAGGAGTATAATGTTCCAGATCCATGCCATCTTTTGTGTGATATGGATATAGAAGCGACGCAAAGAGCATACCCTGATATGAAGGCGAGATACATTGCGCGGCAGTCCAAGGGAGATAGCGTCTGTGCATATCTCTATCAGCGTCCTGCACGAAAATAGCCTGGTAAGACCAGGGGGAAGTACAAACCTAGTTTTCAATGTGCCACTTTGTTGATGTGTACTGAACAGCACTCGACAAGCAGTGGCCAGTTTCCTGAGTGTGTCAACGCAAGTCAATTCTCAGACACCCTTATAAAACAGTCTAAGAATTAAACACTGCTTGCTAATGAATGGTTCCAAATGAGTTTTTTTATCAATTGCTTCCAAAAACTTCCTTGAGAAGATCTGTAACTCGGGCTTTAGGATCCTGACGGATTTTCTTTTCTTCTTCTGACAACAAAAAGAAAAGACCATCCAATGCTCTGTCGGTTACATACCGATCGAGATCGAAATGAAGACTGCCTGCAAATGGTATGCTTTGTATCTTGGTGTCCAGACTCTGATATGCACGGGTGACACCCACGTTAGACATGCTTTGGTGAACAATTGGTTTAAAAATCTCCTGAAGTCGTTTGGAAGTTTTGCCCTGGAAATAGAGTGTGGCGGCATTATCTTGCCCTTCGAGAATCGTTTGAGCATCGGATATGTTCATTTGCCTGATGGCTTCCCAAAAGAGATCCTTGGCCTCAGGAGCTACCCGCTCTGCTGCTCTGTTCATGCTTAGCTCAAAGTCTTCAAGCTCTTGGCTAAGACCTGCTACTTCGAGAATCTTTTCCATCTTCTGAACCTCTTCCGGAAGTGGAATTTTTATATTAGGGTTTTTGTAGTAACCATCTATTTGAGAGCCCATTTTCACAGCGTTCACCGTACCGATCTTCAGAGCTTCCTTTAAACCCTGGGTAATCTCGTTTGCAGAGAGTTTAGATCCCGACAAGGTCTTCTTGGTACGCTTGAGAAAATCTCCTAATTGAGCCTGTGCTATGGATGTATTGATCGTCGACATGGCCATAAAAAAAGAAACAAATAGAAAAAAACGAATTTTCATAATTATGTCCGTCCTGTTTGATGATTAATTAAAATACGTGTTTCTTTTTTGATTACTAACCTGCTTATCAACTACTATAAGCAGGTTAACTGTATGGGTGACAATTACATGAGCGATTTCATGTCGCACGCAAACGTCACACCATCAAAGGCACCATACGGAAAGCCGGAATTATCAATACCACCGGACGTATATAAAAGTAAAATTTTGCTTAAGATAACGTTTGCTTGTATCAAGAAATGTGAAAAGTAGGTGCAATCAATCTAACTTACAACCCCTCTTGCAAGTCATCTCATTGTTTCAGGAACCCTTGGTGCTTTTTTTCTTCCTTCTTTAGCTTCTTCGCGGCCCTTTTTTCCATCAGGTTTTTTGCCGGTTCCTTCTTTGTGCTCTTCTTAGTGTTCATGCCTTTGGTCACAGTTGTTGCTCCTTATGAATGAGGGTTTTGGTATTTTTTGATAAGACATTCCTTTTTAATAAACTTAGTATATAGTGGAATCATCTGTATGTCAATATATACAACGAGATGTAAAAAAAACCATCTGATTAAAAAATTCATCGATTATTTTATAACAATTCAACAACATGTCAACGGTGGTTATAATTGGCTCTGTCTTTTTGTTTAATGTGCCTGCATATTGAATATTTCCGATTCAGGGGAAACGTTTTATTACAACCATCGATAACCAGAAGTGAAAGGCTTAAATTTTTATACAACCAAACGAAACATACGTTATGGGCTGGCCTAAAAACAGCCTCCGTTTTCTCACTCATTAAAAGGCCAGGTATGATTGACAAAATCGCTTAAGAGACCCTCTTCAATATATTGTGCCAATTCAAGATATTGTTATTGACACACAGGAGGAACCCTTTTATGCTTACCCTAACAGAAAACACTTCTAGTCAATTTTATATCGGATACATCAGTGCAAATTTTCTAGATCAATTCAATTTACGACCTCACGGTGCGTTGGCTGTTTTACGAGCACAGAGATGATTTATTTACCACAGGCACGCCGTTTCGTATTGGTCGATAAGAGGAAAGAAAATGTCTGATAAACGTCGCCATTCGTTTATCGTGTATATTTCCCCGGCTGGCACCACTGAATCGGTGGCCCGGAAAATTGAAACACGACTGACGGCTCTCGGAGAATCATTCACTGCCTGCAACCTGGGCAAAAAACCGTGTGATCAGAGTGGCCTATACTTGGCGCTGGCTGCTGATACAGAGACCCTGCTTTTTGTGGGATCACCTGTCTATTCTTCTCATGCAGTTCCAACAATCATCAATTTTATTGATCAGCTGCCCAAAGCGAAAAACTGCTGGGCGGTCCCGTTTGTAACCTGGGGCGGGGCAACCAGCGGTGTTGCCCTCCACGAAATGGGAAAGAGTCTGCTTGGCCGTGGATTTACACTGGCAGGTGCCGCCAAAGTTATGGCGGTTCACTCGCTGATGTGGCAGCTACCGGACCCGGTCGGGGCCGGCCGTCCAAATGAAGATGATTTGAACCTGGTCTCATTGCTGGTATCCGATGTGATTAAAAATATCAAATCCGGCAGTACGCTGCAGCTATCGATCGATCGGCTGAATTACCAACCTGCGGAACATGTGCCTGAGATGCTGCGGCTTAGCGTCGCAAAGGCCAAAACCATCCTGCCGCCCCGAGTGGTTGACCCCGAACGATGCACCCTCTGCGGTTACTGCCGCGACAATTGCCCGGTATCGGCAATCGAGCTCAATCCCCTGCCGGATTTCCTGCCGGACTGTTTCATCTGCTTCAATTGTGTGCGGTTGTGCCCTGAAAACGCCATATTGGTCGACATGAAACCTGTCTACGAACGCATCCTTTCTCGGGTTAGCCACTATGCCGAATCCCCTGCTACCGAAGTTTTCCGGCCGTAAATACGGTTGGCCTCAATGGCGCTACTCCAACTGTTTTAATTAATCGAATCATTGACAATTTTTACACGATCCCCTTCTCAATGGTAATTTACCGTGAGCAGAATGAGTTGAAGCTAAATTATTCCCTGCAAACTGAAATAAGAAACAGGAGGAATCTGATAATCTAATCCCATGCGTCATTGCAGAGGACCACATTTCCCTTGAGCAACGCAAGAGCTTGGCTAGGTTAACCAATAGAACTGCCAGGATTTTAAGAAAACATGTGGCAATGCTATTGACAATCTCATAATCATATTTATTCTTTACATGAACACTATAAATGAAGAATGAAAAAAAGGAAGGAAGAAGGTGATATTGTGTTAACAACCATTATTAAAAAATTCAGTTTTACTATGGCTGCTTTTATATTGAGTGGTTGCACTCACATGATAATGACAGATATGGATACTTATTTGCAAAACCAGGCTAATTTTAAGGGAAAACAAGTTGTATTCGTAACTGATCTAAAAGACTTGCTTAAAAGATATGATATGTATCATGGTAAGGAAGTTGAACTGACAGCTCCTGTTAGCTATTTTGGAGATCGGAAATTTTGGACATGGCACCTCATGTTAGATGATGGTGACAATAAGATCCGTGCTTATGAAAGGGAGTACCGGCTTTATCCAGACCGATATGCACTTTATCTATTGCGGGTTGCCAGAAGCGAAAAGGGAAATGTCACCATAAGGGGAAAACTGGAGAAGAACGGAATCGAGCTTAATCGACTTTTTTATAAAAACCTTGCTGTCAATACCAACATCAAATCAAACGACATCTACTACCCCAGATTTAACTTTTGACCGATACAAATTAGCTTAATGCTTTACATTTATTAGAGGAATAAGAGTATATGGTCAGGACAAATCAAGCAAGTTCATTTACTTTCCTAGAATTGATTTTATCTGTTCTTTAAGGTGTGGTAGTTCCTGTCTTATATTTCCCCAAACCGCAGCAATATTAACCCCTAAATAATCGTGTATGAGTACATTCCTTAATCCAATTATGCTTTTCCAGGGGACTTCGGACTATCTTTCTCTAAATGTTTACAAGGTATTATATAAAAAAATGGGTTTAAATTAGTAGTTTCAATATATTAAAATAACTGGAGCATTGTCAAGGGATTTGGTTCACGTATGACGAGGAAGTAAATGAATTCTTTTAGAAATGAAAGCATTTGATTATGATTGATACCCACGCTCAGATGAATGAAATAAAGGAGATCGATAAGACGACAAAGAGATCAACAGATGCTGGTATCGACAGGATAATAGCCGTAGGAATGGACATCGAATCCAACGAGAAAACCCTTTCTCTTGCCAATCAATTCCCTGCAGTCAAAGCAATTTGCCTTTGAAGGTAAATTGACCAAGAGAAGCTATCAGCAATGCTCCCAGCACGGCACCGGCCCGGCGAGCCGAGTGCATAAGACCGTTCGTTGCTGCATCTCCGCCCAGAATGGTGACGGTCCATGCCGGAGAATGGGTCAGTTCAAACACCAGGAAACTCTGGGCGGTGATTTGCATCCATGTTCCAAACAGTGAAATGAGCTGCCCCGCAAACCACAAACGATCATTGGGGTATTTCAATGCCGAAAATGTTTGTAATGTTTTCATTGTCTTTTCGACAGCACATCCTGCCGGCTTTGACTCAACCCTCTCGTCAGACAGTTTTTAATTGGTGCCGATTCATCTATTCTGATTAGAATAGAGACGGTATAAAAA
>JAFGLS010000116.1 GCA_016927935.1 Syntrophaceae bacterium
GCAAATTTCAATACACCTACAGTGACCCCATGGTGCCCTTTAGGGTATTTAGGTTATTCGTTTTTGAAATTTGAGTCTCACAATAAATTTAATTTTCTCGATACTTTTAATTTTGCTTGAACAAAAAAGTAGACAATCGGGAATAAATTTTATATCTTCCCAACCGTGTCGGGATGTGGCCCAGTTTGGTAGGGCACTGCGTTCGGGACGCAGGGGTCGCGCGTTCAAATCGCGCCATCCCGACCATTTTGTATAACCTTAAATTTCTAAATTATCCGACAACTGATGCGAGTTTAAAGATAGGCAGATACATGGCTACAATCATACCACCGACGACACCTCCGAGAAAAACCATCATTACCGGTTCCAATAGAGCGGTCATTGCATCCACGGCGACATCAACTTCATCATCATAAAAATTGGCAATTTTGGCGAGCATCGAATCCAGAGCACCGGTGGCCTCACCCACAGCAATCATTTGCACAACCATAGCAGGGAAAAGTCCTGTCCTTGTAAGAGGTTCCGCGATAGACTGACCTTCACTAATGCTTTGACGTGTTTTCATAAGGGCATCTTCAATGACAACGTTGCCTGAAGTTTTACTTACGATGGCCAAGCCTTCCAAAATGGGCACACCGGAACTCATCATTGTTGATAATGTTCGTGCAAATTTGGCCACGGCAACTTTTTTCAATAATTCACCAAATATCGGAGCTTTCAATATTAAAGAATCAATCGTCCAGCGACCTTTTTCCGTTTTATAATATTGTTTAAATGCGATGTAAAGGGCAACACATATTCCAGCCCCAAAATACCAATATTTTTGAGCAAACTCACTCGCATTGATTAAGGCTTGGGTAAGCGCCGGTAACTCGCCTCCCATACCCTCAAACATTTTTTGAAATACAGGAATAACCTTAATAAGCAACAAAGCAACAACCGCTAATGAAATAACCAAAACAGCAGCCGGATAAGTCATCGCGCCTTTGACACGCGCTTTCAATTTCATCGCTTTTTCCATATAATTGGAAAGACGCTCCAGAATAACGTCAAGTATACCGCCGGCTTCACCAGCGGCAATAAGGTTAACAAAAAGTTCGTCGAATATTTCAGGATATTTCTTCAAAGCATTGGTTAAACTGGTGCCTCCTTCAATATCTTCTTTTACTGTTCGAATAATTTTAGAAAAAGCTTTATTTTGTTCCTGTTGAGCCAAAAGATCCAAACACTGAATAAGCGGAAGTCCAGCGTTAATCATTGTGGAAAAAATACGGCAAAAAACAACTACACTTTTTTCTTTAATCTTGCCTTTCATAAAAGAAGGCAAGTATTCCATAAGGTCTTTAGGCTTTACCTTTACTTCTATGCTTTTAAAACCCTGACGGCGCAAAAGACCTCGGACAGTAATTTCATCAACTGCTTCCATCTCTCCTTTTCTTACTTCATCTTTTTTTGTCACACCTTCCCAAATAAAGACCGGCATATTTGAATCCTTTCCCTAAATCGGATGATTTTAAATCATTATTATTCTAAACCAGCTCGTATTTAAATTCAACAAGTTAAAATCAATAACTTCAAATAATCTTGTAATACATTAAATTTCTTAAAGTTAATATTTTTCTATTATAAAGCGAATTTTATTTAAAATAAACTTCTTATAAAAATTAATTTATATTTTTACTATATTTATTGACCTTGATTCGTTGACAAATAATTTCATACAGAATAATTCCTGTGGAAACTGAAACATTTAATGAATCAAAGTTACCAAACAAAGGAATGGTTATTAGAAAATCGCATCTTTTCTTAATCAGTGGCCTTATGCCTTTTGCTTCCCCTCCCATTATAAGGGCAACTGAACAATTAAAATTCAAATTCATTAAAACACTCTCGCCATGAGCAACAGCGCCAAAGATCCAAAATCCTTTATCTTTCAGATAATCGAGTGACTGCACCAAATTCACAACTTTGGCTACTGGTATTTGTCCAACGCTTCCGGCAGAAGCTTTATTTACAGCCGCTGTAATATGAGCAGCCCTGTCTTCCGGAATCACGACACCGTTTGCACCCAGACAATGGGCGGTCCTGATTATCGCCCCTAAATTCTGTGGGTCCATTATACTATCCAGAATCAAAATCAGATCAAAGTTAAAAGATTGGTTGCGGTTTTTTATGAGTACATCCAAATCCGCATAAGCAAACGACTGACGAAAAGCGACAATCCCCTGATTTTCAGACGTACCAGCCAATTTATCCAGATATCTCCGCTCACAAAACTCTACAGGAATTTTTTCTGTTCGGGAAATTTTTATTATTTCTTTTATGGAAGATCCTCTGCGCCCGGAAGCAATAATGATTTTCTTCCACCCGTCTTTGCTTTGCCGAAGAAGGTCTCTGATGGAATTTATTCCGTAAATTACCTCCATGGTACATTCCATTTTTTCAGCGAATCACTTTGCGGCCAGTCCGTCGGCAATTTCCCGAACAATTTGCCGGCAGGCCTCCAATGGCTTTATTGCCATTCGAATTGGCCTGCCCACGACAATGTAATCCGCTCCTTTTTTTACAGCTTCATAAGCGCTGAGAGTACGTTTTTGATCATCTTTTTTCGCCATAGCATCACTGCGTATGCCCGGCGTCAAAATAACAAATTGTTTACCAAAATTTTCCCTTAACATTTTTATGTCCTGGGCTGAAGCAACCACTCCCGATGCCCCGGCAGCTTTGGCCAATCCGGCTAAATGAAGAATCAATTCCTCGGTACTTTTTTGAAAACCGATTTCTTTTAAATCATCATTATTTAAACTGGTGAGCACAGTTACAGCTAAAAGAAGAGGCCTGGTCTGTCCCATTTTATCGGAACAACTCCAGGCGGCAGAAACCGCCTCTTTTATCATCTGATAACCACCTGTCGCATGAACATTGAACATGTCAACATTCAGTCTGACCGCAGCTTCAGCCGCTCCGGCAACAGTGACTGGAATATCGTGAAATTTGAGATCCAAAAATACTTTTTCAGATCTCTCCTTGATACTCTGAATTATTTTGGGGCCTGCGGCGGTAAACAGTTCCTTGCCAACTTTGAACATACCAACATGGCCGGAAAGAAGCTCCACCCAGGATAAAGCTTCTTCATAATTTTTGACATCAAGAGCAAAGATTAATTTATCAGTTGCTTTTTTATTCGATATATTCTTCATCACCGACAAACTCAGTGTTGTCTGGAATCGGTTTGAAATCTTCTTTCGTTCCGTTTAAATATTCAGGATTGGCATAAATGACTTTGCCCTCTGCTATTTCCCGAAGTGCACAGACGACTTCCCTATTCTTGCATTCCACCAGAGGCGTTGAACCCTTCAACAGCTGATGAGCCCGCTTCGATGCCAGCGATACCAATCCAAATCTTGTCTTGGCGACCCTTAAAGAATCTTCGATTGTAATTCTAGCCATAGATTTAAATCCCCCTAAAACATACTTTTATTTTTAAACTCTCTGATTTCATCAAGCAATCTCGTTCTTTTACATTTTTCTGCTATGTAAATAGAAATCAATTGATTGATAGCTTTTCCCAGATCATCATTGAAGATGACATAGTCATACCAGGAAATTTCTTTCAATTCTTTTTCCAACTGCTTAAACCTCTGCTGAATAACTTCACTGGTTTCACAACCTCTTAGCTCCAATCTTTTTAAAAGATCCCGGCGGGTCGGGGGAAGAACAAAAACATAAATACCACCTTTAAACTTCTTTTTTATTTTTTTTGCTCCCCGCGACTCAATGTCCAGCAGCAGGTCCCCACCCTCCCTGACAAACTCTTCCATAAATTTCTTGGATGATCCGTAAAGGTGACCGTAATTTTCCACCCATTCAATAAATTCACCCTGTTTGATTCTTTTTTCAAATTCTTTCCGTGAAACGAAACAATAATCTTTTCCGTCTATTTCATTGGACCGAGGAGGCCGGGAAGTATGGGAAACCGAAAATTTTATTTCCGGGAAAGCCTGCATGAGGCCCTGGCAAATGGTGCTCTTTCCCGCGCCTGACGGCGCTGAGACAACTATGAATAAACCTTTGGACATAATTAATTACTCTATGTTTTGCGTCTGTTCGCGTAATTTAGCCAATTCACTTTTTATCTCAATTACACTACGGGTTATTTCTACGTCGCCCACTTTCGAGCCAACTGTATTAATTTCACGATTGCTTTCCTGTAAAAGGAAGTCAATCTTTCTGCCTTCAGAATCCTCGCTTTGCAAAAGTGCTTCCAGTTGGCCTATATGACTCTGCATTCGCACTATCTCTTCAGTTATGTCAGTCCTTTCCGCCATAATGGCTACTTCCTGAGCCAAACGGCTTTCATCAAGGTTGCATCCTCCCGTTAATTCTCTAATTTTGTCCGACAAACGCTTTTGATATTCGGAAACAACCAGTGGCGCGCGAAACTTGATATTTTCCAGAATACCCAAAATCATCCTGAGCCTCATCTGCATATCCTGATACAGGACAATACCCTCTTCCTGCCGCATGCCGGCCAATATCTTCAACGCGTCTAAAAAAGTCTTTTCAACCTGCTGGAGAAAATCAGCGTCAAGTTCAGTTTCCGCAGGCGGATTAAAGATTTCCCGGAAACCAACCAGAGTCTTCAAAGTTAACGGAGATTTTAGATTTAATTCCTTTTTAAGCCGGCTCAAAGCATTAAAATAATCACGCGCTGTCTCCATATTAAGATTTACCCTGGATAAATCGGCGTTCTCTCCCTCAAATTTTATAAATATTTCTATGCGTCCTCTTTTGAATCTTTCGGTAATTTTCTTTTTGTACTCCATTTCCAGAGGGAAAAGCGCTGAAGGCGTACGCAAAAATATTTCCAGGAAACGATGATTTACGGATTTAGCTTCAACAATAATTTTTCTGTTCTGGCAAACCGTTTCCGCCCGTCCATAGCCGGTCATGCTTTTTATCATTGAAATATCCCGTATTAATAGTTGATAATAATCCCTACTGTTCCAGCATTTTAAGCTGCAACAAATATTTATCTCTGATCTTGCCCAGCATTAAAAGTTGCTTTTCATCAGCGTAATCCGGATAAGTCCAAGGCAAGGGACAAAATTTCTTCCCCTGATAAATCAAAGTCAAATCCGCGTAAATCCCGTCGCGTAAATAAGGGCGATGAGTGTAACTCTTTCCGGTAGCTAAAATCAAATGAGCTTTTGATATATATCCCGGATCAATATTAATCCGCCTTTTTGCATTCAATGCCGATTTTTCCTCAATTGCATTTGTCGCCAATTTAATATCAGGCAATTTTTCAGGTCTGATTAACTTTTCCATGGCCAGGAAGCGCCTCACAAGACTAGGCCCCATTTCAACGCAATAATAATCAGTATAATCAAACGGCAAGATCGCGCTTATAAAATCCGGCTTTCCGTAAGAGGAAGACACAATTTCTATCGTCTCGTTTACTATAGCGGCATCTTTCGCAAAAAGACTGAAGATTAATTTTACCGGCTCGGCTGTATCTGGTTTACTCATAGTACTGCTATCAGTTCCTTTTGTGAAACTGTGGCCGTGCCGATTTTCTCAACCACAATGCCTGCTGCCAGATTAGCCAGACATGTTGCTTCCTTAAGATTTGCTTTCGCGGCCAAACCAAGCGCGAGCATGCCAATCACCGTGTCACCGGCGCCCGTCACATCATAAACTTCTCTGGCCTGAGCGGGGAAATGAGTGTGAATGATTTTTGGACCATTTTCAAACAGACTCATTCCCTCTTCTCCATGCGTAACCAGCATTGCCGGAAAGGCATACCTTTTCAAAATAGATTCGCACAATCTCTGAATACTATAGTTTTCCGTTAATTCCCTGCCGGCAACGCGCTGAACCTCATAGTGATTGGGAGTAATGATGTGAGCGCCCTCATAGATGGATAAATTGTTTTGTTTCGGGTCAACGCAAATGAAAATATCCGAATTATTGACTATTTCTCTGATTCCCCGAACAAGTTCCTTGGAAACCACCCCCTTATTGTAATCGGAGATAACTATCGCTCCGATCTTGTTGCGCAATGATTCCACATACTCCAGAATTTTATTCATGGTTGACAAAGATATGGGGTTTTTGTCCTCCTTATCAAATCGCACCATTTGCTGCCCATGCGCGACAATTCTTGTTTTAAGAGTAGTTGGCCTGTCTTTTTTTATAATAATGCCCTCCGTTCCGATTTTCCTGTCGCTCAATTCCGCAAGCAGTTTTTTTCCAATATTATCAGCACCAATAACACCGGCGACATAAACTTTGCCTCCCATAGAATGAATGTTATTGAGCACATTAGCACAACCGCCAAGTAAAATGCTGTCTTTCTGAACATTTACTACGGGAACAGGGGCTTCCGGTGAAATACGCGAAACATTTCCCCAGATAAAATGGTCAACCATTATATCCCCCACGACAAAAACACCGGCGTGTGAGAAATTGGCAATGATTTCCATAGCTCTTTTCTTTGTTAAAATTCTGTGCACTTTTGAAGTAAACTCCTGGAAAAAATTCTGAAAATTAAAAAAGCGCTTAATCGCGCCCTCTCTGCAAAAAGTTGCGCAATATTATTACTAAGACCTGAATTTGTCAAATGTTTTCTAAAAACAGCCTTTAAGCCTTTATGATTATCTTGACATACATTCAATAATATCTTTTTTATATTCATTTATACGGATGATGAGCTTAAATAAAGAATTTTTTTAAAATATCGTGTATTCCCGAAAATCACAAATTTGCCTTTGAATAAAATTTTTTCAGTATTGACTTCAATAATATTATCAAGTAAAAAATTAATGACGCTCGAAGCGTAAGTGGAATTATCCCGCTTGCGAAGCTTAGCGGGACAATATCAACTATCTAAAACTTGCTTCGGGTTAAATACCCATTAATTAATAATAAGTTGGAAAAGTATATTTATGATTCATTCAGCACTGCTAGTCACATTGGGCGTCGTGATAACCGCTTTTATGTCCTTCTGGGCCGTGGTTTTTTCAGTTTTTCCGGAAGCCGACAATAAAGTTCATAAGGTGGCAAGTATCTGGGCTAAAATGTTGCTCTTTATATGCAATACGAAGGTAAAAGTAATCGGCAAAGAAAATCTGTTGAATGGCAAACCGCAAATCTTTATGGCTAACCATCAAAGCGATTTTGATATTCTGATTGCTCTGGCACACATACCTGTTCAGTTCAGGTGGATTGCCAAAAAAGAATTGTTCGCCATTCCCGTATTCGGTGCGGCAATGAGAAGTGCCGGCTATATTGAAATAGACCGAAGCAATCATGAAAAAGCGATGCAGAGCATTGATGAGGCAGCCTTTCGTATCAGAAGGGGAAAATCAATCATGACCTTTCCGGAAGGCACGAGAAGCCGGGATGGAGAAATCAAATCCTTCAAGCAGGGCACTTTCCATCTTGCCATTAAGTCAGGCATACCCATTGTGCCGGTTTCCATTATCGGCAGCGGCCGGATAATGCCTAAAAGATCATTAAGGATAAAAGCAGGTCTGATACAAATGGTTATTGGGAAACCCATAGAAGTAACAAATTTTGATATAGAAAAACGGCATAAACTTATGGAAAAGGTCAGAAATGAAATCATAAAAAACTACAATGAATGGCAGGATGCGGGGAGACTTGATATCAAAGATTTAGAAAGCGAGACTACTTGAATTTATCTACCGCTATAATTTTGGGAATCGTTCAAGGATTGACAGAGCTTTTTCCTGTCAGTAGTTCTGCCCACCTGGTAATTCTGCAAAGTTTATTACCGGATTTTCACCAGCCGGGAGTTGCCTTTGATGCCATATTACATCTGGGAACTATGTTTGCCGTAGTATTTTATTTCCGCTCTGATATCTGGAATATATTCAAAGCTTTCCTGCCTCAAAAAAATCAATTCGCCGCCGTCTCCGCTAACACGGACACGGCCACATTAAAAAAGATTGCTATCTTTTTATTTATCGGCACCATTCCCGCTGCTCTTTTCGGTCTAATATTTAAAGATTACATTCACAGCGCTTTCGAATCCGCAGGAGCGGCAGCATTTTTTCTATTAATCACCGGCGTGCTGCTATTTTTTTCAGATAAAGTAACCTCTGCCCGACGCGATGAAAAAGACATAAACTTTACCGACAGCATACTAATCGGATTTGCCCAAGCATTAGCGCTTTTGCCCGGAATCTCCCGCTCTGGCGTCACAATATCTACCGGTATTTTCCGCAAGCTGAATCGTACAGTTGCCGCACGTTTTTCCTTTCTGCTTTCTATTCCCGCCATATGCGGCGCGGTAATTCTGGAATCCGGCTATATAAATACTTCCCGTCAGGAAATGTGGCTATATTTAACCGGCTTTGTGTGTTCAATGTCAGCGGGATTGCTATCTCTTAAGCTTTTCTTTCTGATTATCCGGGAAGCGCGCTTGAAATTTTTTGCCTATTATTGCTGGGCTCTCGGATTTCTTACTTTACTTTTCGTCAACAAATAGATAAGATTAAGACAATCCCCTAATAATTTTTTCGCCCTTATGGCGACATAAAATTATGGAAAAATTTGCCGATTATATTCTGCGCGAAAAAATACATGAAACCAGAAATTCAGTAATTTATCGCGGGCACAAAGAGAAAGAGACACAGCCGTTCATCATAAAACTGCTGAAGACCGCCTACCCGACACCATCGGAAATCGCCCGATTCAAGCAGGAATATAATCTTGTAAGAAAAATTGATGTACAAAATATAATCAAAATATTTGATCTAGTTGAGTATGATAACAAGTATGCCATTGTCGAGGAAGATTTCGGCGGCAAGTCCCTCAAGGAGACATTAAAAGCGGACGGTCTCGGATTAAAATCACTTTTACAGATTTCATCAAAAGTATCCCAGACCCTGGGATTAATCCACAAGAACAATGTCATTCATCTGGATATCAAACCCGATAATATTTTAATCAATCCGGACAATGGTGAAGTCAAGATAACCGACTTCGGCATTTCCGCTGTTTTAACCCACGCCAATGACGAACTTTACAATCCCGATGTTATCGAGGGGACACTGTCCTACATGTCGCCTGAGCAGACCGGCAGGATGAACAGGGGCGTTGATTACCGCACGGACATCTATTCGCTGGGCGCGACCTTTTACGAGATGTTGACCGGAGAGGTTCCGTTTAAATCAAAGGATCCGATGGAATTAATCCATTCGCACATCGCCCGTCAGCCCATACCTCCCAGTGATTTGAATCCTTCCCTTCCGCCGGTACTCTCCACCATTATTTTAAAAATGTTATCCAAGAATCCCGAGGAAAGATATCAGAATTGTCTGGGATTAATGGTTGACATCGATGAATGTCTGAAACAGCTGAATCAAAAAGGGAAGATTGAAGATTTTCCGATAGCGGCAAAAGATATTTCCATACGATTTAATATTCCCCGCCGTATTGTAGATCGCGACAATGAGCGGATTGAATTAATGAGATGCTTTGAGCGGACCTGCAAGGGTTTAAGCGAGATGATGCTGGTGAACGGCCAGCCGGGAATCGGCAAATCCGCTCTGATAAATGAAATTTACAAACCGATTATCGCCAAAAAGGGATATTTTATTTTCGGCAAATATGACCAGTTTCGGAAGGATGTTCCTTACAGCGCCATCATTCAGTCTTTTCAGGGACTCATCCGACAGATACTCTCTGAAAGCGGAAATAAAATACAATCGTGGCGGGAGAAACTTCTTTCCGCTCTGGAACCGAACGGGAAAGTCATCACCGACGTAATCCCGGAACTGGAGCTTATTATTAATAAGCAACCGGACTTGCCGCAACTCGGTCCGGAAGAATCCATGAACAGATTCAATCTGGTGTTTCAAAAATTCATCGATGTTTTTACATCCGAAGACCATCCGTTAGTGCTTTTCCTGGACGACCTCCATTGGGCTGACCAGGCCAGCCTGAAGCTTTTGGAAAACTTAATGACCACATATGAAACAAAATATTTGTTTTTGCTGGGAGCATACAGGGATAACGAAATAAATGACGCCCACCCTCTTCCTCTGACGCTTAATAAAATCATTAATAAAGGCAGAACGATACACAGCATAATCCTTGGCCCTCTGAATGTGACCAGTGTCAACATGATCATCATGAATGTACTTTTATGTGACGCTGAAAGATCCATGCCTCTAGCCGAGCTTATCAGCAAGAAAACGGCCGGCAATCCCTTCTTCGTTATCCAGTTTCTAAAGAACATTTACGATAATCATCTTCTGGAGTTGAATCCCGAAACCGGCTGGGAGTGGGATATCAACAAGATTCGTCAGATGCAGGTTACCGAAAACGTTATAGAATTCATGGCGGAAAAAATTTCCCAATTACCGGAGAATACCCGGCAGATATTAAAGACATGTTCCTGCATCGGCAACCGGTTTGATCTGGAATCGCTGTCTGTTGTTTCCGGCAAAACAATCGATGAAACTCTTGCTGATCTCACCTCCGCGATACAGGAGGACATGATCAGTCTTCATGGAACCTTATACAAGTTTCACCATGACCGCATTCAGGAGGCGGCCTATTCCCTGATTCCAGACAAGGAAAAGGAGGCCATGCATTATCGTATCGGCACCAACGTGCTTAAAAAAACCGATACGGAGATCCTTAATGACAAAATATTTTATATTGTCGATCAACTAAATCGCGGCATCAGGCTCGTCAGCGGAGAAAAGGAAAAGATCAACCTTGCCCGGCTTAATCAGCAAGCCGCGCAAAAAGCGAAAAAATCAACAGCCTACGCCTCGGCTTCTTACTATTTAAGAACCGCTATCGGACTTCTTCCTTCTGACAGTTGGGAAAGCCAGTATGAACTTGCCTATTACCTGCACAAAGAGTTAATGGAATGCGAGTATCTCAACCTGGACTTCAGCGATGCCGAGAAGACATTTGAATTGATAGTGAAAAAAGCCAAATCGAACATTGACAAGGCCAATATTTATACCCTGATGGTCATATTATACACAACCAAGGGGAATTATGAAGCCGCACTGAGGGTGGGTCTGGAAGGGATGAGAATATCTGCGGTCGACTTCAAGATACCCCAAAATCCCAGCGATGTCCGTCTGGGATGGGAACTGCTGAAGTTAAGATTGAAATTCGGCCGCAGGAAAATAGAAGATCTACTCAATATGCAATGTGTTCCCGAACCGAGAAACATGGCCCATATGGAAGAAATAACAACTGAATATATACCATTACATCCGAAAAAATCAAAAGAACTTAGTGACCCTCCTGCTATTGAATTATGGGAGAAGTTATCCTATGCCTATCTGGCGATTCATACCGGCACCGTAGCCTTTTATTATAATCCGAATCTATTTGCGTTCATTGTCATAAGCGGAATTAATTACCTGTTGGAATATGAAGTAAATTTTGAATATTCCCCCTTCGCCTACATCGCCATGGGCTCCATTGTGGGATCTACCCTTGGTTTTTACCAACACGGCTACAGGTTCGGCACAACGGCACTGAAAGTTAATGAAAAGTTTGCCGATAAAAAGAACAGATGCCGTGTGGAATTTCTTTTCCCGATGTTTATTCAGCACTGGAATAAGCACGCCAAATACGACCTTGATTACTTCAGAAACGCTTACAAAGCCGGAATTGAAACCGGCGACCTGATTTTCTGCGGGCACAATATTAATCTTATCGGGATGACTCTTATGATGCTGGGAGTCAACATTGACAATGTCCTGGAAGAATTCGGAAAGTACAGGGATTTCCAATTGGCAGGGAAAGATCCCATGTTCACTCTCAACTATTCGGACAATACGCAAATGTGCCTCTGCCTCAAAGGCCTGACCCAGGAAAGGGGAAGTTTGAACAGCGACAATTACAGTGAAGAGGAGCAGCTAAAATCCTATAAATCCGATAATAACATTCTTGGTGAGTTTTACTTTTCCCTCGTTAGACTGAGGATAAATTATCTCTTTGGCAAACTTGACCAGTGCCGAAAAATCATACCAGCCATCTTGCGGCTGGTCAGAAAAAAAGTTGCTCTGGGAAATCTTCACATTCCCGAATTCTTTTTATTCCATTCACTGACGCTTACGGCATCGTATCCACAAGCCGGTTTCTTTAAGAAAATATTGTACAGAGGCCGTATCCTGTTGAATCAACTGAAGATGTTTATGTGGGCAAAATCCTGTCCGGAAAACTTCCGGCATAAATATGATCTTATAGCCGCAGAAATAATAGCTATTAAAGGCCGCAAACAGGAGGCTTTGGCGCTCTATCACGCGGCTATCGAAGGAGCGCACCAGAACGGCTATTTGCATATCGAAGCCATTGCCTACGAACGCCTGGCGCTCTTCTATCTCAATTCTTCCTTAAAGGAAGAGGCCGAATTTTTCATGCAGAAAGCTCACAAATGCTTTTTGTTGTGGGGAGCTTCAGCCAAAGCCAAAGAGATCGAGGAAAAATATGCGTCGTTAATACCCTGGGAACAAAAGCACGACACTAGAACCATAACCATGAAAGATTCAACAGAAACCCTGACTGTGAGCGGTTCTTCGGGAAGTCTGACCAGGAGAGGTTCTTCCGGAAGCCTGACCCTGGGCGGCGTCACCGAAACCACAAGCGGCACAAAGATGCTGGACTTCTCCACGGCCATGAGGGTCTCCCAAATCATCTCCAGCGAGATTATGCTCGACCGTCTCCTGCAGAAAATCATGCATGAGTCCATTACCAATGCCGGAGCCCAGCGCGGTTACTTGATTCTGGAGACTGACGGTGAACTGAACATTGAAGCCAGCGAAGATATAGATAAAAACGAATCCATGGTAATGCAATCCCTTCCGCTTAAGGATTGTTCTGAAATCTGCCGCTCCATCGTCAACTACGTCCATAACAGCGGTGAAGACATTGTCCTCGGTAATGCCGTAAAAGACGGCATCTTCACCAACGATCCCTACATTATGCGTGTGCAATGCAAATCCATTCTCTGCACCCCCATTATGAGCAAGGGTAAATTATCGGGCATCCTGTACATGGAGAACAACTTAAGCGAGAACGCCTTTACACCGGAGCGTCTGGAAATACTCCGGAGTTTTTCCGTTCAGGCCGCTATATCCATTGAAAATGCGAAACTCTTCGAACTGGCCACCACCGACGGCATGACCAAACTATTCGTGCACCGCTATTTCCAGCTTCTTCTGGATCAGGAAATTAAACGCTCACGCCGTCATAACAAGAAGTTTTCGCTCATCATGATGGATATTGACAACTTTAAATCTTTCAATGACACCTACGGCCACCAACTGGGCGATAAGGTATTGAAGGATGTGGCCAGCGCGGCGAAAAGGATTTCCCGCTCCGAGGATATCGTTGCGCGTTACGGCGGTGAAGAATTCATCGTGATTATGCCCGAGACCGATTCCCGTCAGGCCGTAAATGTGGCTGAGAGAATACGCGCCAGTGTTGCCGAAATAGAAATACTTCATGAAAATAAAAAACTTCATGTAACCATCAGCCTGGGTATCTCCACATATCCCGACCATTCCAAAGAAAAAGAGGAGCTTATCCACGCGGCCGATGCGGCTCTTTATATATCCAAAAATAGAGAAAAGAACTGCGTGACACTGTTTAAAAAAGATTCACAAGTATAACCCTTAGGCAAGACTTAAGACAATTGATATCGTCCCGCTAAGCTTCGCCAGCGGGATAATTCCCAATCCCGATAAATCAATGATTGGATAATTCGACTTACAAAATTCAGTTCACGATGTTCCTGAATTTTGAGTCTCA
>JAFGLS010000117.1 GCA_016927935.1 Syntrophaceae bacterium
AAATTCAGGAACATCGTGAACTGAATTTTGTAAGTCGTAGTGACACACGCTAAGAGCAAGCGTAGCGTAGCTCGAAGCGCCTGTGGAGCTATCCATTAACCTGTGGTTACTGGAAATTATCCAATTCTCAATTTATCGGGATTGGAAATTATCCACGAGGCGAATAACCTAAATACCCTGAAGGGCACCATGGGGTCACTATAGGCCGAGTGGGATAAATGTGGGTCTAATTACTCGCCCCTGGGGCGCAAGTTCGTTTGGATACCCCGCTGCTTGCGGCGGGGTTGTTCATTTATTGATTAACTCAGATGTTATAAACTCATTCCTTGCATATTTGTTGGAAAGATGGCCGCGGTGGAAAATTTATCTTTGATTAGGAGAAGAAAAACAAAAAGGATAAATCTTGGTGTTGTTTCAATAGGCGGGGATTCTCCCATCGTTGTTCAGTCAATGACCAATACGGATACTCGGGATGTTGAATCAACAATTACTCAAATAAAAAAATTGGAAAAAGCAGGTTGTGAGATAATCCGAATAGCCATCCCCGATAAAGAAGCTGTATTGGCCATTCATGCCATAAAAAAGAAAATCGGTATTCCTCTTGTTGCCGATATTCATTTTAATTACCGTTTGGCGATTGATGCTATAAAACAGGGAGTGGACGGTATCAGGATAAATCCCGGTAATATTTCTAAAGATAAAATCAAGAAAATTGTTAAGGTGGCTAAAGATAGGCAGGTAGTTATTCGTATAGGTATTAATTCGGGGTCTCTGCAAAAAGATTTATTATTAAAATACGGAAGTCCTACACCCGATGCTCTTGTGGAAAGCGCTTTGAAAAATATCGAGTTGTTTGAAGATCAAGGGTTTGATTTAATAAAATTGTCTTTGAAATCATCAGATGTGCCCGGCATGATTGAAGCTTACAGATCCATAGCGGTAAAGACAGATTATCCTTTGCATTTGGGCGTAACCGAGGCGGGTTCTTTGATTAACGCAGCGATAAAATCCTCTTTGGGAATAGGAACACTTCTTTATGAAGGTATTGGCGATACTATAAGAATTTCCGTTACGGGCAATCCCCTTTCGGAAATTCCTTTAGCATATGGAATTTTACGCGCACTAGGAATAAGAAAAATCGGACCGGAAATAATTTCCTGTCCCACTTGCGGACGTTGTGAAATTGATCTCTTGCGATTAACCAATAAAATAGAAAAAGCCCTTGCCGGTAGAAAAGATTATTTAAAAGTGGCATTGATGGGATGTGTCGTTAATGGTCCAGGTGAGGCAGCGGATTCCGATATTGGCATCGCAGGGGCGAGGAGACAAGGTATTCTTTTCAAAAAGGGAAAAGTAATAAAAAAAATTAAAGAAAAAGATTTTGAAAAAGTTTTACTTAAAGAAATAAACTTGATGCTTGATGAAAGGAAAATAGTTTAATGCGTTATTCAGAAATATTCTTGCCGACTGTGAGAGAAGTTCCCTCAGATGCTGAGATAATAAGTCATCAACTCATGATCAGAGCCGGTATGATAAGAAAATTGACCAGTGGGATATATTCTTATCTGCCAATAGGTTACAGGGTTATTCGTAAGCTGGAAAATATTATAAGAGAAGAAATGAATAAAGCTGGGGCACAAGAAGTTTATCTTCCCATGGTGCAGCCGGCAGAGCTATGGCAGGAGTCGGACCGCTGGACACATTACGGCAAGGAACTTTTAAGATTTCGCGACCGTCATGATCATGAATTCTGCTTGGGGCCTACCCATGAAGAAGTAATAACCAGTCTGGTTCGTAATGAAATAAAAACATATCGTCAATTACCACGCATTCTTTATCAGATTCAAACAAAGTTTCGCGATGAAGTTCGTCCGCGATTTGGTGTGATGCGTTGCCGCGAGTTCGGAATGAAAGATGCTTACAGCTTTGATGTTGATGAAGAGAGTGCGGATCAAAGCTATGAGAAGATGTTTACCGCTTATAATAATATTTTCCGCCGGTGTGGTTTGAATTTCCGTCCGGTGGAAGCCGATACTGGCAGTATTGGCGGTAAATATTCGCATGAATTTATGGTAGTGGCCGATTCCGGTGAAGATGCGCTGGCTTTTTGTGATCAGTGTTCGTATGCGGCCAATCTGGAAAAAGCGGAAGTGGGATGTCCGGAGAAAAAAATTATATCTGAGGATGATTGGCTTCCTCTGAAGAAAGTTAATACGCCCGATTGCACAACAATAGAAGAAGTCAGTGCCTTTTTTAAAGTTAATCCAAGCGAGATTGTAAAAACTTTAATTTTTAATGCCGATGGCAAACCCTATGCTGTGCTTATCCGTGGAGATTTGGAAATTAATGAAATAAAAGTAAAAAATTATTTGGGTGTTACTGATTTGGAATTGGCTTCGGATGAGATGATTAAGGATGTGACCGGCGCGCCGAGAGGCTTTGCCGGTCCTGTAAAAATAAAAATACCTATACTTGTGGACTACTCAGTTATTGATATGGTTAATTTTATCACCGGAGCGAATAAGAAAGACTACCATTTAAAGAATGTGAATATTGGAAGAGATTTTAAAGTTGAAGCCTTCAGGGATTTGCGTTTTATCAAGCCAGATGACCAATGTCCTCGTTGCCAGGCGAGTATTAAAATAGCCAGGGGCATAGAAGTCGGTCATGTTTTTAAACTGGGGACAAAATACAGTAATGCTATGAAAGCGATGTACCTTGATAAAGATGGTCATGAAAAAATCATGATTATGGGATGCTATGGGATAGGAATAGGTAGAACTGTTGCCGCGGCGATTGAACAAAATTACGACGATGACGGGATTATCTGGACAATGCCCTTAGCTCCCTATCACGTTATTATTACACCGGTAAATGCTAATGAAAAAAATGTAATGGAAGCAGCGGAAAATCTTTATAATTTGATGATTGCTAATAATATTGAGGTCATTTTTGATGATCGTGATGAAAGAGCCGGTGTTAAATTTAAAGATGCTGATTTAATCGGAATTCCTTTGAGAGTTACCTTAGGGCAGAAAAATCTTTCTCAGGGAAATGTTGAGTTAAGAATTAGAAAGACGGGAGAAAGTCAGATATACTCACTGCAGAATATAGTAGAAAAAATCAAAGAAATAATCGAACAGGAAATGAAACAGCAGGCATAGCTGTAAGTCAAGCAGGTTAATACCTTAATGCTACGTATCAATGATATTATTGACAAAGCTCAGACCTATCTTCCACAGGAAGATTTGGAAATGATAGAGAAGGCCTATATTTATTCGGCTTCAGTGCATCAGGGGCAGATAAGATTATCCGGTGAACCATATCTCACTCATCCAATGGAAGTCGCGGGCATTCTGACCGACATGAAAATGGATGCAGCGACAATAATTAGTGGATTACTGCACGATACAATTGAAGACACTCTAACAACAGCCGAACATTTGGAAAGAGAATTCGGGCGAGATGTGACTTTTCTGGTCAGAGGGTTAACCAAACTAAGCAAGATATCTTTTGGCTCTCAGGAAGAACGTCAATCGGAAAATTTACGCAAAATGATTCTGGCTATGTCCGCTGATATCCGGATTCTGTTGGTGCGTCTGGCAGATAGAATTCATAATATGAGGACATTACAATATCATCCAAAAGAAAAAAGAATATATATAGCCAGGGAAACAATGGATATATATGCGCCACTGGCCAATCGTCTAGGCATTAATTGGATGAGGATGGAACTGGAAGATCTGTCTTTCCAGTATATAGCCTCGGATGCTTTCAATGAATTAACCACAAAAATTGCCAAGTCTAAAGAGGCACGCAATCGTTATACAGAAGAAGTTAGAAGCATTATAACAAATGAAATTGATAAACATTCAATAAAAGGCAGGGTGGAAGGCAGAGCGAAACATCTTTACAGTATTTATAAGAAAATGCATGAACAGCATATAGATTTCAACGAGGTTTACGATCTTATCGCATTCCGAATAATACTTGATTCCGATAAGGAAAAAAGCTGCTACGAGGCCTTAAGCATGATACATGCTCTATGGAAGCCTGTTCCCGGAAGATTCAAAGATTATATAGCCATGCCCAAAGCCAATAATTATCAGTCACTGCATACTACTGTTATCGGACCATACGGTGAAAGAGTTGAAATACAGATAAGAACAAAAACGATGCACGAATGGGCGGAGAAAGGTATTGCCGCTCATTGGCGGTACAAGGAAGGGCGCGCTTATAAGGATAATGAACAGGATCAGATAAAGAAATTGAGAGAAATTTTGGAAATACAGCAGGATGTAAAAAACCCTAAGGAATTTATGTCCGATTTGAAACTGGCATTATTCCCGGAGGAAGTTTATGTTTTTACACCTCATGGCGATGTTAAGTCTTTTCCCAAAGGGGCCACTCCGATTGATTTCGCGTACAGCATACATACCGATGTTGGGAATCAGTGTATCGGAGCCAAAGTTAATCGAAGTATCGTTCCCCTGAGGTATAAGCTGCAAAATGGCGACACAGTGGAGATAATAACGCAGGCTGGTCACCATCCCAGTAAAGACTGGCTGAAAAATGTTGTGACGACAAGAGCTACTTCCAAAATAAGAAATTGGATTAATTTGGAAGAAAAGAAAAACAGCATGGCTCTGGGGCGGGATTTGCTGGAAAAGGAATTTAAGCGACATAATTTAAAATTTAATAATTATATGAAAACGAATGAAATCAAGAAGGTATTTGCCGGATTTTCTGTTAATCAGATTGATGATTTGCTTTCCTATGTTGGTTTGGGACGGATTTCACCGAAGCGTGTTGTTAATTATTTCTTGGCCGATGGGGAAGTTAGTGCCACTGAGCCGATTAAAGAAAAATTAAAGAAGAAAAGGCTTGCTCCGCCTTCCCTAGGCGTGTCGCTCATAGGCGTTGAGGACCCGGATTATATTATGGTAAATTTTGCCAAATGCTGTAATCCGATTCCGGGAGATGAAATATCGGGTTATATTTCACGTGGACGCGGTGTTATAGTGCATACAAGCAATTGTCCCTATATTAAAAAAATGGGCAAAGATAGAATTGTTAATGTTCAGTGGAATTTCCGGGAGGAGCATACTTACCCCGTCCATATCAAAGTTGTTTGCGATGATATTAAGGGCGTCCTGACCGAAGTAAGTTCAATCATTTCTTCTTTTGATGTTAACATAAGTTATGCTGAGGTGGAAACAGTTAATCTCATTGCCAACTGTAATTTTATTATTGACATAAGTAGTTTGCCATTACTTAATCAAATCCTGTCGGAATTAAAACGTTTGAAATTTATTAAATCCATCGAGTGGTTGCATCATTTTTAATGAGACACAAATTTCAGTTCGCCTACAGTTACCTTTAGATTATAAGCTTCTGAAATTTGGGACTCATTACAACTTGCAGATATTACTGCGCTGCGCTTGTAATATCTGAGTTTCATTAAAAAGTTCCATTTGATTATTGACAAACAAAAGGACTCTGCTATAAGCAGGCGCGAATTTGATACAGGTGAGATTTATGTCTTATAAGAAAAAAATATTATTATTGTGCTTTCTAATATGCTTTTTAGTGTTTTTCTCTTTGGAATTGTCCGCTGCCGGAAAAAAACATGTAATTATAATTAATCCGGGACATGGGGGGAAGGACAAGGGGATTGAACTGACGAAAGATGTTACCGAAAAGGATATCACACTCGCGGTTGCTCTGGCCATGAGAAAAGAACTAACCACCGGAAACAACATTGAATTTGTTTTAATGCGTGATTCGGATAAGACAGTTGATCTGGAAGAAAGAAGAAAAATTATTGAGGAAATCAAACCGGATTTTTTGATAAGTCTTCACGTTAACGGGGGATTTGGCAAAAATGCCTCCGGGTTCGAGATTTATTATCCTGAGTTCGGTGAGGATATAATAAAAGAGGAAAAGACAGTTAAAGATAAAAAACAGAAAAAAAATAAATTGCAGAATGATTCATTGACAATGGCAAAAATTATTCAGGAAAATCTCAATGTTTTATTTCCGAGAAAGGGAAGAGGAGTGCGTAAAGCTGATATGCCTTTAACGGATGGATTGCTGGTGCCTTCTGTGGTCGTGGAAATGAGCTTTGCCACAAATACCGAAGATAAAAAGAAATTGCTTTCCAGGGAAACGCAGAAGGATGTTGCGGAAGCTTTGGTAAAAAGCTGTAAAAAATTTTTCAGGTGATTTGTGATGGAAAGGAAATCGGGCAGAAGATTCGATGAATTAAGGCCTATTAAAATTATCAATAATTATCTGCGCAATTCTGCGGGTTCCGTAATGGTGGAGTTCGGTAATACGAAGGTAATCTGCGCGGCTTCTCTTGATGAGAATCCGGTTCAATTTTTAAAAAATACCGGCAAGGGCTGGCTGACAGCCGAATATTCCATGCTTCCGATGTCTACAAAAAAACGTACGGCAAGGGAATCCACACGGGGGAAACAGGGTGGCCGGACGCACGAAATCCAAAGAATGATCGGCCGGTCTCTTCGTGCCGTTACAGATTTAAACGCCTTCGGTGAAAAAACAATTTATCTAGATTGTGATGTTGTTCAGGCTGATGGTGGAACCAGAACAGCTTCGGTAACCGGTGCGTTTGTGGCACTGGTGGACTTATTTAAGAGAATGCGGGGTGACGGCATAATAGAAAATATACCTGTAAAAGATTTTTTATCCGCTGTGAGTGTCGGTATAATTGACAATCAAATTATGATTGATCTGGAATATGAAGAAGATTCCCGGGCGGAAGTTGATATGAATTTTGTTATGACCGGATCAGGCCGTTTTATTGAAGTTCAGGGCACTGCGGAAAAAACCTCTTTTAGTAAAGAGCAGATGTCACAGATGACAGAGTTGGCCGCAAGCGGGATAAAAAAGATTATTGAGCGACAGAAAGAAATATTGGGTGAACTGAAGGGATGAAAATTGTTTTCGCTTCCAGCAATGAAGGCAAAGTTAAAGAGATTAGGGAAATGCTTGAAGGAATAGAAATTGAATTGTTTTCTTTAAAAAATTACAAAGATGTGCCTGAAATTGTAGAAGATGGGAAAACATTTCAGGAAAACGCTTTAAAGAAGGCAAAAATAATTTCCGGATTCACCGGTGAAGTGGTTTTGGCCGATGATTCGGGATTACAGGTGGATGAATTGGGAGGGGAGCCGGGCATTTATTCTTCGCGTTATGCCGGGGAAAAAGCAACCGATGACGACAACATCAACCTTCTTTTGGCAAGGTTAAAAAATATTCCGCAGTCGAAAAGAACAGCTTCTTTCTGCTGTGCCCTTGTCTTATATAGAACAGACGGCAGTTACGATTGTTTTGAATCGAAATGGCAAGGGCTGATTATTGATGAGCGCCGTGGAGATAACGGATTTGGTTATGATCCGGTATTTTTTGTGCCGGAACTGAACAAGACAGCGGCCCAGTTGCCGCCGGAGATAAAAAACAGAATAAGTCATCGGGGGCAAGCTTTTGCCCAGCTTAAAAAAAGCCTCCGGGAAAGATTGAAAAATTAAGATTCGGGGCGTAGCGCAGCCTGGTAGCGCGCCTGCTTTGGGAGCAGGATGCCGTGTGTTCAAATCACACCGCCCCGACCAGTAAAATCAAATGCCTATTCAGGTTAGAAATTCTTTTATTGTGAGACTCAAATTTCAAAAACGAATAACCTAAATACCCTAAAGGGCACCATGGGGTCACTGTAGGTGTATTGAAATTTGC
>JAFGLS010000001.1 GCA_016927935.1 Syntrophaceae bacterium
CTGATGCTCAAGGATGCTCTTTTCGCCAATTGGCAGCAGGCATTTGTGAATATGATCGGTTACTGGTGACAGACGCCGGGCAGAACCGGCTGCGAGGATTACGGCTTTCACTTTATCATTCTCCTAAACAAGTTCATATAATATCAAAATAAATTAAATCATTGAATGTTTTATTGACGATTCCGAATGTCCTGGATAAAGCGCACTGTCCTTTCCGTCGCCTTGCCATCCAAATGGTAAAAACAGTTTTGGCGTACTTCAGCGATGTGAGATTTAAACTGGTCAGTTGTAAAACTACGTTCAATAATATCCAGAATATTGTCTTTATCTATATCGAATTCCAAACCACAACGTTTAACATTAAAACGTTCATCGGGCTGAAAAACATCCTTGCTCACAATTTTATTGAAGATGAAAGGACGATCCATGATTAAATAATCGTACATCACTGACGACGAATCCGAAATCATTAAATCGGCAAAGGTGATATTGTCAGTAATGTTCATGATAGTATCATCAACAAAATAAACGTTTTTGATCATCTTTTCCAGGCAATAGGTCTTGACAATCTGAACATTCTGAGTATCGTGGACATGGTTTCGGATAATCAGATTATAATGTTGCGTAATTATATCACAAAATAACCGATAATGACTCATCAAGGTGCCACCACCCCATTTCCAGGTCGGAGCAAACAGGATATTTTTGCGACTATTATTAGGAATACCCGCCTGTCTGAGCAGAGCTGCCGGATCATATTGCTTGTTAACGATCTTATCAAAGCGTAAATAGCCGGTTTCTACCAATTGATCAGGTCTCAGAGTAATGCCGCAATCTTTACAGGCTTTTAATAACTTCTGCTTATCTTTTTCGCCGGGCAACATCCAGTAATCCCAGTGATCGAACATTGGTGGCAATTCGGTTCTCTTCCCTCCAACCTTAAACCTTTTATCACCAACACCATGATAAAACTGGAAGGTAATAAAAGGGCGTTCCGAACGAGGTAGAACCGGCCACATCGAAGTACAGATTAGCACTTCCAAATCCGCTGGAAATGGACCAAGATAGTAATGTCGGATAGTACCGGACTCACATCCTGGGAATAAAATCCCAAGTTGGCAATAAAAATTATTCAAGTTGCGAATTTTTACAAATCGTCGAGTCTTCCATTCCCGGAATGGATATTGTTTGGCGATTCTGTTTTTTTGATATTCCCAGGTCAGAAACTTACCACCGATTTCCTTCCAGAGTGCCGCGATACTAGTAAATTGACTAACCTCACGCGCTATATAATAGATACCTTTCGAAGTCATTGATTAATTATCCAGTCTGATTTACCTTACCTAACAATTGATCGGTCATCTTTGGTGCAGTCCCAGACCTTTATAGGTGTCCGCCAGTCACCGAAGCAATAAGTCAGATATTCATCAGTAAGTTTGGGAATCGAATAATTTTTCTTATTGAATCGCACCGATGCCAGTTCGTCAGTAAAACGGGTGGGTATGGCTTTCTTAGTATGACGGTGGATTCCAATTACCCAGTAGAGATTATCGCCGTATTTTTTCTGAACAAAAATATCCAGAATAACCTGCCCTTTAGAAAAGAGATACTTTGAGGCATACACTTTGATCAGGCGGACATCCGCTTTCTTTAATGGGTGATCGTCTCTTTTATGATATCTGATGCGTACAATTAAACCTCGCCAGAAAAATTTTGGTAATATTTGCAGCAGGCGGTCAAGATTCTCAGATCGGATTGAAATATCTAAATCATTGTCCCAGGGCAGAAGCCGGTTTTCACGGACTATACCGAGCAGAGTCCCGCCTTCTAACCAATACGGAATTCCATTCCTTTCAAGTAATCGGGTTGTCCGCTTAAGAATCCTCAGGGCTTTCTTAAGGTATTTACCATTAAGTGTTATTTTACTAGTCATCGTTCATTTCATTGGTTGATCTAATCTGTTTAACAGCGAATCTAAAATTCTTTCAGAAGCCTTTCCATCTAATCGAAAAAGCATATTACTGATATATTTTTCCCGGATTGCCACAAAGGGGTCTGGGTCATTGAAACATTTTACCAGTGTTTCGGGCAGGTCTTTCGGCTTTTCGATATGATAACAGAAATCAGTCATATTACCATGCATCTCGGGATCCAAGCGATGGTGAAAAATACGATTAGGTAAAATATAATGTCCAATTTTCTTATAAAAAAAATCGCATACTATTACCGGTTTGCGCAACGCCATAAATTCGAAAATAGTTGAAGACGCCTCGGTCAATAAGACATCTGCTGCCTGATAAAGGTCAATGATGTTATAGTGTTCCGGTTCAACGATTACCACTTCCGGATATTTTGCACGGATCTTTTCGGCCAGTTTGACATGGCGGCGCAGGTTAACGCCGCTGAATTTTTCCATAAAATATGACCACTGATGCAACTTAATGATCAGATTCAGGTCTTTTACCATTTCCGGTAGTTTTAATCCAAAAATCTCAAAACTGCTCGGATAAAAGGTTGGTCCGTATAAAAGAGTCTTTTTATTCGGATCAAGACCAAGCTGGGTCAATATTTCCTGGCGATTAGCAATTTGGCCATTAAATAACGGATCAATTTTCGAAAAGCCGGTCAATTCCAGATTCGTTGTAATCCTCTTCTCTCGTAATTGTCGCATACGAAACGGACCTTCGACAAACCGCAGGTTCAACCGCTGATTGTTATCCCGCCA
>JAFGLS010000118.1 GCA_016927935.1 Syntrophaceae bacterium
CAGCGGAGGGTAATGAGACTCGCTGACGATAGGAAGCGTTAGTCGAATTATCCTGCCTATGCATGGGTATAATACCCCGCAGCTTGCTGCGGAATTAAGGTCCAGGGCTTGCCCTGGGGTTCATACCCGTGATTTCTTTTTGTATTTTCCTATAATTACAGCTTTATCCAGGACATGATCTTTCATGGCGTCCAAAACATCTGACTTCTTTACTACCGGAGGCAGGTTAAGCATTTTATCCAAAGCATAGAGCTTGAAAAAATAACGATGAGTGCCCCATAGCGGAGATGGACCGTCATAGCCGTAATTGCCATAGCTGTTTTTGCCTTGGATGCCTCCTTGTTTGGGTTTGGGCTTTTTCGTCAAAGCCTTGGGAAGCGATGTCACAGAGGCCGGAATGTTGAAGTAAACCCAGTGCACCCATGTAAACAAAGGAGCATCCGGATCATCGCAAATCAGCACAAAACTTTTTGTTTCATCGGGGACCCCGGACCACGTTAGAGGCGGTGAAATATCATCTCCTTGGCTTGTATAGAGAGACGGAATCATTCCGCCGTTTTTAAAGGCGGAGCTTTTCAGTTTAAAATCTTGCGTTTTCTCAACGGTTGAATGATTTCTATTATTGGCCATAACATTTTTCCTTTATCTTGAAATTGTCTGACAGGAATCATCTCTTCATAAAATAATTTACGGGAAATAATTTTTCTATTTCTTTTTAAATTTTCCCATGAGCTCGGCTTTGGCCAGAACGTGTTTATCCATGGCCTTCAGAACATCTTTCTTTTTTGCTCCAGAGGGAAGATTGAGCATGGTATCCAACGCATAGAGTTTGAAGAAGTAGCGGTGGGTGCCCCAGAGAGGACAGGGGCCGCCATAACCAAAATCGCTAAAGCTATTTTTGCCGTGAATGCCTCCTTGAGCCGGTTTTTCTGTTTTCGGCAAGGCTTCGGGAAGCGACTTTACGGAAGCCGGTATGTTGTAATATACCCAATGCACCCAGGTGATAAACGGCACATCTGGATCATCACAAATAAGAACAAAACTTTTAGTGCCCGGAGGTACTCCTGTCCATGAAAGAGGCGGGGAAATATTTTTGCCCTCGCAGGTATAGAGAGAAGGAATCATTGATCCGGAAACGAAAGCTGGACTTTTTAACTCCAAGTCCTTTGCTGATGAATTGAAGCAAGTGAGGAAAAGTAGGCTAAGACAGATAAAAACTGAAAGTACTGTAAAATTTACACGGCTAGATTTCATAAGTGTCTCCTTTTTTATTGATATTTAATAATGATTATAATCTATTTATGTCAATTTATTACTGCATTTCTTATACCACATTTTTTAATGAAAGGTAAACCCCGTTAGAAAGTCTTCGACTTTCAACGGTTAGGCTCACACAGGGCATTAAACCCCGTGTTCGCTGAAAAAGGAAGAACCATCATCCCCGCTGCAAGCCCCGATAGAAGAAATGCTTCGCACGGGGTAAGTAGCGGGGCTTTCTAACGGGGTAAACTTGATTCAAACTGATGATGACTAATCCATTTTAACTTGACAATTCCGTCCAGCTTACTGGGCGGAGGTTCAATAAATAATTTAAAGATAGATATAGGTCATTTTAGGGACATTTCTGGTCTTTATTCTTAGCTGTTGTTTTGCGTAACCTTTTATATTAGTATATTTAATAAATTCTGAACCGATTGGCACCTTCCTTGCTTTTTTGATTTCAGGAATTATATTCATATTTATATGTTGGGGAGAATTAATATGTATGATCTGATTTATAAGACCAGTACGGTATTGCCTGAAGATGTAACCCTGGCCATTAAGAAGGCAGTGGCACGTGAAGAAAGAAATTCTGTCGCGAAAATAACACTGGATATAATTTTAAAGAGTATAGCTCTTTCGTCCGCGAGAGGCCTTCCCATTTGTCAGGATACCGGTACGATTCTGGTTATGATTGAAGGAAGGCCGGATAAATCAATATTCCGTCTCGAAGAATCGATAAAGGATGCGATAAGGAAGCTGACGAAGCAAGGAATACTCAGGCAAAATTGCGTTTGTTCTCTGACAGAAAAAAACACACTTGATAATACGGGCATGTATGTGCCGCAGATCCATTTTGAACCGGCTGACAGACCGACAAGAATAAGCATCATGCTTAAAGGCGGCGGCTCTGAAAATATGAGCACACAGTACAGTCTGCCCAATTCCAAGATTAAAGCGGGCAGGGACATGGAAGGAGTAAGACGCTGCCTTCTGGATGCTGTCTTTCAGGCGCAGGGAAAGGGTTGCGCTCCGGGAATCTTGGGAGTTTGTATAGGTGGAGACAGGGCATCGGGGTTCCTCATCGCCAAAAAGCAGCTGTTCCGAAAACTGGAAGATAAAAATTCCTCTTCTGTACTGGCCTCTCTGGAAAAAACCGTCCTGAAGCAGGCAAATGAATTGGGGATGGGTCCCATGGGGCTCGGAGGCAAGACGACTCTGCTGGGAGTTAAGATCGGTCATGCCGGCAGGCATCCGGCATGCTATTTTGTGACGGTAAGTTACTCCTGCTGGGCTACGAGACGCTACGTGGTGGAACTGAATCAAAAGGGAGAAATTAAAAAATGGATATAAAAAAAATCACATCCCCGCTTCAACATGATGTAATAAAAAAACTTAACGTCGGAGACATGGTAAGTATTTCCGGCCGGATAGTAACCGGACGCGACCAGATTCACAAATACCTTGCATCGGGGGGAAAGCCGCCCGTTGATCTTTCCGGCCTGGTGATTTACCATTGCGGTCCGGTGGTCATTAAAGAAAAGGGGCGATGGAAAATAACGGCAGCCGGTCCTACTACCTCCGTGCGTGAGGAACCCTACCAGGCGGAAATTATCTCGAAACTTCGTCCGGGAGCTATCATGGGGAAGGGCGGTATGGGAGAAAAAACCAGAAAAGCCATGTCTGCGTGCGGTTGCGTTTATCTGCATGCCGCCGGAGGAGCGGCACAATATCTCGCGGAATGCATCGTGAACGTCGAAGGCGTTTACCTTGAACAATTCGGCCAACCGGAGTCCATGTGGGTGTTGACCATTAAAGATTTACCGGCGCTGGTGACAATGGATTCCCGGGGCAATTCGCTGCATGATGTCATCCTGAATGAATCATCAAAACGTCTGGAAGAGTTATTTGCACAATCACTTAAAAAAGACGGCAAATCGAGGGGATGACCCCCACGCAAGCTACGGAGTATCACTAAAATTCCCCTCCCTCGATGGCCACGGTGCCCTTTAGGGTAGAGGGGTTAGGGGAGGGTGAAGTACCGGACTGCAAGTTTGTCACCCCCACCTAACCTCCCCCATCAAGGGGGAGGGATCCAAGCGGTGCAAGCTAGGGGGTATTGCCAGTTAAAAGGCGTAATGTGATAGAATTACTTTTCGGGAGATTGATCAAATGAATGGTCTGACTCTGTGTGAGCAATATTTTCATAAACATGGACTTCCCATGATCCGGGAAAGTTTTCCCGCGCATGCAGAGCGCATTGCATGCGGGTTGGTGGGCGACGGTTCCGAATGTTTCGGTTTTGATGATGAGATTTCCCGTGACCATGACTGGGGACCCGGTTTCTGCATGTGGTTAACGATTGAGGACTATGATGACATTGCGAAAGACTTGATGAAGAAGTATGACCAGCTTCCCGAAACGTTTTTAGGGTACGGTCCCCGCAGGCAAAGTGAATGGGGCAGTGAAAGAGTGGGCGTTTTTGAGATTGGTAATTTTTTTTCCCGGTACATAGGCTATAAGACTGTTCCTCAAAAAAATGAGGAGTGGATGATCGTTCCCGAGTCGTCACTTGCCGCGGCAACCAATGGCAAGGTGTTTTATGATCCGTTCGGTGAATTCAGTTACATCCGCGATCGTCTTCTGCAATTCTATCCGGAAGACGTCCGGCTTAAGAAAATAGCGGCTCGATGCATGACGATTGCCCAGTCCGGACAGTATAATCTTGAACGCTCCCTCAAAAGAGGTGACCAGTTTGCCGTCCGTTATGCCGAAACCAAATTTTGCGTTGATGTGATTTCACTTATTTTTCTTCTCAATAGACGATACACTCCTTTTTACAAATGGATAAGCAGAACTCTTGTTACATTGCCGAGGCTGGGCCGGGAGATTCATGAAAAGGTGGAATCATTAATAAAAACTCCGGAGCCGCAATTAAAGCCAAAGCTTGTGGAAGATATCTGTTCAATCATCATTGCTGAACTTAAGACAGAAGGACTTACAGACTCATCAAGTACGTTTCTGCTGGATCATGGGCCGATAATTCAAAGCAAAATTCAGGACAAAAAACTTCGCGAGCGAAATGTTTGGATTGGATAGGTGATCAAAAGCCTATGAAAAATATACTTGTTATCGGCGGCAGTTATTTTGTCGGGAGAGTTTTCGTGGAAGAGATCTCGAAAGCTTCGGATTATAAAATCTACGTAATGAACAGAGGAAAAGTTCCGCTGGGGATTAAAGGTGTTACCGAGATTAGATGCGACCGCCACGACTTGGAAGCTGTGTGTGAATCTGTACCATCTGTAGCATGGAATGCGGTAATTGACTTCTGTGCCTATACGCCTGAAGACATTGCCACAATGATTTCTGCACTTCCGTCTCATGCCATCGGCCAGTATATCTTTATCAGTACGGCATCCGTTTATGAAAAGACCAATGAACTCCCCATATCTGAAAATGCTCTGATGGTTTCAGGACCGCAACCGGGTCCTCATGGTGATTATGCTTACAATAAACATCTCGCTGAAGAAGAATTAAAAGGTCAGTGCTCGGAAAATAATATTCCCTGGACCATCCTAAGACCTGCATTCATCTACGGGAAATACAACTACGCGCCACGGGAAAGTTATTTTTTCGACCTGATTCAGAAAAAAGAGAACATCATCATTCCGGACAATGAACTGGCGTTGTTTACGTTTGTTTCCGTAGGGGATGTGGCTCATGCGATCATTAAATGCATCGGAAACGAGAAGGCATATAAGAAGGAATTTAATCTGTCGGGAGAAGAATTGATTTCTTACCCGAGATATATTGAGATACTCAGAATAGTCACGGGGGAATACATTAGGGTGGAATCTATGAGTGTTCAAAAGATTGATGATCTTGGCATTCCTTTGCCATTTCCTCTTGATGAGCATCTTATTTATTCCGGAACACTTATCACAAAAGAAATAGAATTTTCCTATACGCCGTTTATTGAGGGGATGAAGGAAACGTACGCCTGGTACAAACAAACGAGGAGTCGAAAATGATGAAACTGGCTAACGAAGATATCATAAAAAAAGTCCTTGCCCTGGAACTCAAGATGTTTTTGAGCGTTCCTTCCATCGGGCAAAGCTCATGTCAGAATTACCCGGAAAGTTTCAAGCTGCACCGCAAGGCACAGTTTTCCTGCTGGTCAAGGGAAACGCTGGAAAGCTATCTGCGCGACCTGGAAAAGGCGAATGGCAAAGGAATTAATCTCATGACCCATAAATATGCGCGAATGGATGATCTCATACCACCGTTAAACAGTAATCCCCTGATCGATGCAATCGTGGGCTATCAATGTGCGTGGCAGCGTGCGATGGTCAAAAAGTATCCCGGGATAATGAGTGGAGGCCGTCCTTTATCCAGCGCTGAAGATTCTGCTTTTTTGACTTCCTTTGAAACGTACTTAAGGGGTGAACTGGAAACCTATTCCGATGCCACTTTGGAGTTACTCAACAAAGATATCCTGTCTAAAAAGGCACAGGGAATTAATATGGCGGAAGAACTTTATTTATATCTGGTAAAAGAAAAGGGATATGACTCACTGGATGAGGCTGAACAGGAATCATCGAAGACAAGAATATGAACTGATAGATAAGAACCGCATTACCTTAAATGTCCTGAACCATATTTGACTTGTCAGACAGTGTCCAATTAAGTCTTATCTCGGTTATTTTTTACTGGTTAAAAGGCGCAACGGCCTAAAATCAATTTACCAACTTAATTTTTTCCGATTTTTTGTTATCAACATACCCCTTTTACGCTTTTCTATTCATCACTGCTAAATTATGGTAGAAGATCACCAACCATTCATTTTCTTAAGTTCAGGCCAATAGAAACTTTCTTTAAGTTGTTTTTTGAAGTCAGCAAGAAATTCATCTCTTTTTTTGATGATTTCTTTTTTTGGTTTATCTTTATAAATATTTTTCATAAACCAGTCACAGTATTTCAATGCTAAATTACCATTGCCGGTGTAAATTAATTCAACCATTACAGTCGTCAATACTAAATATGACCTTTCTTCCCTCGTCAATACTGAATATGACCTGTCTTCCCTATCTATATAGGGCATTTTTTTGTAAAGATCTTTTTCCAAAGGTGGTGGTTTTTTCATTAGGTCCCCTGCAAGTCTGTATTTCCCATTCTTCCAGCGTAAAATAATTCCCGGAGCGGGAGAGTCAGGAAAACCAAATAAGCCAGCCCAGTATACAAATACAAAATCTGTTCCTATTGCCTCGTATTTTCCATCACCATCCAAATCTTCAAAGTCAAATGTTGAGTGTGTTCCATCGAGAGAGTCAATAAGCCTTAATTTTTTTCCCAGCGAAAATATATCATACGAATAACAACAGTGAGCTCCGCCGGAATATTGCTCGATAATGATTTCTGGTATACCGTCACCATTTATATCTGTGCCAGGAGCAGGCGTTTTGACAATACCGAGATGAGCATAAATAAAATAATCTTCGCAATATGATCTAATTTTTTTACCTGATTTAAAAAAATCAATGCACTCTTTTTCATCTTTCTTCCTTGAATATTTTAAAGTGTAATTATTGATTCTAAGACTTTCTTTTATTGGTTCCTGATCAAAGTTTGAGCTTATATCAGTATTTTTTTTCTCTTCAACGGGTTGAGGCTTATCACAATTGCAACCTCCAAGAAATGTAATGATCAACACCCATATTAGAAAATAATATACTGATTTTCTTGTGAGTATCATAATTTCTTTACCAACAAAAATTATTGCGTATAATGATGTAAAAATATTTTTATTTCTTTTACCTGCTGATTCACACTCTTATATAATAAAGATAATCTAAGATTACCGATAGAATCAGCTGTAGCTATCAGTCATCCGTTGGAATGATATGTTGTCTATAGTTTCTTATGTTTCTTACAAACCTTTTCCATTTCAGAAATCTTTTTCCTACAGGAATCTGGAATAAAATGTCGTTCAAGTTTTTATAGTGTATAATTTTTTCTTTTAAAAACTCGTGTTCTTTTTCTAGATTAAAATATAAGTAAATGAAATTAAATTTCTTTTCTTCAATAAATTTATTCCAACGATCCTCAAATGATGTATTCAAGTCTATTTTAGGTTTTGGAGACAGACAATATTGAACAAGCTGGTTAAAAAAAGGTTGAAAGTTTTTCTTGTAACAGTAATCTAAATAATCTTCTAATATTTCAGCGGACACTCCCATTTTTTTAATTTTCAGGAAATATTTAGGGGGTGAGTCTGAAAATTTATCTTTAATTTTGTTTCTATCATTTAATGATAAGCTGTCAAAATCGTCTTTGATTTTTTTGTAATAAAAACCAGTCATAAAATCAATCCGTCCCGAGGTGTCACCTAAAAAACTCCAATGATATAAAAGCATAACTACTTCCAATTCAGTTCGGGTTCTTTTTTTATAACGTGAATTTTTATTTAGCTTTTTGATCAAAACTTTAATCAGATTCTCTTTTTCAATTTTGGAAAGAATTTTTGAGAACGTTTCAAATTGCTTATGATGACACCTAGGACATGGGCAAGAGCTTCCTATAAAATCATCTTGTGAAAGGCTAGCAAACTTTTCCTTGAACCAATTAAGGATATGTTCCGGTGATTTGTCAATTAATGATTCAAGATCATTAATGAAACCCATATTGTTTTTCATAGTTATTCAACATCATCTAAATAAAGAAAATATTATTTACATTCCATTTTTTTGCATGAACACCTAAACACCACGCAATCCAGACGATAATTTCTTTATAAGATTAACGCGATATTTGTTTCTTATGTTTTTCTCACTCGATAAATACCATGTCTGATTTGTTCAAAAATGGCTTCTTCTGTTAGTGCGCAATAGCATGCTCCTTTATTAGTATGATTAATGCAATGATCAGACGGGTAAACGAATTGAGAATCTTTTGCTAAAACCGGATGTTGCTCGATTATTTCTCTAATATGTGATGTCTGTAATATTTTGCCCCTATATCTTATCATCGTTTGCTTAAGGTCATTGTGATATTTTGCTGCCTTTTCTCTCCAGCCACTCATTTTAAACCTCTTTTTTATTAGTCTAAAAAGTTATTTGTATTTATTTGTCGGAAATTATTTTATCTCCTTCTTACGATTTTTCTCTGGTTTCGGTATTTCTTTAACAAACGCCATAATAAGATTATCAATTATTTTGGGATATGACGTGTTGAAGGTGTTCTTGTCTATTTCAAATAATTGATTATCACACGAATCAAATATTGCTTTCATTTTGCATGCATATTTTTTAAAAGCGTCAAATTGAGCATCAATCTTTTGAGGTAGGTAAACAAGTCTATAATTTCCAGATTTAGTAAAAAAATCCTTATTGTCTTGTGTAAAGAATCTTATTGTATACTGCCGATCAATAGGGGGAATTAAATTAGGCAAAATATGTGCTAGTGTTTTGGAATGCGCTACGATCGTTGCATCAGAGATTGATACTTTTAACGCAAAATAAATGTTTTTTAAACTATCAATATGTTTTTCATACTGATCTAATGTGCATGAATCCATCCGTAATTTATAGAACTTTTGAAAATCTTCACTTTTTTTTATAATTGACCGTTTAAAATCGGCAAATTCTACCATTTTTGCTTTTGTCTCTTCGGGATCTCCCATTCTATGCATGCCCCACGAGGCCAAGGTAGCATAGATCATTTCAATGTGCCTGTCAGAAAGAAATGATGTTTCCTGTTCCCTGATTGCTTGAACATGGAAATAGATTGATGGACCTCCAAACTCCTTTAGCACCCCTAAAGACCGTTCATAATAATATTTTATGTTCTGTATAAGATCATCCTCGTTTTTCATAATTTTTGATTTGTAATGTGGCATTACCGGTTCAGGCAATGACACTGTTTTTTTGCTTATTAAAGAAACTTGAGCCGGTTTATGGCTCTTATCATAGAAAAACGATTTGCCCGTTCGCGCAACACCGTATATCTGCACCAAAAGAGCATGATCTTCGTCTTTATAGTAACCCTTTTGAACATTATTTATGTGTGATTCTGTTTTATAAAATTCAGGATATCGCTCTTTTATAAGTTTCCTAATTTCCTGAGGGGTCAATGCTCTGTTTGCCGATAAAAGAATTTCTCTCACAGCATCAGTAAAAGTCATTTTTTATCTCATACTCCACTTCAATATCTCCAATCAGGGATAAATCCAATCACTATATATATAAATAATAAATAAGAATCTTATTTAAACAACTTTTTTAAGAAAGGGGGAATTTTCATCGCGTTTGGTAATAATAAATCAAAGTTTTCACAAAATCAACCGTATTAAAATTTATTAGACTACATAATTCGGGACAGCCACTAATTTTTTATCCCAAATCCGGGGCCGCCATACCAGTTTTGAAGAATGCACCTCCTTGTTCTGGCATCCATACCCGTGATTAGTATGTGATGATGTTAGAAACTGAAAACAGCTTTGAACTTATCCGCTTTAAGAGATGGCTTGACAGAATCCTTTTTCTTGTCAAGTTCAACTATCCCGTACTTTTCCATATTTTTTAGCGTTCTGGAAAGGTTGCTGACATGCCGCCCGGAAATGGCAGCTAACTCCGCCAAAGATTGGGGATTATTATCCCTTATCTTTTTTAAAAGTTCCTGATTTTTAGAACTAAGGATCTGGGCCATTGATTCGATGGAATCAAACCAGATGGTCGGTTCATTGCCGGTAGGCTTATATTCGCCTTTGGCAATCGATATAGTATGTTTTTTAATTTCTTTGTATGAGGCAATTCCTATTTTCATTTCTTTTCCCATAATACACACCTTCCTTTTTTCAAACAAAATCGTCGACGGTCTTCCAAAAATCTTCTATTAGCTGGCTGGCACAATCAAATTCATAATAATACACTCTGTTTTTCTTATGTATGTGATCCCATTTTAATTTCTTCGTCCTGTACCGGCCGCGTTTTGGCAAACAATCATGAGCATTATCATATCCAACAATTCTTCTGTTATCTTTGTTATGCAATGTCAGAGAATATTTAATTCCATGGGGTATATTTTTTGTTGGCTTTACCTTATACGCTTCAAATTTTACCCAGTAGCCTTTTTTTATGATATAAATAGGGGACAGCGCCCTATTTTATAAAGCATTTCCTAGATTCCGGCTGTTTACTCTGGCGCATGCCGGATTCGCCGGAATGACGAATAGGGGTCTGTTTATACTACACCGTTTTTCTCCAGGTTTTCTATATTCTTTCTGGTCAGAGTTGCCTTTTCTTCCTCGCCGGCTTCGTCATAAAAAGGCACGGCGCTTTTATTATAAGCTTTTTTAATAATTCTATTGCGCTACCTGATG
>JAFGLS010000119.1 GCA_016927935.1 Syntrophaceae bacterium
CAGCGGAGGGTAATGAGACTCGCTGACGATAGGAAGCGTTAGTCGAATTATCCTGCCTATGCATGGGTATAATACCCCGCAGCTTGCCTCGGGGTTTATACCCGTGATTTATTTGCTGAAGAGCCATTGACGATAATATCTTTCCCGTGCCTTTTCTTAGGAATCAGGTAAAAAATACCAATGAGAAGAACTATTGTCAATTGTTGATATGCATCTTTAAACAAAGCCCAAGTAATCAGCATTAAAAACGGCATGAGCAAAATCATCAGATGAATACGAAGTATTTCGTTGGTTTTGAAAGGAAACACTATTTTTTGCCATGGGTTCTTTCGCAAAAAATCATCGGCATTGGCGATAAGCGTTACCACTATCATCGGCCAGAATTTCTGAGCAAGATAAGTTACAGGAGTGAAAAAATCAGAATTAATAAAACCGTTTCTGCCGAAAAGATTTACAGGCTGCATTTCGGCAAACACAGACAGAAAAAGCCCGTAGAAAAAAAATATCCAGGTGTAAATATAAAGCGCTATAAATCCCACAAGCAAAATCACCGGAATAATCCCCACAGCAAAAACCCCTGGAGAAATTTTCTTCAAAAGGGGCACTTCCAAATTATAATAATCTCTTTGTGTTCTGGCCGTCAGCATAATCTGAAAGACCGCCGTAATAACGCAAGCCCACGAATAAAAAAGTCCGGCAAGCCACACGCACCAGCAGAATTCCTGCAGCGACCATTTTTGAATAATGGCCAAATAGGAAATCAGGGTAAAGGCAATCAGATTTATCGCAATATTAAAAAATGATTTCATGGTGAGACTCTTTGACTATAGGAAACGTCAGTCGTAATGAGACTCGCTAAGAACGTGCTCGCAATGTTCGAAGCGAAAGTCGAATTATCCAAATCCGATTAATCGGGTTTGGAAACTAATGAAACTCAGATATTGCAAGCGAAGCTTAGCAATATCTGTTAGCTGAATTATCCCTTCAGGGATATCCCCGTAGCGAATAACCTAAAGGTCACTATAGGCGGAGTGGGATCGTGGTAATCTAACGCAGTCATCACAAGGTAGCCCTCTGTTGCCAAGAACCCCCGACAAATGCCGGGCACTATTTTTAAAAGTATTTTTACGTTTTTCATCAAAATATTTCAATCCTTCTTTTCAGGGCTGTCATTCCGCCTCCGCATGCGTGGGGTAAACTCTGGCCAGCAAAGTGCACCCTAGGGTAAATTTATCCCCTCTTTAAAAAACGATTGGAAATTTAGAAAATTGCGAGTATATTTAGCAAACTTCCACCGTTTTTAAGAAAATAGAAAGTTGTTCTTATTAAAATGTCTATTAAAAAATGTATCATTATTAATTATCATCAATTCCGTTTAACATAAGGATGCTTTGATGAATGAACTAAAGAAAAAGCCTTTCCCATATATTTTAATAATTCAACGGTGGACAGATCTAGTTGTCCTGAGCATAATATCAGCCCTAATTTTCGTTCTCCTATATCCTGTAACAACTAAGCTAATTAGCAAATTATCTGAATGGCTTCCACAATCAGGCAAATATTTCAATCTTTCTATACCACACCTCATTCTTTTATTTTTAGTTACGACTTTCCTTTGGTTTATTTTAATCCGCTTAGGTGGGTTCAGGTATTATACTCCCTCTCGAAAACAAGTTTTCCACTTGATAAGGTCGAGTTGCTTTTACCCACCTACATGGTTCTTTGCATTCTTTGGTGCTATTCTCTATTATTGGATGACATCTTTGATCTATAACGCTGTCTGTTTTGATTGGTCAATCATCGGTTTAGCAATTGTCTCATTCATACCGGGAATCATTTTTGCCTCCATTTTGGACAGCCTTTTTTCCATTAGGAAACATTCATCGATTCAGTCAAACTATACCCCAGTCAATGAAAAAACAATAAAAAGTTTTCGGGCTCTTCTGCAAAATCCATCTGCCTTTATAAACTGGCTAAATAAAGAAACACCAATTCAAGCTTCGGAAGATGATCTCTTCGATCTTGCCATTTTTTCCAAGCGGATCGCCAAGATGTTACAGGCAACACCCTTAAAAACGATTGCAATTGTTGGATCTTACGGATGTGGTAAGAGTAGCATTATCAATATGATTGAAGAATATCTAAAAATAAATGAAGTACTTAGTGGAAATCATATTGATACAAATGACATAATCCACTGTAAAATTCAAGGATGGGGATTACAGAAGAATGCCACCGCCGAACATATCTTGCAATCGCTTCTATCAGAACTATCGAAATCGGTCGATTGTCTCGGATTAACTAGCATCCCGGCTGACTATAGTATTGCTCTCTCTAATTCTGGATCCTCTTGGTTGAAGCCCTTGGCAGTTTTATCGAACACAAAAAGAGAGCCTCTTGAAATCCTGCGCAAACTTGATACCGTCCTGACCTGTACTGGAAAAAGAATGATCATTTTCCTAGAAGATATAGACCGCAACACAACCAGCGTGGCTACTTGGAAGGAATTGACATCTCTTCTAGATCGACTGAAGGATCTAGACAATATATCTTTTGTACTCGCAATTAACCAACCCAGCATGACATATGATATGCTCTTAAGGGTTTGCGAACATGTTGAGTTCATCCCAACGTTGCCGCAAACGGAAATCTTGGAATGCATTAAATTTTTCAGAAATTATTGCCTCGATAAATTTGCGGATAAAGATATCGACTGCCGCACAAGAGAGGAAAGAGATGCACATATTGGATTGAAAAAAACTTCTCAAGAATACGACGTGGCAGATATGTTAGGATTTGAAGTAAATGATCCAATCACGGTAATTACAAAACTTTTAAATAATCCTAGAACATTAAAATCGACCTTACGTCACGCTTTGCACTCATGGGATAGTCTCCATGGCGAAATCGATTATGATGATCTTTTTGCAGCAAGAGTCATTTACACTGTTGCGCCTGAAGCGTTTGCCTTTATCAATGAGTATAGGTCAAAATTAATGTACTTTGATGCGGAAAGTACATCTCAAGACACTCGGAAAAGACAAGAAGAAAATCGTAAATTACTAGAAACTGAGTGGCAAAACATTAGAAAGACATGGAACAGTGAATTAGTCAAAACGTTAATTGATTTCTTATTTACAGGATGGATCAAAGATAATTTTTATAAAGGGAATGTACCTCAAGGCGTTATTCATTCCAGACCAACTGACTATTGGGGACGATTGAATAGAGAAGCACTTTCTGTAGATGAAATTCCAGATCAAGTCATACTGCACGCGTTAAGTAGCTGGAAATTAAATCACAACCAAACAGTATATCAAGGGTTCAGTCTGCCAGAGGCAATTTTTCACATAAAGGATTTTGTTAAGAAATTTGAATATTTTGGAAGTTTGTTGGATGGTCATGACATTCGTGCCATTGCTCAGGAATTATTTGAATTGATTCGCAAAGATGGTGGAAAAATTCCGAAAGACGCACACTATTACGGATTCATTGAGCTTTGGCGACTATCCCTAGATAAACCAATTGACGAGCATAATGAGTGGCTACTTGACGAAATCAAGAAAGCTATACCTGTAAGTTTACGTTTTGCCAATGAATTATACTACTACTGGCGTAATCAAGACCATCCTTCAACATCCACAAGAATTAAAACACCTATATTACGTAATGGATTCATAGAAGCAACAAGACAAGTATACGAAAACAACAGCCAAGCACTTATCAATGCTCTTGATCCAGCTTACATGTATAGTATTCACCATTTTATGATCTATTATAGTGAAGCAGACGGTGGTGGAAGCGGTTTTAATCCCATTGATTGGAAATGGTTTATTGATTCCCTATTAAAAGCAGCAGAAGTAAATCCGCAAGTTGTCATTCCGCAATTAGTCACACTGTTAAGCAATGAAGATTCCACAATCGGTGCAAGATTTATATACTCACTTAATGAAGAAAGGCTAAATTCACTTTTTGGCGAGAAAAAATCAACGGTGCTAAAATTACTAGCCACAAATATCGATACATCCATTTTTGATGAAAGAGATAAGAATCGAATCGAGTTTGTCCGTCAAGAGGCTGCAGGCCGAATATTAAATCAACAGAATGATGGGACAAGCCCATCTACATAAAATCATTCTCAGTGATATGAATAAAAGTAAATAAATAGAAACATTTTTTAAAAAATAAAGACCAAGGAGGACAAACTTTATAGCGAAAGTTGAATTAAATGTTCAGGCGCATGATTTTATCACACAGCCGAACTTTTAACATTCTTATATAAAACATGTGAATTAGAAAAATAATTCGCACTGGCCGTATGATAACTTATTGAAAACAAAGAAGAAGTTTTATGCCCTTATGAATACTATAATGCCTATCAAGACTTTAATAACTAGTTAAAAGACAATATAAAATTTAAAAGAATTGACGTGAGACATAAATTATAAGAAGAAAAAACTATGGCCAGAGTAGAATTAAATATTTAGGTGCCAGATTTTATTCCCCATCCAAATGCTTCACATTCTGCCATAAGAACGCGGTTTGAAACCGCACGAAGAAAAGGACATTGATATGGATACATCAAAAAAAGAGCTTAAAAGTATGTGTGCAAAGTGCGACAAGAAAATCTGTTATCCCCTGGCAAAATCGGACGATCCGTTACCACCGATTGAAAATGCACCGCCATTCTGTCCCATGCGCCGCCTACCCGATACCATTAAAAAAGCCAATTCTGAATATGACAGGACGGAAATAAGGGAATTTGCCAGACTGGCTTCCATACAGGAAGCCGAATGCTACGAACTGACGCCCGAAGGGTTAAGAACAAAGATTCCCCGACTTGAAGAAATCATACAATTTGCCAGGAAGTGTAATTATCAGAAACTCGGTCTCGCTTTTTGTGACGGCCTGCGGGATGAAGCAAAAATAACATCTGATATATTGGAGTCAAATGGTTTTAGTGTAGTCTCCGTTTGCTGCAAGGTAGGTCAGGTTCCCAAGGAGCATATCGGATTAAAGGGGAATGAAAAGATAATGGGCGCTGAGCTGATGGAGACAATGTGCAACCCTATAACGCAGGCTGAAGTTTTAAATGAAGAGGGAGTTGATCTGGTTATATTGCTGGGTCTTTGTGTGGGACATGACTCTCTTTTTTTCAAATATTGCAACGTACCATGTACGGTTCTGGCTGTTAAGGACAGGGTTCTTGCCCACAATCCGCTTGCTGCAATCTATCTTGCAAACAGCCCTTACTATGGCAGGGTAAAAATAGGAACTAATCAAAAAAATAGTGGGAAAAAGGTTGTAATTCCTGAAAATGTGCGAAAATGATTCACAGATACAAAAGAGATGACAAACGAGACTGAATCTTTATCTTCGACATTTGCTGCCAAAGAATACCTTAAGGATCTACCATGTCCGGATTCTTCAGTTTAGCCGAGGTATGAAATTAAAAATTTTTAAGGAGGACGAACCTTATGGCCAAAGTCAGATTAAATGTGCAGGCGCCGGATTTTACACTGGACGATTTTAACGGCAAAAAAGTATCTCTTTCCGACTATAAAAACAAAAAAAACGTGATGGTGGTTTTCAACAGAGGATTTTTTTGACCATTCTGCCGCAAGCACATGGCGCAGTTGCGCCGGGATTATAATAAATTTGTCAAGCTGGATACGGAAATCCTCGTTGCCGGGCCGGAAGATGCCGAGGCTTTCCATGATTACTGGAAAAAAGAAAGATTGCCGTTTATCGGTTTGCCTGATCCCGAGCACAAGGTTTTGAAAAAGTACGGTCAGGAGGTCAGTCTTTTCAAGTTAGGCAGAATGCCCGCGCAGGTAATGATTGACAAATCCGGCAAGGTTCGGTTTGTGCATTACGGCCATTCGATGACGGACATACCGGAGAATAAGGAGCTTCTTGAACTGCTCGAAACCGAGATGGCGTGAGGAATAATACTGGCTGCCGGCCTTCGAGACTGTATCGCATTGAAAATGTCTGAATCCTGATGTATCGGGGTGAGGAATCTTTAAGATGATAAAAAATTAAGACTTCTCCCCAGCGTAGCTGGACTATAGCCTGCGGTCGAAGTGACATAAATTTTTTCGCGGAGTGAAATCCCGCGTATGCGGGACTTCGAAATGACAATAAAAGAAATTATGACACAGTCTCCACGACGGGAATGATGACAGAAAAGGAGAAATGATAAGACTTATGAATATTTTTAATGAAAAAGTGGCAATTATTACAGGCGCTGGTTCCGGAATCGGCAAAGGACTGGCCGAAGAACTGGCCCGACGCGGCGCGCATGTTGTCATAAGCGACATCAGTGCGGAACGGATAGAAAAGGTTGCGGATGGCATTGCCAAAGCAAACGGCAAAGTTATCGCATCAATGCTCGACGTTTCCAAGTATGATGCCGTGAAAAAAAACATTGACGATACCGTAACCGCTCATGGGAGAATTGATTTTATTTTCAACATTGCCGGCATTGCCATTGGCGGCCCGGCCCAAGATGTACCAATAGATGATTGGCACAAAGTCATTGATATCAATCTATACGGCGTTGTTTACGGCTCATCAGTAGCTTTTCCCATCATGATGAAACAGGGCTTCGGGCATATTGTAAATATGGCTTCAATCGAAGGATTGGTGCCTTTTCCCAACTCCTCAAGTTACGCGGCCAGTAAACATGGCGTGGTTGGCCTCTCCAGCGCGTTACGCGTAGAAGGAGCCGATCACGGTGTAAAAGTGAGCGTCGTCTGTCCGGGATATATTAAAACGGCCATTTGGAACGATTCCAAGATGATTAACATAAACAGGGAAAAGCTTGTTTCTGAATTACCTGATTGGAGCGGGATAACTCCTGAACAATGCGCCAAAGTGATATTACGCGGCGTCGAACGCAACAAGGCTTTTATTGTCGTGACACTGTTCGCTAAACTTCTCTGGGTATTGCACAGAATCAGCCCCAACCTTGCCATTTGGATTATGAAAATGGTTCACAGAGATGCCCGAAAAAAGGGTATAGTAAAGACATGATGGTTTACAGCATATCGCATTAACAGATTAAGAAAGGAACAATTTATGAACGAAAAAATATGGCAGAATGCCGCACAGGCATCCGTAAGCTCGGGGGTTATCCCTATCCCAATTACCGGTACTTTAATTGAATTGTTACAGATGCTCATAAATGAAAAAGAGGCTGAATTTATAACGATATTCACCAAGCCCCTGAATCTGGATGAGATAAAAGCAAAATCAAATCTGGATGATGAGAGCCTGAATAAGATGTTAAACAACCTGATGCGTAACGGAATAATTACCGGAATCGCTAGCAAAAGCACCGGCGTTATAGTGTACAGGCTGCTGGCACCGATACCGGGCATGTTTGAATTTACCCTGATGCGCGGCAAGACTACCGAGAGAGAAAAGAAACTCGCGAAATTGTTTGAAAAGTTATTCAAGGAATTGGCCGACATAGTGCAGAGCAACTATGAACCTGTCATCAATTATGTAAAGGAAAACATCACCCCACTTACCAGAGTGGTGCCTATAGAACAGTGCATCGAACACAAAGCTGATGCTGTAATGCCCTATGAAGATGTGAAAATGATTGTTGACAAATTCGACACCATCGCAGTTTCCACCTGTTACTGCCGGCATGAGAAGGAACTTCTCGGCAAACCCTGTTCTGTCACAAAGGAAAAGGAAAATTGCCTGACTTTCGGCCAGCCTGCCGAGTTCATTATAAAATATAACTTTGGGAAGAAGATATCCAAGGAAGAGGCCATCAAAATCTTGGATAAGGCGCAGGAAGACGGACTGGTTCATAAGGCATTTCATGTAAAGCAAGATCTTGCCAATGATGAATTTGCCATCTGCAATTGCTGTAAATGCTGCTGTGAAATATTCCAGATTTACTACATGGGGGGAGCGCCAACGCAGACATATTCGTCATCTCTGGCAAAGGTAAGTTCTTCTGATTGCACTGGCTGCGGAATATGCGAGGAGATGTGCCCGATGGAGGCAATTAAAATGGAGGATGATATAGTAGTAGTAAATGAAGATAAGTGCATCGGCTGCGGCGTTTGCGCGCACCACTGCCCTGTGACTGCAATAAAAATGGAAAGAACCGGCGTAAGAACTGTCTTTGTACCGCCTCCGAAAAGATAATATCCTATCGAAACGCATTTAATTTACCTTGACTTTTACCCCGATACGTTTTTATTGTGAGACTCAAACCCGTGATAAGCTGCACAATCAACATTACCAATTTGGCTTTCATGAGGCTAAAATCACGGGTATGACCCCCGGGACAATCCCGATTGCTATCGGGACTGAACCATAATTCAGCCCCAAGGGGCGGGGTATTATACCCTCTGCTTATGGCGGGATTGTTCGACTTGCAAATTTCAATACACCTATAGTGACCTTTAGGTTATTCGTTTTTGAAATTTGAGTCTCATAATAAAAAGAGAGGTGTTCTTATGTTTAAAAAACTATTACTGTTATGTTCAGCCATTCTTTTAATCACATCGGCTGGCTACGCAAAAGAAGTGGCCGGCATCACCATGCCGGGAAGCCTCAAGGCCGGCGGTGACACACTGATATTGAACGGAGCCGGCATCAGGACGAAATTTTTCATCAAGGCTTATGTCGGCGGTCTTTACCTCAAGAAAAAAAACACCGATGCGAACGCAATAATAAAAGCCGATGAGCCCATGGCCATCAGGATTCATATCATTTCCAAACTGATAACAAGTGAAAAAATGAAGGACGCCACTCTCGAAGGATTTGAAAATTCCACCAACGGAAACACTGCACCATTCAAAGAGAAGATAGATAGTTTCATTTCTGTATTTGCGGATAACATTAAAATAAGCGATGTGTATGATATCATCTACACGCCCGCTGAAGGGGTAAAAGTTTACAAGAACAAAGTGCTGAAGAGCACAGCAACAGGCCATGATTTCAAAAAAGCGCTTTTTGGAATATGGCTCTGCGATAAACCGGCCGATAAGAGCTTAAAAGAAGCAATGCTCGGCGGCAAGTAAGAGCAAAACTCATTAATGAACAACCCCGCCCCAAGGGGCGGGGAATTAGACCCACATTTATCCCACTCGGCTTCGCCTCGGGGATAATTCGACCATCAAATTTCAGTGCACTTTGTTTCTGAAATTTGGGTCTCATTAAAAGTCAGGGCGCAAAGATTGGAGATAAAACTAAAGTCTTTGCGCTCTGTCGTTATTCAGCAAAATAAGGATTTTATTTTGTTTCGATGGTTTGTTAATCGCCGACGTAAAAAACTGATGGCGGCCCCGTTTCCTTCAGAGTGGGAAGATATTATCAGGCGCAATGTAGGCCATTACTGCATGCTTAATGATGTCGAACGCTCTCAACTGCGCGCGCTTATCCAGGTTTTCATAAGCGAAAAAGATTGGGTCGGCGCCGGGGAACTTATTCTTACAGATGAAATTCGCGTTACCATCTCGGCTCATGCCTGTCTGCTTCTCCTGGGTCTGCCCCACAACTATTATCATAATGTTCAAACCATTATTGTCTATCCATCTACTGTGTTTCCGCCACCGCGCAGGCTTGGTTTTTTTGAAGTTGCGCTGGCTCCCGTGGAGTTCAGCAAGCCGATTATCGGACAGGCATTCCAGCAAGGACCAGTGGTAATCATCTGGGATGAAGCACTGCGCAGCGGCCGTAATCCCGAATCAGGCCATAACATCATTTATCACGAATTCGCCCACAAGCTGGACATGCTCGACGGCGCGGCTGACGGTATGCCTCCGCTCAAAGACCGGGTGGAATACCGTGATTGGATAAAAACCTGCTCCCGCGAATATCTCCGTCTCCAACGCGATACCGAAAACGGCAAAGAAACATTTCTCAATGCCTACGGCGCCACCAATGAAGCTGAATTTTTTGCCGTGGCCACCGAACAATTCTTTGACCAGCCACGCCAAATGATAAAAAACGCACCTGATCTTTACAGGGTGCTCAAGGAATATTACCGTCAGGACCCGATTTCGCGCGTGCGGCAAAATAACTGCACAATTTGAAAACACGCACCATTTTTTTGTCGTATCTTTCTATTTTTCTGGGCTATTTAAAAGGTTAGAAATCCCGGGGAAGCTCATCCAGTTCGGCCAGAGAAAATATCGGACCGTCGGAGCAGACATATTTGTACCCGACATTGCAGCGGCCGCATTTGCCGATGCCGCATTTCATGCGCATTTCCAGCGACGTCAGAATTTTTTTCTTGGAAAAGCCCAGTTCAAAAAACACCGGTAGTGTGAATTTTATCATGATGGGCGGGCCGCAGATTACAGCTACCGTGTTATGCGGAGACGGCGCAACTTCCTTGCATACGGCAGGTACAAAGCCTTCGCGTCCATCCCATGTGTAATCGCCTTTATCCACGGTGATGATTGATTTGATATCGTCCCTTTTTCCCCATTCGGCAAGTTCGTTTTTATACAGAAGCAGGCCGGGGGTTCTCGCGCCATAAATCACCTTGATTTCGCCAAAGCGCGAACGGTTTCCCTTATGCAGCATATAATTGACCAGAGAACGCAAAGTCGTGAAGGCGAACCCGCCTCCCACCACCACAATGTTTTTTTTCTCCAGAAACTTAATCGGCCAGGGATGCCCCAGCGGGCCGCGCAAACCGATCGTATCGCCTACCTCCATGTCATGCAAAGCGGCGGTAACCAGACCCGGCACAATGGTTCCGGCTCTCTGAACGGTGAATTCCACGTAGCCGGTTTCGGTCGGCGATGAGGCGATACCGATGGGCGCTTCGCCCTTGCCATAAATGGACAGCTCGGCAAATTGTCCCGGAAGATATTTAAAGTTTTTTGCGTCTTCCTTATTCAGGAATGTCAAACGGAATGTCTTGATATCGTGTGTATCCACTTCATTAATGATTTTGGATATCTTAACGGGCATGGGAATATATGGATTGTTGTCGTACATTTTCTTTCCTTAAAAATTTTTCTGTTCATGTCCCCCACTGGCGGGGGCAAGGGGGCGGATGTTTTTTGTTTTCATGAAATATTTTCCTCCCCCGTCCCGATGCTTCATCGGGACAGCCCCTCTTAAGGGGGGCAAACAATAATAAGCCTTATAGTTTCATAGCCGCTTCCACAATCGAAAAAATATCAATATTCACCGGACAACTACGCGTGCACCGTCCGCAGCCGACGCAGGAAATCACGCCGTATTTTCTTATGTGGAAAGAATATTTATGACATATTTTCTGGCGCAGGCGCTGATAAACCTTCGTGCGCGGATTGTGTCCGCTGGCTTCCAGCGTGAAATCCGTAAACATACAAGCGTCCCAAACGCGACGACGGACACCCTGACTGAAAAGCGTCTCATCACAAATGTCAAAACAGTAGCAGGTGGGGCAGACAAAAGTGCAGACGCCGCAACTCAAGCAGGCATCGGATACCTTCTCCCAGAACTCTGTCTTATGGAAAAGGTCCTCAAATTTCTTGGCAATGGAATTGGGATCCACACTCATAAAGCGGGTTTTGAATGAGCGACCGGCAGCTACCGTCTTATCAAAATGCTTTTGTTCATCAGCGGAAGCATCTGTCAGCAAACTCAATGAGGAAAGCAGATTTTCGCCTTTGGGCGTAATGGCTTTTAAAAGCAGGTCATTGTCTTTTTTTATCATAAAAATGTCGCTGCCTTCGGGGTCAGCCGCGCCGATTTTCAGCGTCGAATAAAAATCAGTGCCGTCCGCCGGAATATTTACGTCAAAGGCGTAACCAAAGATGGTCGTATTGTCCCTTCTTTTTTTCCAATACGGATCAACCGCGCCCGTACCGGAAAAATGAATGTCCATAATTTCGAAGCTCTTCACATCGCAGGGGCGAACGCCGAAGAGAAAAACCGGCTTCAAATTCAAATCCACACACTTTGCGTCCAGAATGGACTTGTTATTATTATAACGAACAAAATCTTCCATCTGCGGGAAAAAAGCCGATTTGGGACTCATCAGTGTATTGTAGAAATTCAAATCCACCCGTTTCGCATCGGAAATTTCACGGAAATTATAACCAGCGTCTTCGCGAATGGGTGCAACGAGAGTTCCCTTTTCCATCAATTGCGCTGCCAGATCGAATATTTTTTGAATTGCTGCTTTCTTTAACACAACTGTGCTACCTCACCACTACTCCAGAATTTTATCGGTATCATCCACACGGAAATTAATCAGCACGGGTTTATCTTCAATACTCATGCCCGCAGCCTGGCCAAACATTTCCTCACATTCCTTCGCCACTTTTTTGTGGAACAGATAAAGCGGAATGTCCACCGGGCAGGCGCGCGAACATTCCCCGCAATCAATACACCGTCCCGCCAGATGATGAAATCTTGTTAAGTGATACATCAGGTTACCAGAAGATTCCGGCGATTTTTCTCCCCACTTGGGTTTGTTCTGATCAATAAAGCAGGGATCGCAGTAACACATCGGACAAGCCTTGCGGCAGGCGTAACATCGTATGCAGCGATCCAGTTCCTTTTTCCAAAAAGCCCAGCGCGCTTCTTTATCCATTGCCTCATATTCGGCAAGAACATCGTATGGTGAAGCCATGTGCAGACCGTGCACTTCCTTGTCCAACAGTATGTCGTAAAGGACCGGATTACAAGTCCCGCAGGTGGTTTTGCTGTCGATGATTTCTTCTGTTTTGAAATTTTTCATGCCGTAAACCGGAATTCCCAGAATGACCAGGTCTCCATGTTTTACCTTTTCTTCCTGAATCAACTGAACAATTGCGCGGCTATCCGCTGCCTTTACGGCAATGGCAATTTTAGTGCCGCGCGGATAACGAACCAGGTAACGCGCCATGTTGGCAGTGCAGTATTCGTTAAAGATGATTTTTTCGGCATCGGCAGCTTTTCTGGCGACATAAGGCAGGGGGTGCTTATCATCATAACCCCCTGTGTATGCCAGCACAATACTGACACGGCCGGACTCCAGAAGTTTTTTGGATTCCGTTCTCAGTTTTTCTTCAATGTTCTTAAAGCTGACACTCATATCTTCTCCAGCAGGGACTGTTGTTCTATCTTAAACTTGATCTGAGGACCCAGCTTTCTTATCTGTTCGGTAAACTCGGTGACAACTTCGGCGAATTTATTGCCTTCCGATGCGGAAATCCATTCAATCCGTAATCTTTCCGGCTCCATGCCCACAAATTCCAATATTTTTTTGGTTACAGCCAGCCTTCTCCGCGCATAGAGATTACCGGTATTATAATGGCAATCACCCGGATGACAGCCGCCGACAAGCACGCCGTCCGCCCCCAGTTGAAACGCCCGAAATATAAATGAAGGATTGATGCGGCTGGAGCACATAACGCGAACAACCCTTAAATTCTGTGGATATTGTAGTCTCGTTGTTCCGGCCAGGTCCGCTCCAGTGTAGGTGCACCAGTTACAGGCAATGCCCAGTATTTTCGGTTGAAATTCCATGCAAAAATCCTTTTCTGAAAAATTATCAAAACAAACTTTTATGTGTCATTTCGAACGAAGTGAGAAATCTTAAAGATTCCTCTCCGTTTTTAGGACACAGATTTCTCGTCGCTTCTCTCCTCGAAATGACATAATCGTTTTTAAATCTCCTTTTAATATGCCGTTCAAAAGCTCTCAGATGCGCGGCGTATACTTTTAAATGACGCCATAAAACGCTCCAGAGGCAAGGCGCGTGAGTATCGCGAAGCGAGGCCTACTTTTTGCGTAGGTCGCAGCGACGCGAACGAAGCGCAACGCAGCATATGGACGTTTGATTGTGTCATACTAATACTCCATTAAACCTTCCATCTCGGCCAATACCTGATCATTGGTAAAATGCCGCGCAATAATAGCCGATGACGGACATACTGACGCACAAAGACCGCAGCCCTTGCACAGAGCCTCGTTTATTTCAGAAACTCCTTTCTGTTCATTAAAAAACGGCGCACCGTAAGGACAGACCCGCACACAGTTCTGGCAGGCACAGCACGAGGCCGGATCAACCATTGCCGTAGTCGCCTCCAGTTCCATCTTACTTTTGACCACAATCGTCAGCGCTTCCGCCGCCGCACCGTTTGCCTGAGCCACGGTATCGGGGATATCTTTCGGACTCTGGCAGGTACCGGCGATAAAAACACCTTCCGACATGGTGGACAAAGGAGCAAGTTTCGGATGACGCTCCATGAAGAAGCCGTTCTTGTCCGTGCTCAAATTAAAAAGCTTGGCGACATCCTTGTAATCGGATCGAGGGATCATCGCCGGTGACAGCACGACCATATCCACGGGCAATTTGATGAATTTCCCGGTAATTGTGTCTTCCGCTTCAACTATCAGGCGCCCCGGTTCATCGGTGCTTTCAACAACACGCGTGCCCTTACCGCGGATGAATTTAACATCCTCTTCAATGATACGATTGTAAAACTCTTCATAACCTTTACCGGCAGCGCGTATATCGATATAAAACTGGTAAATATCGGCTGATGTTTTTTCCCCGAACAGATGAGCAAATTTGAGCGAATACATACAGCATACACGGCTGCAATACTCATAATAATTTTTATCGCGGCTTCCGATACAATGCATAATAGCAATGGCCTGAGGTTCTTTGCCGTCGCGCAGTATTACCTTACCACCGGTGGGACCGGCTGAATTGAACAGCCGTTCCACTTCCAACGCACTGTAAACGCCCGGATATTTTCCGTAGCCATACTGAACAAGCGGTTTCGTATCCATCAAATCATAGCCTGTGGCCACAATAACCGCTCCGACTTTTATCGTTGAGAACGTATCCTGCTGTTCAAAATCAATCGCTTTCTTTTCACAGACTTTTTCACAAAGACGGCATTTCCCTTTTAAAAAATAAGTACAGACATCTCTGTCAATAACCGGTTTTTGCGGAACTGCCTGCGGAAAGGGAATGTAAATGGCTTTTCTTTTCACCAGACCTTCATCCCATTCGGAGACACCCTTACCCGGACATTTTTCCAGACAAGCCAGGCAGGCGTTGCACTTATCATGATCCACATAACGCGCTTTTTGTTTGATCGTGACATCGAAGTTGCCTACAAATCCCTTGACTTCAGTTACTTCACAATAGGTCATCAAAGTGACGTTCTTGTGCTGCAAAACGGCATCCATCTTAGGCGTCAGAATACAGGCAGAGCAATCCAGCGTGGGAAAGGTCTTGTCAAACTGAGCCATATGACCGCCAATGGTGGAATTTCTTTCGACAAGATAAACTTTCTTGCCCGTGTTGGCCAGTTCCAGCGCGGCCTGAATTCCGGCAATGCCACCGCCGACCACCATTATATTGGGATTGACGTCAATAACCCGTGAAGTCAGAGGTTCCAGAAGTCTTGCCCGATAAACTGCACCGTTTAGAAGAACTTTGGCTTTGGCGGTTCCTTCTTCAATGTCGTGCGTTACCCAGGAAACCTGTTCGCGGATATTCACAATAGTTACAAGGTATTGATTCAGACCGGCGTTTTCCAGAACTTTGCGAAAAGTCTGCTCGTGCATCAAAGGAGAACAGGCCGCCACAACCACACGATCCAGTTTGTGTTCCTTGATGTCGTTGGCAATCATTTCCTGACCGGGGGTGGAACACATGAACTTGTAATCCTTCGCCACAACAACATCAGGCAACGTGGAGGCGAACGGAGCCAGTTTGTGAACGTGAATTGTTTTGGCTATATTCAAACCGCAGTGGCAAATAAAAACACCGACTCTGCTCATAGATCCTCTAACCTTTTTTTACTTCAAAAAATATTTTTAACCGGTTTTACATGTAAAGTCCATGTCAGACGCAGGTGAATCATCAATTTTTATATCCAGACTTTCCAGAAAGAGTTCCGTTACATCCTTTATTTTTATCTTTTCATCTACATTGAGTGTCCGGACGCTGTCTTCAAACATGGTAATGCAGTACGGACACGCAGTTGCCAGAACCGTTGCGCCGGTAGCCAGTGCCTCTTCAATTCTCAGGTCGCTGAGGCGCTCGCCTTTGAGTTTCTCCATCCATAGTCCGCCGCCGCCGCCGCCACAGCACATACTCTGCTCACGGCTCCTGCCCATTTCCACGAAATCAATACCCGGAATGGATTTCAGAATATCACGAGGAGCATCGTAAACGCCGCTGTGTCTGCCCAGATAACAGGGATCGTGATATGTAACTTTGAGACCACCGAAATCTTTTTTGGGAGCCAGCTTTCCTTCTTTCATTAGTCGTACAATCAATTCACTGAAATGCAAAACTTCGTAGTCTTTACCATATTCCTTTTTAAAAGTAACCAGACAGTGCGGTGATACCGTAATGATTTTTACAACACTTTGAGAGTTCAAATAATCCAGATTTTTATTTTTAAGCCTTTCAAAAAGTCCCAGATCGCCGACTTTCCTTAAACTCTCACCACAGCAATTGACCTCAAACGAAGGCAGCCCCCAGCTTAAATCTGATTGATTCAATACTTCAGCAGTTGCTCTGGCCAATCTAATATTGCGGGGATCATAACAAACAGTACAACAGGTCCAGAACAAATATTCCTTATCCTCTGTGTAAAGAGGATATTTTTCTCTAGCCCAGTCATTTCGTTTTTCCGGATCGCCTGACCAGGGATTACCGCGGGCCGACAGGGAACCGACAAAGGCCCGCAGACTTTGCGGCAGCATGCCTCCTGAGCTGTAAACATTACGTACGGCGGTAACGACGTCTATCAGTTCCACCCCCCGAGGACAGCGATCCACACAGAATTTACAGGTAGAACATCCCCACATAAAATCCTCAATGCCGTCCAAGCCAAGCTGTCCGTAACGCACCAGTTTGCGGATATTGAAATGGGTAATCGGTGTCCAGGGACAGGTGCCTGTGCAGGTACCGCACTGATAACATTTTTTCAGCGCATCACCGCCGGCATCTATAATAGCCTTGGACATTTCCAAATATGGCGTAACGGTTTGTGACACGCAATAACTCCTGTTATTAAAAATCAAATCTTTTTAATGCCTATTTTAAAACTTATTTGCAGATACACAAAAAACTGCAATTTAAAATTTAACTAAGTTCTTCTTTCTTCATGACCTTTTCAGAATCAAAGCCCCTACGGGGCAGACCTCCACAATATGCTCTATACCCTTGTCATTAACCTTGACCAGGGGACGTCCCAACGCCGGCTTCACACGTGATGCAAATCCCCGATTAACAAAACCAAGGGCCGAAGTGCCAAAAACCTCCTCAGTCATGCGAACGCATGTCCCACACTGGATACACTTATGACTATCATATAAAACGCTGGCATGCGAATCGTCTCTTTCGTAATCTCTGCAACTTCCGGCAAACCTGGCCGGATCCGCTTCAAAAAGTGTTGCATAGGAACGCAACTTACAATCCTTGACGTCTCCACAATCACATTCCAGGCACCTCTTCGCCTCATACCTGACCGGATCGGCTGTGAAGCCGGTTTCTACTTCTTGAAAGTTGGTTATCCTTGTTTCCGCCGCCAGTTCCGGCATCTTGACGCGCTTTTGTTTTTCGCGACCTTCGATAACTTTCTTTGATATCTCCTCAATTTTACCCATTGAGTGGTTATATGTAAAAGGTTCGCCGATGACTTCTTGCCCCATCAGATACTGGTCAATGGCAATGGCGGCTCGCTTACCGGAGGCCACTGCACGAACCGCGATATCTGCTCCCGTCACACAGTCACCACCGGCAAAAATTTTTTCCTGATTCGTACGCATGGTGCGCTCATCGGCAATAATTCCACCCCATTTGGCCAGTTCCACATTGGTCATCATTTTAGAATCCACCGACTGTCCGATGGCCGCAATCACATTATCCACTACCCTGACATGCTCACTACCCGGCTGTGGAACAGGACTTCTTCTACCCGAAGCATCCGGATCTCCCAGTTTCATTCGTATACAAGTTACAGACAGGGAACCGTCGGAGAGTTTTTCAATCTTTGTCGGAGCAGCCAGTATTTCCAGCTTAACCGATTCCTTTTCCGCCTCATCAACCTCCACTTCCCATGCGGGCATTTCCTTGCGGGTACGGCGATACAGAATTATTACTTCCCTAGCACCGAGCCGGATTGATGTCCGGGCTGCATCAACAGCCGTATTTCCCCCACCGACTACCATAACCCGATTACCGATAGGTGTTTTTTCATTGCGTGATGCTTCGGCAAGAAAGGCAATACCGGAAAGAACCCCCGGCAAGTTTTCTCCTTCCACGCGCGTGCCCTGCGCCTTTTGAGCACCAATGGCGAGGAATACGGCATCGTAATCCTGTTTTAATTTATCTAGGGTTACATCCTTACCTATAGTCACATTGAACCTGAATTCTGCACCGAGCTTTCCGGCGATTTCATATTCGCGATCAATAACATTACGAGGAAGCCGGTAGGCGGGAATACCGAAACGAAGCATACCACCGGGGGCTTCATGGCTGTCATATATCACTGTCTTGTGTCCCTTGAGCTGCAGGTAATAAGCAGCAGAGAGACCGGCGGGACCAGCTCCGACGATGGCCACCTTTTTCCCTGTAGGTTTCATAGACTCGGGAATATATTCATTTCCGCCATCAGAAACTGCGTCCGCCGCATATCTTTTGAGATGACATATAGCGATGGGTTCCTCGACGAGTTGTCTGCGGCATCCATCCTCACAGGGACGAGGGCAAACACGTCCCAGAACTCCCGGCAGAGGCATATTTTGCTTGATCAACTCTAAGGCAGCCCGGTCATTCCCTTGAGCCAGATATCTGATATATCCCGGAATATCAATACCGGCGGGGCACTCTACTGTGCACGGTCCCAGACAATCGCCGAGATGATCGCTGAGAAGAAGTTCCACACAGGTGCGACGGGCCATTTTCGACCGTTCACTCTGAGTTTTTACTACCATCCCCGGGGCAACCGCCGTTGAGCAGGAAGGAACAAGATTAGGTCTTCCTTCTATCTCAACCGCGCAAACGAAGCAGGAAGCGAAAGGCTTCAGTTCCTGATTATGACAAAACGTAGGTATGAATATTCCAAGGCCTTGCGCGGCATCAAGGATTGTTGTTCCAGCATCAACTTCCACCGCCTGTCCGTCGATTGTGAGATTGACTTTTTCCATGGTTTACTTCACCCTTAAGCCTACTTCCACGGCGTTAAACTTGCACAGATCACGGCAAACACCGCAACGGATACAGGCCTGCTGATCTATAAAATGGATTTTTTTCTTTTCGCCCGTGATACAGTTGACCGGACAGTTCTTCGCGCAAATCGTGCAACCAGTGCAGGCCTCTGTAATCGTGAACGAACAAAGGGCTCGACAACGTCCCGCCCGGCATTTGTGTTCCCTGATGTGCTCTTCGTATTCCTCCCGAAAGTAACGTATTGTTGTCAATACCGGGTTGGGCGCGGTCTGTCCCAATCCACACAGACTTGTCGTCTTTACCTGTGTGGCAAGATCTTCAAGCAGATCGATATCACTTTCCTTACCTTTGCCTGAGCAAATCCGCGTGAGTATCTCCAGCATCCGTTTTGTGCCTATCCGGCAGAATGTGCATTTGCCGCAGGATTCCAGCTGGGTAAAATCGAGAAAATATCTGGCGATATCAACCATGCATGTGGTTTCATCCATAACGACCATGCCGCCGGATCCCATTATCGCGCCGGTGCGGGTTACTTCATCGTAATCAATTTTGGTCGTAAACAGGGAGGCAGGAACACAGCCTCCTGAAGGACCCCCCATCTGCACCGCCTTGACATTACGTTTTGTTCCAGTGCCGCCACCTATATCGTGGATGATTTCTCCGAGAGTTATCCCCATCGGAACTTCCACTAGGCCGCCTCTTTTGATTTTGCCCGCCAGAGCAAAGACCTTGGTGCCCTTGGATTTTTCGGTTCCCATGGCGGCAAAAGCTTCATGGCCATGACGAATAATCCAGGGGATGTTCGCCCATGTCTCCACATTATTTATGGTTGTCGGCTTGCCGAAAAGACCGGACTGAGCCGGGAAAGGAGGCCTGAGTCGGGGCATACCCCGCCGTCCCTCGATAGACGCCATCAGAGCTGTTTCCTCGCCGCAGACGAATGCTCCGGCTCCCTCTTTGATATGTATCTGGAATTCAAAATCAAATCCCATTATCTTTTTGCCCAGAAATCCTTTCTCCTCCGCCTGGGCAATCGCCTTGTATAAACGCTGAATAGCCAGGGGGTACTCTGCACGGCAGTAGATGTAGGCTTCATCGGAACCGATGGCGAACGCACCGATTACCATACCCTCTATTACCGCATGCGGATCGCTTTCCAATGTAGTGCGATCCATAAAAGCGCCAGGATCTCCCTCATCCGCGTTGCAAATGATATATTTCTTATCTCCCTGCTGCTGTCTGGCAAAGTTCCATTTTACGCCAGTGGGAAACCCCGCTCCCCCGCGTCCTCTCAAACCGGATTTCGTTACGTCATCAATAATCTTCTGAGGATTATTTTCCTCCAACACCTTTCTCAGCGACTTATATCCGTCAACAGCCAGGTAGTCATCTATATTTTCGGGATTTATAAAACCACAATTGGCCAGCACGATTCGTTTCTGCTTGCCCATGAGTTGCTTGAATTCTCCTTCATTGAAGCGCGCCGTCCATTCGACTTTTGGTTTTCCTCCCAGAACATGTTCCTCCATGATTTTTTCCATGCGTTTAGCCGATACATAAACATAAATATGACGCGATCCGTCCGGCTCCACTATCTGCACCTGGGGCTCCGCAAAACACATTCCCAGGCAACCGGTGATGCTGAGATTGACATCGAGCACTTTCTCCGCTACCGCCTTTTTGCAAAAATCGAAAACTTCCTGTGCACCTGAAGCAATATTGCAGGTGCTCATTCCCACAATTATTGATTTTTTGTTTTTCGCAATCTCTGATTGCACCCTTTTTATCCTCAACCTTGTTAAAACAAGTTTATTTAATGATAATTGAATCTCAACCTTTAATTTCTTTGATAATCTGGACGACTTTTTTCCTGTCCAGGCGACCGTAAGTGGTTGTGTCCACCATAACCACCGGCGCAAGTGAACAGCAGCCCACGCACGCCACGGATGTTAAGGCAAATTTCATGTCCGGAGTATTTTCTCCCGTTTTGATTCCCAAACTCTCCTCCAATGCCTCCGTCAGTCCATCAGCGCCGCCGACATGACAGGCCGTTCCGTGACATACTTTAATGATTTTTTCTCCAACCGGCGTCAGTCTGAACTGCGCAAAAAAAGTGGCAACGCCATAGAGTTGTGTTTCTGTCATTTGAGTGGTTTTGGCTATATGTTCCATAGCTTCCAGCGGGACATAACGGAATTCCTCCTGTATTGCCTGCAAAACGGGAATCGCCATATCCGGAGTCCTTCCCTTTTTCGCCACAATATCATCTATCCTCGCGAGATCAATACCCATTACGCCTCCTTCCTGGCGTTTTCAGCCATACGATATAAGCTTAAAAAATATTGCTCAAAATCATAGCAGAGAAGCCTGTGACGGCTAACATAATTTAATTATCCTGTCAATAAAATAACCCCTTTTTATACAATTTTTACCGCTAATTTATTGATATGATGAAATAAAAAAATGACCAGTATTCAGAGAGAAAATTTTTCGGCAATCATTTAAAAAAACAAAGTCCAATATTCCTTTCTAAAGAAGGATTGATAATTTCTCTCTCAAGGTGTACTAAGAAGAAAAGCTATAATGTAGAGAAAATATTTCAGGATTTCGGAAAATAATAGGTAATATAGGGTTTAAAATGAGTGCGGCAAGAAGAAGGATGAAGAAAAGAGAAGAACTTAATCTGGACGATTTTAGAAAAGGCTTTTTTAGCTTTATCTGTCCAATTTTCAAGGGAAAAGTAAAGACAAGAGGATTAACAACCCTGATGAATAAAATTTTAAACGCTATCCGAAGATTAGGAGATTAAGAGCGTGAAGATTATATCCATCATTAATCAAAAGGATGGAATAGGGAAAAGTATCATATCCGTAAATCTATCCTGACCTGAGTTGAAAAAAGCTGCCCTGTAACTTTCTGAGGAAGTGTAGTTTTTATTAATTGATAATCGAGGAGGAGTTTATGAAACGGTTCGAAAGTCTTGTAAATACCGCAATCAAAGAATCTATGTCTGATGTACATATTGCCGGCGAGCATCCCGTGGTGACCAGAAAGTTTGGTGAGATTCAGTTTCACAATTCCCTCCAGTGGACACATCAGGAAGTCGATAATCTGACATTAACGCTTCTGAACCCCCAGCAACTGGAAAAATTAAAGCAAAAAAATTCTGTTGACATTGCCTTTTCCACGAACAAGGCCCGGCTCCGCATCAACGTTTTCAACACAATGCGTGGAATAAGTATAGCGATCAGAATTCTTCCCGGTCACATACCTACAATAGAAGAACTAAACCTCCACCCCTTATTGCATGATATTTCCAAGATAAAGTCAGGTCTTGTTCTCATCTGCGGCGCCAACGGAGTAGGCAAGACGACAACAATCGCCGCCATAATCAACGAAATAAACAAGTCCCGCCAGTCACATATTGTCACTATTGAAGATCCCGTTGAATATCGCTTTCAATCACAAAAATCTTTCATAGAACAACGGGAACTCGGTACCCATACACCTTCTTTTAAACAAGGACTAATTGATGTACTGCGAGAAGATGCTGATGTAATTTTCGTAGGTGAACTGCGCGAAGGAGACGTCATGCAACTGGCGCTAAATGCCGCCGAGACAGGACACCTGGTCATTGCTACAATGCATGCGGGTACTCCGGAAGAAGTCATTTACCGCATGTGCAATGCCGTTCACTTAGAAGCCCAAAATGAGTTACGCAACCAACTTGCATCTGTATTGAAGTGGATTGTTATTCAGCAACTGGTATACATGGAGAAGGCTGAACAGCGTGTTCCTGTTCTCACAATTGTGCATGGCACTCCGGCCATCAAAAACACAATCCGCGAAAACAAAATTCATCAACTTAACAACGTTATGGAAACATCCAAAGATGAGAAAATGTTCTCGCCCGAACACTATTTGACAGACTATCTGAAAAATCGTTCCAATTTTACTCCTTACAAAAAGATATTTCGCCCCACAGAAGAGTTGTCGCCTGATGACTTATATCAGTCGCCGATTCTGACCGGTGAAGTACAGAATGTCTCAACAGATGTTATGTATACGTCCAGACACGACAAAAGAATCGCAAAACAAGACCGGCGAAAGTCATCAAGACCGATAGCCAGTACTTCAGAATACAGCGATGAAAAGGAAGACAACATACTCGATGTAAACGATGACGTTTCTTTGCATAAAATTGTCGAAAAATTGAAAAAAAAATGACGATTAAATTTTTCAACCGCCGGATTATAGTTTACTAAGATACACGAGTAGCCGGTAAATTAACCAACTGACATATAATTAATGAGATATCATCCGACCTTCTTTATCATTGGAAAGAGCAATATGCCAAAGGGCGATTCAACAATGAATCCACCAAGCAAGCCGCTCTGAAAGACTGGATTGCTCCCACAACGCAAAGTCAGGACGACAGCCAAAGCCTGTTTGAAAACGACGCAGACCTAAGTTCTCTTAAGCTGGATAAGGCGCGAGTATTGATTCGTCCGTATCCTCAATACACTGCCGGCATGCCCCTGATTCTTTCGTTCGACCCTGATACATCCGTCATGCATTATGAATATACACCTAGGAATACATCGGCAAAAACGGAAATTTATGTGCCGACACATATTCATTACAGCGGTGGTTATCAGGTCATGACAGAGGATGTAACAAATATACAGTATACTGAGGGAGGGAAACGTTTGATTATAGATGAGGATCCAACGGTGACTAATGTTGTTATTGATATAACGCCTTAAAAATAGGAAAGATCACTTCAATAAAGTTCTGCACTTCCCTCTTTTAAAAATAATGAATAGTGATATAATAACAGCCAATCCATCATAAAAAATAAAATGCCAAACATACCGGAAAGTCCATAAATGGCAAAAAAAGCAGAAATCAAATCTTGTCATCAAAATTCTGTTTAACGTAATTATCACGGGATGAGACTACATCACGTAATGCGGATATAAACTAAAATTTTTTACCGATATCAACGGGGCGGGAGCCTGACTGAAAAGCAACTAAAAAAACGGAGTTGTCTTTATGAAAGAAAGAAGAAAAGCGGAAAGACTGAAGGAAGATAACGAGGTTACTATAACTGTCATCTCCGATGAAAAAAAACTTACCAAAGAAAAAATCCTTTGTAGTTTCAGCGAAGACATCTCTATATACGGGACGAAAATAAAGTCTGATATCTTTTTGCCTGTAGATACACTTATAATGATGGATTTTGCATTAAAGACTCTAAAAAAACAGATGACAGCTATCGGAAAAGTAAAATGGATTAAAGTTATAATTGAAGATACATATTACGAAGCGGGTGTTGAATTGGTCAATACACCAAGTGAAGCTATCCAAAAAATTCAAGATTACATCTTCTGGAAACAAAAGAATACAAATCCGGGAAACAAAATCTTATAAGATTTAATCAATCGGCATACCGGATGCCTATGTAAAAATTTTAGCCTTGAATATTATTCAGCCTGCTATCCGTAATCATCAGATTCCTGTTTTTCGGGATTCAATAATTTTTTCAATCAACATAGTATTTCAATTAGAAATCTGCATTTAGCAAAGTGATATGGATTGCTTTGTTGCGAACAACAATGTATGATTAATCCCACCGCAAACAAGAAGAAGGTTAAAGCTATAATGAAAAAAAAATCTCCCCAGCAAAAATCTTTAATGTCAAAGAGCATTAAACCTTCACTAATAGGAATTCTTCACGACATTACCGGGCAAAAGCAGTCTGACGAAACGCTAACAGAAATGGAATTGAGATTTAAAACTATATTGGATTCTGTCTCAGATGGAATTCTACTGTTACAAAATAGCGACAAAAAGTTTTTCACTGCTAATAAAAAAATCTGTGAGATGTTGGGCTATACGGAAAAGGAAATTCTGAAACTCAGCGTAGCCGACATTCATCCGAAAGAATCTTTACCGTCTGTTATTGAACAATTTGAAAAACTCGAGAGAGAAGAAAAGGTGATGGTTCACGATATACCCATAATGAAAAAAGATAAAACAATATCTTTCGCAGATATCAGCGGTTCTGTAATTTCTGTATCAGGGAAGAAATACATTACTGGTTTGTTCAGAGACATTACTGAACGCAAGCAGGCAGAGGATAAACTAAGGGAGAGCGAGGAAAAGTATCGTGAACTTGTCAAATACGCACCTGCGGGAATCTACGAGGTTGATTATCAATCAGGCCAGCTTATAAGCGTCAACGACATCATCTGCGAATATACGGGCTATACGAGGGAAGAACTTCTGAACATGAATATCTTTCACTTATTCACAGAAGAAAGTCAGAATTTAATGTCCGAAAGGCTGAAAAAGCTATTTCATGGAGAAAAAATTCCTGACTCAATGGAGTACTGCATTAGAACAAAGAGTGGAGAAAAAATCTGGGTTCTCCTTAATGCCCGATACATTTATAAAGACGGAATTTTAAAAGGCAGCACAGGAACTGTTTATAACATTAATGAGCGCAAAAAAGCAGAGGAGGCCCTTATATTGATTAAAGAGGCTGTGAATAGTTCCGGTGATGCCATTGGAATGTCCGATCCGCAGGGACATCATTTTTATCATAATAAGGCTTTCACCGAACTTTTTGGATACACACCGGAAGAACTTGCTGCTGCGGGAGAAGGACCGGCTGCTTTTGCCAACAAGGATGTCGCCCGCGAGGTTTTTGATGCAATCATGGTGGGAGATTCATGGAATGGAGAGATAGAGATGGTATCCAAAAGCGGTAGAATATTCCCTGTTTTGATACGCGCGGACGCCATAAAGGCCGAAAATGGTAAAATTATAGGACTCATAGGATTAATCTCAGACATAACCGAGCGTAAAAAGGCAGAGGAAGCCCTCAGGAAAGAAAAAGATTTTTCTGAAACTCTATTTAACACTGCACAAACCATCATATTGGTTTTGGATACGGAAGCCCGTATAGAAAGATTTAATACCTATATGGAAGAAATCAGCGGTTACCGGCTGGAAGAAGTAAAAGGTAAAAATTGGTTTGACATTTTTCTACCCGAAGAAGACCATCACAAGATAAAAAAATTGTTTAAACGGGCGATTGGAGGCATAAGCACTAAAGGCAACATAAACCCGATTATTAACAAAGATGGCCGTAAAGTTTTTGTTGAGTGGTGGGATAAAACGCTTAAAGATGAAAACGGACGGACGGTGGGCTTGGTTTCCATCGGCCATGATGTTACCACACGCATTAAAGCCGAGGAAATACTGTACGAGAGCGAATCAAAGTTCAGAAAAATATTTGAAAGCTCCCATGACGGCATATTCCTTCTTGATATGGAGAGCAGGAAATTCGCCATCTGCAACCAGGCTTTTCTTAATATGCTCGGTTATACGGAAGATGAGCTTAAGAATCTTAATATTCAGGACATTCATCCCCGGGAAGAACTGCCCTTTGTTGTTAAGCAGATAAAATCATTAGAAGAAGGAAAACCAATGGCACGCAGGGATACAACTTTTAAGAAAAAAGACGGCAGCCTTTGTTTCGCGGATCTATCTCCTTCTTTTTTAGAATTGGGCAGGGGGAAATACATTCTGGCCATTTGCAGAGATATTACCGAACAGAAGATAATGGAAGAAGAATTGCGTAAAGATAAACTTTCTTTAGAGCAAAAAAATATCGCACTAACCGAATTAATGGAGCATATGGAGAGAACAAAAAATCAGATCAAGGAAGACATCGCGATGAATATTGAAGAATCCATAATGCCGATTATCGAAAAACATAAATTAAAAGGACTACCGCCTGAATACATGGATGTATTACACCGTCATTTAAATGAACTAACTTCATCATTTGGCCGTATAATGGCGCAAAAAAGTACCCAGTTATCTTCCAGAGAAATAGAAATCTGTAATCTGATTAAGGGGGGTCTGACTACCAAGGAAATTTCCGGTCTATTAAATATTTCTTCTCAAACGGTTGATAAACACCGCAAGAATATCCGAAAGAAATTGGGTATTTGGGGAAAAGATAAAAATCTAACCACTTATTTAAAAAGCTTATAATTATAAGTAATTGTTGTCGCATTTTAATGGGTATTGCTTGTACCCATTTCCTTCCCATTATTCCCCTATTACTAATTTTATAAATTTTTAATATATAATACACACTACAGCCAAATAAAAAGGCTAAATAATATACAAATGGGAAAGAAATTGTATAACATCAAATCATCTATAAAAGACGGAATTCTAAAAATTGTCATAACAGGAGAACTGATAAATAAAGATATAAAAAAATGTCAGGAAGAAATAATTGCTCTGGAAAAGTCAGCAAATGTTAAAAATAAGCTAGTAGATGTACGACAACTGAAGGGGCGTCCCGGGGTTTTAGATATATATAAATTTGCCAAAAAATATCCTTCGGAGAGACCCTTTATGAAAATTGCATTTATTGATACTTTAGAAAATGCTGAAACCGCATCTTTTCATGAGACTGCATCAATAAATGCCGGTCTGCCATTCAAGTGGTTTACGGATATTGATGAAGCCAGGAAATGGATAACAATTTAGTGATGAAATATTTACTTTGAATAAATTTAAAATTAAATTGTGGAGGATTAATAACTTTTTTAAAAATTATATATTACTGTCCCCTTTATATCCCCGTCAAGTGCAAGGCTAAAATCCCTCCTGCCCTCACCTCATATGAAACTTGACGGGGATATTCTTAAAATAAATTGCTAATATTCTAATCAGAGATGACTGACCCACGTGCCTGCCATATCATAATTACATCATGCCTTCTGAATATCTATGTGTTTATGAAAAAAATGAAATAAAAAGCCCTTCCAGTCTTTGACTGAAAGGGCTTTTCTTTTTAATTTGAAGTCTGTTTAAACTTTTCTATATCTTTTTCAGATTACGACTTTTGGGGCGGTTTTGAAATTAAAGTAATCACCGCTCCGAGGAGACAAGCAACTCCCGCAATGACAAATGGCGTTAACCAGACAGATGGATCTCCACTACCTTTGGCGGCATCCTTGAAATGAGCGGCAATCTGAGGGCCCAAAACACCTGCAATACCGTAAGAAAAAAAGACATAACCGTAATTAAGACCAACATTCTTGTTTCCGAAGTAATCTGCCGTTATTGCCGGAAATAGGGCAAAGTTACCACCGAAGTTGAAGCCAATGAGACAAGCACCGATAATTAACATAAAAGCAGTACTACCCATTTTGTAAAAGAGGAGCATAACGATTCCTTGGAAAAGACACATAAGGAAAATAGACATCTTGCGCCCCAGCTTATCTGAAATAGTTCCCCAAACGATTCGGCCGAGGCCGTTCAAGATAGCTAACCAGGCAACCGCTGTCCCGGCGGCTGCGGATGCCACAGCCACTTCAATTCCTTTGGCTTTGAGGGCATCAATTCCAAAGAGCTTGATGTTGCCGATAACCATAAGACCCGCCATGGCAGAAAACAGAAATGTCAACCACGTCATATAAAATTGCGGTGTAGTCATCATTTCCTTAGAATCAAAATTGACCATACCGCTGGCCGCGCTTTTAGTGGTCGCTTGAGGTGGGGTCCATCCGGCAGGAACATAGCCCTGGGGAGGATCAATCATGACTAGGCTACCGAGAAAGATAGCAATCATAAAGATGATGCCGTAAAGCATAAATACGCTTTGGACTCCTCCCAGACTGAGAATGTCGAGAGTGTCCAGCAGATGGAACCAGGAATCGGCCGATTTGACCCAGATCATAGCGCCGAAACCAAATCCGGCAACAGCCAGACCTGTCACCATCCCTTTTTTATCTGGGAACCATTTAACACCTACGGCTATCGGAACTACATAACCCAAACCTATACCCGCTCCGCCTACGATGCCGATGCAGATCAACTGAGTTATGAAAGTCTTGCCGAAAAGACCGCCTAAGATGTAGCCTAGTCCCAGCACAATTGCACTGGCTATCGTCAATTTACGAGGACCGATCTTGGCCATCATTCTTCCAGAAATGACCATTACAACGGCAAAGATCAGCAATCCCAGTGAAAATACCCACTGTGACTGTGCCGCTGTAAAACCGTAGATGCCACCTTCAGAAAGAGGTTTGACTAACTTCGGTGTAAAAACGGACCATGCATAGATTGCTCCCAAGCAAAGCTGGATGAGCACCGCTCCGATAACTACGTACCAACGATTCATAAGTTTATCTTTTGACATGTATTCCTCCTTAAATGCATATAACAGCAAAATTCAGAACAACAACTAAAGCAAGCGTTACAAATTGTCGCATGAATTATCCAATATTCAGATAAATGTCAAACAAAATTATCAAAAATTATTTGGTCGAAATGACTGTGTTGAATAACGCCTTTCGTCAAATATTGGCTTTCTGCCATGTCATGTGCAAACAAAAAATTTCAAAGTTCTTATTTGATTAGTTTAATTTAGATGCTTGTTATTGTTAGACTCACCAGGAATATTTTTTAATACAACAGGATTTAATCGCCTGCAGAAATGAAATTAAGAGGAAAATCTCAAAAAAGACAGATAATCGTTTAAAAGGATGCAGGGAGAGTGGCAATGTATTAGGACACCACTCTCCCCGTAAATATTTTTCTAAATAAATGCTGAGGAGATAGCAATGAGCAATCCCCCGGCAAAAACGATCATTCCCAAACCCGCTCCTCCTGCCGTAGCCAGAATGGGAGCCAGTCCGAGTAAAATAAATCCAAATGCGCATCTTCCTTCTCTTCCGTCCATAATAGTCTCCTTGTTTTTTAAATTCTTTTAATACTGACGGCTGATATGGCGAGTCCTGTTTTCTTCAGAGGGAACTTCATAACAATGCCAATTGCTTCAACTGTATTTCCGACAACCACTTTGTTGGAGGGAGCGGTAAACATAATGACTCGTATCTGATCCGTCGTATCTTTTATGTGAAAATGAGGCCTATTTAGCCATTGAAAGCTAATTTTTTGAACCTCACCAGATATTCTCACGATTTTTCCAATCATTGCCGGCACTATTTCACCTATATTGTATTTACGTATATTCTTTGTATCCAATTGCTCATGAGTTTGCGAAAAACTTTTGCGGCTCATCCAAGCTAGGGTCATAGGAATCACCAGCAACATGATAAGCCCGGGAATGGCATAAAACAAAAAGTGCGAATTACCGGTGGTAGTGTAATGAAGAACCACCGCCACCGCGCAGATAATGAATGCTACCCAGGCAAGTATTGACATGCGTTACCTCTATTCAGAGGGCAGATCCTTCCTAAACATCAGGAAATACGTCACCCCGATAAAAAGGAAACCACCGATGATATTTCCTATGGTGACAGGAATGAGATTCCAGAGCCAGACATCAGACCATGACAACCCTCCATTGGCCAAAAGAGCTCCTCCCTTTTGTACTATAACGGCTGGATACCAGTCCGTCAGGAACTTTCCTGCGGGCAGGAAGTACATATTGGCCACGCAATGCTCGAACCCGGACGACACGAAAGCCATGATTGGAAACCAAATACCGAAAAATTTTCCAATGACATCGTCTGCTGTAATAGCGAGCAGGATGGCAATGTTGACCAAAAAGTTACAGCCGATGGCTTTCATAAAGCAGGACCATAGGCCAGCAGTGCCGACCGCTTTGTATCCTAAGATTTTTCCTGCCGCAATGCCAACCGCACTCATGCCAAAAGCATTTACCGTCATGGTACCGTCAGGTTGCCCACTTACGAAAGGACCTATTGCCATAACATACGCATACGCCAACGAGCCCAGCAGATTACCAACATATACCCAAACCCAGTTTCTCATGACTGCGCCCCAAGTAATTTTCTTCATCATGGCAGCCATGGGGACAATCATGCAATCACCCGTAAAGAGTTCCATGCCGGTTAAGACTATGGCAATCAAGCCGACGGGGAACACTGCTCCGCCAACGAGTTTCGAAATTCCTGCTGGTTCTACGCCTGTTATACATACGGTGCAAAGCGCTCCTCCTATGGCAATGTAAGCGCCCGCCATGAATCCTCTGAGAAGCAGATTGAAGATTGAAAGTTTTGCCTTACCGACTCCCGCATTGCCAACGAGAGCCACCATTTTTGCAGGGGGATTAAAAGCCATTGATCGATACCTCCTTATATTTAATAATTTTTTGATGTAAAGGGTCCATCCCTGAAGGACCGTACTTCCATCATTTATAAATAACAACACACCATCGTACTTTCTCAATTTTTCATAAACATGAGATTAAAACGAAATGCGTTTGGATGAAAATATATCAAAAAACGTGTCTTAACTTGCAAAAGCCTCTTTGACTTCTTTTTTCCAGATACAAAGAAGCTTCCCTCCGTGGTGTTGACATTGAATCAACTCCCACTCGCTTTCTCCCTCCTTATCCAAGATACCCTTAAAATAATCCTGACTGCCCGGTATGCCGTCAACAACACAAGTGCCTTTGTCGTTACAGGCAATAGCTTCGGGTGGAATTAGACGGTCTATATCAATAACACTTGTTTTGTACTTCCATCTTGCCATTATTATTACCTCCCTTTAAAATAATTTAAGATTTATATAACCTAAAAAAATCGTTAAACACCTCTCTAAACAGGCGTCATTCCGCTAACATAGATTATTTTCACTGTCAACAACATAAGCACAATTTTTTGATTTTTCGATCTAACTTATTGATATTAAAGCGGTAAAAAATGACTGCCGTCCAGTGACCGCCGTTCACAAATATTTACTTCTTCTTTAAAATTCATTTCTATTGGAGAGAAAGTGAGTTTAAATGATTTTCCAGAAAATCCCAGATGTCACTCTTGCCTTTTTGCGTTTTTGTGGAAAACAAAATTGTTTTTCTTTCAGACGATGTTCGCAGATTTTTTTCAATCACTCGCTTGCGGGTGATTGCCTGGTTATTGGATAATTTGTCGCTCTTGGTTAGAATGTACAAATAAGGTATATTATAATGCGAAAGCCAGTCGCGTAATGACAGATCATCAGAGTTGGGATCTCGCCGGATATCCAGAATAAAAATTACCAAAGCAAGATTTTGTCTTTGCCCCAGATATGTTTCAATCATATCTCTCCAATCTTTTTTAACCGAATGAGGAACTTTGGCGAAGCCATAACCGGGCAAATCAACAAATGATATTTTTTCATTAATCTCGAAAAAATTAATCAACTGCGTTCGCCCGGGAGTATTGCTGGTTTTAGCCAGATTCTTGCGCCCGACAAGTATATTAATCAAAGACGATTTGCCCACGTTGGAGCGCCCGACAAAAGCAACCTCCGGCAAACTTGCCGGCGGATACTGATTCGGCCACACGGCGCTTTTTACAAATTTTGCACTGGTAATTTTCATATTCTAATACAATCGTCATACCGGTCCCGCATGCGCGGGATTTCACTCCGGCCCCAAGCCCGGCGAATGCCGGGGGTATCCAGTCCTTTTTTTCTTAACATGAATCAAGAAGAGACCTTGGATGGTAGAGGTAGGTATGACTTTCTTATGTTATTCTTTCTCTTTATTCGCAGCATTAGAAAGCACCTCATTTGCTGCCTCTGCCTTTTTTCTCATTCTATCATGTACTAACTTGGAACAGGAATCGTTACCTAATATTTCTTCAATACGTTTGCCTACCTCTTGTATAGTTATATAGGCTTCCTCAAAATCTGGACATCAAAATCTGGGCAAAATCTGGGGACACCTTACTAGTTTTAGGACTGTTCAAAAATGCTTAGATGCAAGGCGCGCGAGTATCGCGAAGTGAGGTCTACTTTTTCGTAGGTCGCAGCGACGCGAACGGAGCGCAACACAGCAGATAGGCATTTTTCAACAGACCCTCACTCCCGCTCAAAGGTAATCCCGTACTTCTCCAGTTTCCTTTCCAATGTTGGACGGGAGACTCCCAATATATCGCAGATTTCCCCTTTGTTTTTATCGGTCTCTTTGATGATTTTTCTGATGTAGCGTTCTTCCACTTCATCCAACGTCAGAAACTTTCCCGGCTCCATCGGTTTGAACAAATCAGCAGCCGCATCACTTGTTGGTTTGGCGGCTTCTTCCTTACCAAGCTCCGGAAAATCGTTGACTCCCAAAATCTGTCCTTTGGCCACAACGCACGCGCGCACGAGCAGATTTTCGAGCTCGCGAACATTCCCCGGCCAGTTATAGTTCATGAATATTTCCATCATCTCATCGGAAACGCCGATGATTTTCTTGTGCAGGTCCAGGTTAATCTTGGTAAGCAGGTAGTCAATCAACTGTGGAATATCCTGATGGCGGGCGCGTAACGGCGGCAGATTGATGGAAACAATATTGAGACGATAATACAAATCGTCGCGGAATTTTCCTTCCTTAACCAGCGCTTTTAAATCTTTATTGGTCGCGGCCATAATACGGGCATTAACTCTAACCTTATCTTTTCCTCCCACCCTGTCAAATTCCATTTCCTGCAAAACACGAAGAAGCTTGGCTTGCAGGTTGACAGACATCTCGCTTATTTCATCTAGGAAAACAGAACCGTATCTTGCCAGCTCAAATTTGCCCAGTTTGCGGGAAACCGCACCCGTGAATGAACCCTTTTCATGACCGAACAATTCCGACTCCAATAAAGTTTCGACAATTGCCGAACAATTCACGGCAATAAATGGTTCATCGGGCGATGTGTTATGATGAATAACCTTGGCAATCAGCTCCTTTCCGGTACCGCTCTCTCCCTGAATCAGGACGGTGGTGCGGCTCTGGGAAACGATGCCGATAGTTTTGAAAATTTCCCGCATTTCATTGCCGGTGCCGATTATATCTCCGACGCGGAAACTTCTGGACGGCTCCATCAAAAGCCCGTCAATCTTTTTTTCCATCTCCAGAGATTTCAGGGCTTTCTTGATCGCCAGATCCAGTTCATCAACATTGACCGGTTTATGGATATAATCAAAAGCTCCGCTCTTCATCGCGTTAATAGTTGTTTCCATGTCGTGAAAAGCGGTAATCATGATGACCTTGACGTTTTCATTTTCTTTTTTGAGATCCTCCAAAACAGCAAATCCGTCAACGTCCGGCAGACGGATATCCAAAATAACAACATCCGGCGGTTCCTGTACGTATTCATTCAGGCCATCCGTGCCGGTCAGCGCGGTACGGACTTTGTAACCTTCTTCGGTAAGATACAGATCCAGTGTTTCCGCGATGGAAGCGTCATCATCAATAACAAGAATACTCGGCATATGAATTACCTTATTTATTATTCATAGCGGGTGAACGTGTGCTTTCGGTTCCCAGCGGCAAAATAATAAGCACCTTCGTTCCCTCATTTTTTTTGCTTAGAATATCAACTGCCCCCTGATGAATATCAACTATTTTCTTTACCAGAGAAAGCCCCAAACCGGTACCATATTTTTTACGCGTGAAAAAAGGATTGAATATATGAGGCATATCCTCCTGATCAATGCCGCTGCCGTTATCCTTAATCTCCACAACTACGGACCGACGAGTTTCATAAGCGTAGCGCAAAGAAATTGTGATTTTACCATGTTCTGCCACCGCTTCTATAGCGTTACGGATAACATTTAAAAAAGCATCGGCCATCATTGCCGCATCCACTGATACCGGTGGAACATCACTGAAATTTGTCTGTATCTCAATTTTCTTATCAGTAATGCCTTTTTCTGACATGGCAATGGCTTGCTCCAGCACCTTGGACAAATCCATGGGCGTTTTCTTCGGATCGACCGGTTTGGCAAAGGCCAAAATATTATTAACCAGCATCTCCAGATGGTCCACTTCTTTTTCCGCAATTTTAAATCTCTTTAAATCGTTTCCTTCAGGGTTCATACGTTTTGCCAGTATCTGCAGACTCATCTTGATTGAAGACAGAGGATTGCGGATCTCGTGAGCAATTCCTGCTGAAAGCTGCCCCAACGCTGCCAGTTTCTGACTATCGTAGAGTTTCTTTTCCAGATTCTTAAATTCGGTAATGTCGCGTTGAACAAGTATATAATGATTCGTTCCCATAACCGGAGAAGTTGTAATTAAAAGATTATGTTTGCGGCCATCCTTCCCTATCGCCTCAATTTCGTATGGTTTATAACTGCCTTTTTTCGCCTCTTCCCATTTAGACAATACAACATTTTCATATCCGGAAGCGACAAATTCCAAGAAATGCTTGTCTTTGAATTCACGGGAAGATGACTCTCCTTTTTTCTTTAAACCGCGGCTCATGAATTTGATGATGCCGTTCTCATCCATTTCATATATTTTATCCGGCAGACTGTTTATGATTGATTGCAGATAGTTATACAAGTCTTCTATACGTCGCCGTAATTCAATGTTTTCAATCAGTTCATTTTGCAACGTTTCGGCATATTCATTTAAACTGTTTGTCATTTCCTTTTCCCGCGAAATATCCTGCAAAGTTTCAATGGCCGCTATAATTTCCCCTTTTTCATTGTAGATGGGAGCGGCCAAAAAATACAAAAACCTATTGCGACCGCCAAGATTTTCAAAAAAATCTGTTGCTTCATAGGCACCCAATATCATGTCTGATTTTTTTATCCTCTTTGTGCCATAGTATTTACTCAAATCTTCTATCTCGTTATCGATGATTAGATCCGCAATGACAGGCCTTTTGTTGGAATAAAAGGGAACATACTGTCTGTCAGTACCAACCATATCTTCGGCTGAGTAACCGGTAAGCTCCGTACAGGCTCGATTCCACAATATGACCTTGTGCTCCTTGTTAATGACAAAACTGGGAATGGGTGAACCTTCTATAATACCGTCTATGGTTTTCTTTTCCCGCAGCAGTCTTTCCTGCCAATCTTCCCTTTCTTTCAACCTTTTATTCGTTTCCTTGATATGCAGTCTTTTACCTTCTTTATAAGCAAAAGTTATACTCCCAACTATAACTACCAAAATGAGTAGTAATGAACTAAAAAGCGTATAAACAAAAGTCTTACGCAGGGGAGATATTACCTCGCTGTAGGGAGCAATAACCAGAAGAGTCCATTTTGTCTCTCCGGCTTTTAACGGATAATAAGAAATTATGCTTCTTTGTTCTTTTTTATTACTTTTCAGAACAACTGATTCAACGTAACCGCCACTCTCTGAAGAAAAATCAATTTCTGTTTCCTTAACGCCGCTTAAAATGTCTTTTATTTTTTTTCCGATCATTGCCGAATCCAGATGAATAATTATTTGATTATTTTCATCCATCAGTAAAAGTTCGGCCCATGTATTCTGGGAAATTATTTTTTGATATTTCTCAACAACAGCGGGAAGAAAAAAAGATATTATCCATGCTCCTTCGAATTTACCTTCTTTATTTTTTATAGGATAACCAAGGACAAGATATCTATCTGCTTTGCGTTTTAAATTAATTGTATGAGACGGTTTCGGCATTACCATACCTAAATACTGTTTTTGCTTCTTCTTTAAAACGTTAAATTGTTCGTAAAAATTTACCGCCGGTAAAGAATTTCTCGGGTAAATACTTTTTATATTTCCCCGCGAATCAAAAAGTACAATTGCATCCAGGGTTTTTTCCCAGCCGGAAGACAAAACCTTATAATAGCCGTTAATTTCTTCTGAAGATAATTTTAAATGAGGATAGAAACGGGAAAACAAATTAATATTTTTTTCTATATGTAAAAAAATATCCGCCATTCTTGTTGCGTAATTCTGGACATTGGCCAGCTGCTGCATGCCGAACATTCTTACAATATCTTTTTCGCGGGCACTATTTACAGTTAAAGCCAGAAGTAAAAAAAGGATTATGACTGTGATACTGGCAAACCAAACGCGTAATTTTACAGTTCTATATAAAAAGATTTTTATTCTATTAAATAATGTCACTAATTTTTTTTATCCTCTCTACCGGAAAGTTTAATGCCAACCAGGACATAGACCAATATTGCCGCTGTCAGTGAAACAAGAAGTTTTGTCAAGCCACTTTCAATTTTCAATATATAGGAACAAATAAGCCATACGACAGGATAAGTTATCGCCGTTAAAAGCTCCTGCATAATAATCCTTATATAAAAATTTCTTAATGCTTTTAAATATATAACGGCCTTAACAAAAAATTTCAATAGAAATTAGTGAGACAAGCTGAAAACAAGTGAAACGAGTTTGTCCCTGTCACCTGAAGGTGACGGGATAATTCGCTCTAAGATTTCCCGAGCACTACTACGTTTCGGGAAATCAAGGCTCATTAAAGCGTTAGCCGTAGTGACACTCATCGAAAGCGAATCCCGATTTATCGGGATGAAGCTTGAGATGGAAGTGGAACTATCCATAGCCTATGGCTATGGAAACTATCCACGGAGCAAAGCGAAGTGGGATTCGAGACTCACATTTCAGAAACGAAGTGAACTGAAATGTGTAAGTCGTAGTGACACTCGTTAAGAGCGAATCCCGACAAGTCGGGATGAAGCTCGAAACGCAAGTGGAACTTTCCAATGGCCTGTGGCTATTGGAAACTATCCACGGAGCAAATGGCCGAAATACCCTAAAGGGCACCATGGGGCCACTATAGGCGGAACGGGATTATGAGACTCGCTGATAGTGAAAACCAAGTTCTGGAAGCGAAGCGAATAACCTAAACACACTAAAGGGTACTATAAGGGTTACTGCTGGCGCGAAGCGCAAAAGGAATAATCTCTCCAATCCGCAACTTGTCAGGATTGATAGGAACGTGGGATTTAAACCAAAATTGCTACACCGATAGTACACTTAATTTTAATGTTTTGTTGATAAGCATTTAACAAATTATTAAATACATTTGAGGATTTTATAAATTTTTCAGTTTGTCAAAAACATATGAGGATATTTTTTCACGCTTTTTTTATCTGCTATTATTATGATGAAATCTAACAATCTCAACAGTTTATAATGACATATATCGGCAAGCCTTTTTAACGGAAATAGCTAATTATCCCAAGCTTTATGAAGCTATGGCACAAGTCATGCAAGAAATTTTTTGCGATATAAATATAAATTATTTCTCTTTCACATAACTATCAATTTATGTTATGGAAGCAAGAAATAATAAATAAACAATTTATTATGAAAGGAGATAGACAATGTTACACAAATTAGGCATGGGAATTTTAACCGCATTTACATCAATAGTTGTTCTGCTTTTAACAAGTCCGCTTGTTTTTGCTGTGGAAGCTATTCCGGTAGGCGAATCCTATTCAAAAGTTTATTTTGTTATGGGAGCGATGGGAGCAGCTGCTTTTTCAATTGCTATTGCAGCATACGGTGTCGGTATGGGAATTGGTAGAGCAGCCAGTTCAGCATGTGAAGCGGTTGGCCGAAATCCTGCTGCACAGGGGAAAATCATGATGACCATGCTCATCGGTATGGCCATGGCTGAATCCATCGCAATTTACGCGCTGGTTATTTCTTTGATTCTTATCTATGCTAACCCTTACATGAGTTATTTTTTAGGTTAATACTAAAAGCAAGTTAACTATAAAATTAACAAACGTTAGGGGGAAATAGTAATGTCAGAAACTAAAAAGGATAGGCAGTTTTTTACTGTGGGAAGCGTGTTTTTCCTGCTTATTGTTATACCCTTATCATTAATGGCATTTTTAATCGCCAATGGTATGTTCAAGCTCGGGGTTAACATAAAAGATAGAACTGTAAACGTTCTAGACAATAAAGTCCAGGAAGACATAAGAGCCAGAGCTGTCAATGCAGCAAACGAAGTTTCCAGTTTTCTCATGGAACGTAACAAAGATTTACAGGTGGCAACAATAATTCCTGCAATAGAAACCGTATATAAACAGTTTGTTGACGAAAACAGAAGACCTGTTTGGGTCAAAACTGACGGCAAAATACAACGGGTATTGATTCCGCTATATAAAGAAATGGCTTTGATTGACAGAAACGGCAATGAAAAAATTAAAATCGTTGACGGCCGGGCGGTGAAAAAACTTGTTAATGTCAGCAATCCGGCCAATACGACGTACAAAACAGAAGACTATTTTACGAAGACAAAGAATCTGAACAAAGGTGAAATATACGTTTCTCCTGTTACCGGATGGTACTTAAACAAAAAAGATTTTGAAGGGGGAAAAAGATTTTCCGGAGTTATCCGTTTTGCGACGCCGATTTTCAATCAAGACGGCTTCGCGGGCATTATTGTACTGTCCCTGGATTATCGTCACATGGCTGAGTTTACCGATCATCTTGTTCCTACCCAAGCGGAAAGAGTATTTGAAACAGATGCTTCCACAGGTAATTATGCTTACATGGTAGATAATAGAGGTTTTGTCATTTCGCATCCAAGTGATTTTCACATCATCGGACTCCATCACAATGGAACAATGGTTCCCTCTGTCACGGCTCAGAACGCAGCAACGCTGGCAAAGGAAGGCGTGGAAGCTTTAAACCTCTTCCAGTTGGGTTTCATGGATCACAATTTATTTAATATTGCAAAAGAAGCTGCGCAAGGAAAAACAGGAATTTTGATGTATAAGTTCAAGGGAATCAGCAAATTCGTTGCCTATGCGCCCATCAAGTTTTACGCGTCAAGCCTTCCGGCACCTACCGGTTTTGGCTGGATAGGCCTAGGCCTGGAAGTGGAGAAATTTAATGAAGAGGCAATGAAAATATCCAAGAATATTGAAAAAGAATCAAAAGCATGGACGGCCACAGTCATTTTTATCCTTATTGTTTCCATGATTATTCTATTCTTCATTATGTTGCTTCTTGTTCGTGGAATAAATCGTTCAATACAGTCAGAAGTTCCGGAAGGAGCGGAAGGAATGTCATCCTACGATGATGATGACGAGGATGAGAAATAATTAATTTCAATTTATAAACTTAAAAAAGGCCGGATTTCAATTCGGCCTTTTTTAATGAACTTTAATCAAATACAATATATAATAGTCAATATATTTGTTTATATGCGAAAAACAAAACGTGAGTTCTATCAATTCTATTTTTCTTTTAAGAAAAGGAGAGCAAAATGAACTTCATTCCCCATCTTATTATACTGGTTGCAGGTGGCATTATTTTATTGTTAATAAAAAGAAAATATAAGAAAATGCACAACCGTGACTTGATTATAGTATTCATTCTCCTCATAATATTAATTGCACTCTTTACATCTCCCGGAATTGACTTAGCAAAAAGGTTTATAAATTTTATTCAATTAGAGTAATATTCACCCATGTAATTGAAAAGCGAGAATATTTTTTAACTAAGAACTTTAACACTTATGTTTTACGTATATCCACCGAAGTAAAGGGAAAGCTGAGATTGTCAGAAGAAAAACCCAAAGCAAAACGTGATCAGTTGAATAAATACAGCGGGATTTTGATGTTATCGGCATGGGGTTTTGCGATGGTACTATCTTCTTTCTTATTTCTATATTTGGGCTATCTTGTGGACGAAATTCTGGGAACCACTCCGAACTTTATGCTGTGTTCCTTCTTTCTGGCAATCGGTCTCTGCGTATGGAAACTTTATCAAGATGCAAAAGAAAAAGGAAAGAAACTATAATTTCATCATTGATTATCCGCTTCTCACTGTATTGCTTCATCCAAAACAAAAGGCGCGAAGAAGATCATAAGCCGAGTTCTGTACCGCGTCCGGGTTGCCCTTCGCGCGGGGATGATCATTCATCTGGGGCGTGAGTTGCCTCACGTCTCTAGCGACACTACCCGAGAACATTGGACGGGCAGCCCTCAAACGTTCTCCTATTTGGTCTTGCTCCGGATGGGGTTTACCGTGTCCTTTTCCGTCACCGGAAAAGCGGTGAGCTCTTACCTCGCCTTTTCACCCTTACCCGGGCTTTCGCCCGGGCGGTATTTTTTCTGTGGCACTTTCCTTGGAGTCACCTCCAGTCGCCGTTAGCGACCATCCTGCCCTGAGGAGCTCGGACTTTCCTCCGGCACACCTAAGGTGTATCGGCGATCATCTGATCTTCTCCTGCCTTATATTATAATCATATACTTGATTGATTTTTCTTTCAATGATTGTCTTAACAGACCCTAAAAACAAAAAAGAATTTTCCCTTGGATTCAACTTTTTCTGAAATTTATCAGTCCGCCTATAATTTATGGCAAAGGATTCAAGCTGTTTACCTGCGCGAATAAAGTGTTTTTCTGATTCAGGAAAATAAAACAATTTAGAGCAGGAGATCCCATGTATAAAATATTTACAAGAGAATTATCGAGACCGACAGATGCAGGATCGCTCAACTGCGTCAGATTGGTTGCAGATATGTCCGTCTCCACGTTAAAAGGAATGTAATTTTTAAATACTTCCGGTTTAAATTCTATTCCATACTCGGACAAATACATTACCTTCTTAACATTTTCCTTATCCTTTGCCTTATTGACAGCTTCTGTAAGGCGGTAGGCAATCTGAGGAATGGACATCTTATTGATCTCGTCTTTTGTAAACTCGGTCAGACTGGCAAAATATGCATTCCCCATGTACATCGGATGAAGGTCAGAATAGATGTCCCTGAGATTGATAGGTGTCCTCAATACAATCTTTTCGGTTTTGGGAAGTAAAGAGTCATTATATTTTTTCAACAAGAAAGACGTCATGATTTGATGATTGGAAATTATATATTTCTCATTTTCCGCTTTTGCCTGATTTTTAATTTCCTTAAAAAACTCATCCGTAAAATATTCATTCTTGGAGTATGTCTTTAAGGCACCTAACTTAAGACGCTTTTGAATTGTTTCACCCAATTCTGATAACGGCGGAGAAAACACTTTGTCGACTTTATTGAAAAAAACAGGCTTGCCCTTGAACAGTCTCTGAGTCGAGGGAGGCGGAAAATCAGTACCTTCTATAGCGCATTTCCATATGTAGCACAAAAAAATCGCCGAAAACGCATCTCCTGCCGCATGCGAAGAACGAATTCCGACAAAGGCTCCGTCCGTCGTCCTTATTAACGTAAGGGCATAAAGGGGTTCACCCGGTAATGTTTTAACATCGACCAGCATCTTTCTTACATCTTCAATATCAATGCTGTCATGAGGGACATCAAGATTTCGCATTGTGTGAATTCTTGCTCCGTCTGTACAGTATTGCAACGCATATTGATTGTCTCCGATCATGATCAAACGGCTGGAAAAAAGATTGTAATGATCCATAGCCTTAAAAATACTATCGATACCTTCCTGATGAGTAGATCCCCTTCTCCAGAAGAACAAAATCTCCAGTGAGTTTGTGCCGATTAAGTCTTCATTTTCAACTATGTTCAGCGGCAAAATTGTTTTGCCGAGATTTTCTTCCACATAGGCAATTTGTTCTTTGTTAAGTTTCATTAAAATTTACCAATTAATTTTGGGAAAAGTTTTTACGACTTCACAAATGCTTTTTTAATAAGCAATCTCGTTAATATGAAAAACACAATTACAGGAAACAAAAATATTTTCTCAAAAGCAATAAAAGGAAAAACAAGAACTTTAAAAAATTTTTTATTTGTATTTCTTAGTGAATCAACTAATTTGCCGCCGGATTTTTCCTTGTTTTTAATACTTTGTAAAAAATGGAAGCCAAAAAGATAAATATATATAATTACACAGGATATAACAGCAATTAGCGGAATGTGATGACCTATGTAGAATGTGGCTTTACTCAGTGTGTCAAATAATCCGCGCATATTATTTGTAGCGGTAGAAAATCTTCCCGAAACAAAAAGGAAGGTATGCCTCAAAATAAATTCATAGATGAAAAGTTCCATAATCATAACTATTGCTATAGACCAATTCATATTATTAGAAAGAAAAGCACGTATATGGGCAAATCGCCCGGAGTATTGACGATGCAATGGCTTTTTCCTTTGTTGATAAGGATCCCAACCTTTTCCGTAATCTTCCATGGAAAAAAGCGCTTCATCTTTATTTTGAGGCTTTTTGCTTTTCATGAATGTTATATAAGGGCTACAGAAAAGTTTTTTTACAAATCCAACCAGTGCATTTTTCCACGATGACATGTAAAGATTCATAATTCCAGAAAATATCAAATAAGGGTAAACAGTGGGCATAAACGTAAGGCCGAGATAAAGATTAAACAATGGATAATTTGCAGCCGGCACAGAATAAATATGCCTTATAATTTTTTTGATTTTTTCATAAAAAGAACCATCCAATGGACTAAGAGGAACGGTCGGCGTAAAAAAACGGTCTGTAAACTTAAAAACACCGAGTTCAGCAACGGATGAAATCATTTCCAATGCCTTTTCTTCTCCATATCTTTCCGCAAACCATTTCTCCAACCGAAGCAAATTTCTTACGTGACGAGCCCTTATTCTTTTAAAGGTTGACCAGTCTTCAGACAGGTCGTATCTAACAATGGCATCAGCGGCTATATAAATGTTTTCATGACCGACTAAAGCCGAGAGAGCTACGTCTTCATTACTGCAATCCTCATTCATATCGTCAAAATGAAACAGGACACTCGCGTCAGCAATGTATCCCATTCCGGAGATAAATTTCATAAATACACCCTGATTCCTTGGCGGCAGAGACCCATATCCCCAATAAACACATTCTTCCAATGCCCCCCAAATGGTTCTCCTGTTCCGGTATCTAATGTTGGATCCCACCAGTAAAGGCCTTTTGCCTATACTTGTATTGGCTTTCTCCCAAATAACATGCATCGCCTTTTCATCCCAGTCAACATCAGCATCGCTAAAAATGACATGTGTAAACTTAGCCGCAAAACGTTTTCTTATATAAGTAATGCCACTTTTAAGAGCATTTATTTTACCCGGTTTCCCCTCGTAAATAACTTCTATGGAAATATGATTATTTACGAGTTCCTTATTGTGTTCATGATAAAACTGGGCAGCAACAGCCGTTGTTTCATCGTAACTGAAATTGTTGGAAATTATAATAGCCACATGAAAATCCAAACGATTTTTCTGAAAGTATATGGCCGAATTCATCAGATTCTTTAATGTGGAGGGTAATGATATTTCCTCGTTGCGCGCACAAATTAAAATGGGCAGTATTTTTCTGTATTCAATCGGCTGTGCTTTTTGAATGGTTTCCGGCATCACATTCAACAGAATTTGCGCATATTGACCGATTGAGGATGCGACACTTTCGTGATCTATTACTTCCTGAAGTTTTTTCTCCGGTTGTAATCTATTAGCTATCTGATTGATTAAAACCCTTTTATCAGGTTCAAGGTTCAATCTGTGGTTTTGGAGCTGAGAATTCATTTTGATTATTTAGCCACTCCTTATAATTCATCTTCTCCAAAATCTTTTCCTGCAGAGCTTATGGAATACGATTTTGTATGTCAAGAAAATATTAGCCACAAAATGCAACAGCAAGGATTAGATAGGAGAAAACATCAAAGATAAATTTTAAAAGATAGTATTTATTGTCAGTTCTTCTTTTTCAAAGACAAATTTTAAAATTAAATCTATATTGTCTTTAACACTATCATTAATCAGATTAAATCATCGAATAAACTTATCCCAATCATTTATATGCAATCCTATCATCACAATGCCAAGTAAAATAAATACTAAAGCGGCAACCTTGGTCAAAATTTTTTCCTCAATTCGGTTAGCGAATCTTGCGCCGACAACACCTGCAGTCACCGCTCCTGAAGCTAAAACAAGCCCTGTCAGGAGATTTACTTCTCCGTGATATCCATAACCAATTGTGCCTGAAAAAGCAGTTACTGCCATCATGAAAGTCGCCGTGCCGATAGCCTTCTGCAGATTGAATTTCAATACAAAAATAAGAATTAAAAGTATCATAATTCCGCCGCCTGTCCCGAGCATTCCCGTAATTATCCCGACAATAAAACCGAGGACCATACTCAATAATACCTGAAAGGAGTAATTCTTAAACTTCAGGACATTGCCAAACATATTTGTAATTGTTTCTTTTTTTAAACCATGGCGCCACATGACAATTCCCATGATGACAAGACATATCCCAAACAAGCAACCCAATCCCTTATCCGGAACATGAAGAACCGCAACCGCAACCCCGACTTGTGCCCCCAAAACAGACCCCAAGATAACCCATATCCCCGATTTAATATCAGTATTACCGTGTCTATAGTAAGTGTATGATATAAAAGCAGATGCCAATGTATCAACCATCAAACTCGTTCCGATTGATTGTGACATTGAAAAATGTAAAAACATATTTAAAACAGGAACAATTATCATAACAGCGCTTGCTCCTGTAAGGCTCGTTGTTAAGCCTGCAGAAAGTCCTATCAAAAAAACGAGAATGAATTGCATAATTGACATCAGATATTCACCTTTTTTCTATTGGCAAAGAAATTTCCGTTCTGGTGAAAATATTTTTGCAGAAAAGATATCATAAAAAATAATGGAATTATTAACCATTATGGCATTTAAAGAAAAAATTTTAGAGGGGAATTATAAAAAGAATATAATTTTTTATCACGTCTTATATCTTCTGCAACCACTCAAGCGTATCAAATTTAAGTCATGACTCAATTCCACAACTCTTCGTCAGTAGGAACCGGATTGTCTTTCATATAATAAGCTACACGGGATAAATTAATCAAATGCTTATATGTCAGGTTATCTGAAAAGCTGTTGTGTCCCCAGGTGCCGCATCCTGCCGTGTTTGTTGGAGCAAGTCCGTTTAAAAAACTGCCTCCCGCACTGGTGGCACAGCACTGATTGATGAGAAATCTGCAAACAGACAAAACATTACCTGCATATTCGATATTAGCTTTGTTATGGGAGTGTATGGAAACACTGTGCCCTTTTCCGTCTATTTCAAGGTTCGCTCTCGCAATTTCCACGGCATCCTTAAAATCATCATAACGGTAAGCGGTCAGGACCGGACACATCTTTTCCTTGGAAAGAACATCCTTTGTGCCGATTCCGTCCGCTTCTATAATAATGATTTTTGCATCGGATGGAATATCAACGCCAGCCAGGGTGGCTATATCCTGAACGGACTTTCCAACCACTTGCCCGCTCATAGTACCATCATTGAACATAACCTGACGAAACGCCGTTTTCTTGTCGGAATCTGTAATGATAAAAGCACCATTTTTTTTGAACAGATTCATGATTTCATCAAACTTATCCGCCGGAATTATAACGCTTTGCTCTGAAGCACAGAGGATTCCATTGTCAAACCTTCGGCCTTCAACGATTTTGGAAACGGCATCTTCCATATCTGCATCCCTATCAATAACACACTGAACATTGCCCGCCCCTACGCCCAATGCCGGTCTTCCGCTGGAATAGGCTGCGTGCACTATACCCATACCACCAGTAGCGACGACTACATCCGCCATGGACATTAGATTCCTGGTGTTATTTCTGGATTGTTGCGACAGTATCTGAATGATGTCTGCAGGTGCACCGATTTTCTTCAGTTCTGCGTTGATCATTTTCACAGTCTTAGTACTACAAACAATAGCTTTATGATGGGGTGAAATGATAATGACGTTTTTTCCTTTCAATGCAAACATGGAATTGCTCATTGTTGTAGCTATGGGATTGGTGCAAGGGGTGATTGCTGCAACGACACCCATGGGCTTGGCCAAGATTGTGATACCGGTTTGTTCATCACGTTCGATAATACCGACCGACTTTTTTCCCTTAAGACTGTTGTAGATCATTCTCGACTTGTTTTTATTTTTTTCCACTTTATCTTCGACCACACCCATTCCGGTTTCTTTTACCGCCATCTCTGCGAGGTATTCCGCATTATCATAAACTGTTTTAGCTATTACTTTGACAATCTCGTCTACTTGTTCCTGAGTAAAGCTTTCATATTGCTTTTGTGCCTGCCTGGCTCTGTTTATGTACTCCTGGATGTACGCTCTACTTAAATCCATTTTTTAATTTCCTAAATCTTTTATTTCCCGAGCTGTATTTTACTCTGATAATAAATTGTATACTTAGTTTTGTTCGCATAACACAGTTCCATATATACTTCAAGCTATAATATTAATTTTGATTTTTCGGGCTATGAGATACTGCTTTAGCCCCTGAAGCAAACACCATTACTCCCATAACGCACTCGGATATTGGAAAGAAATAGGCTGCTCTTATATGGTATATGCTCATGATTTAAGCTCATACCGTATAAGAGCGGCCGCTCCCAGAATAGCGCCCTTACCAGGTTCCAATCCGGAAAACATTAGTTTCACCGTGCCCTTATAGGCACGAAATAAAAATTTATTCATGTATCGTTCGGTGGGCTTTATAAGAATATCTCCGGCGTTCGCCAATCCTCCCGCCAGGAAGATAGCCTCCGGACTCAGATGAGCGACTGCGTCCGCCAATTTCATTCCCAAAATCCGTGCAGTATAATCAAAAGCTTCCAGAGCAAGGACATCTCCTTCCGCCGCCATTTCATATATCCGCTTCGACGTCATTTCCTGATATTTCATTTCTCTGAGCGAACTGGGATCACTTCGCTCGACAAGCAATGTTTGAACAGTTTTTTTCAAACCCGCTGCCGAGGCATAAGTTTCCAGACATCCTCTTTTACCGCATCGACATTGCCGTCCGTCCGGATCCACCATTGTGTGTCCCAACTCTCCGGCAAAACCGCTGCTTCCGTGCAACAGATGGCCATCGGCAACTATGCCGCCTCCCACGCCTGTACCCAAAGTAATAACCAGGAAATGCTTCATGCCGCGGGCTTTGCCAAAATGCATTTCGCCAAGAGCCACTGCCTTGGCATCATTGATAATAGACACGGGCACATCATAATACTTCCGGACGAGCGCGATAAAATCAACAACTTCTCCCCAATTCAGATTTACCATCTTCTCGATGGTGCCGCGCTCATGATGAGCGTTTGGAGAACCGATACCGATTCCGCATAAGCGATAAGGAAACGGCAGGTCAATGCTTGCTTTGGTTATGCATTCATGAAGTCTTGACACGAAAGATTCGGCGGATTCGCAGGAATCGGCGGGGATGGAGGTAAAGTTGAAAATCGTTCCCTTATTATCCACAAATCCAAAGGCTGTTTTAGTTCCGCCAATATCAATACCCAAAACTAGATCCTTGTCCTGCATTCAGCTCTCTCCGACGGATAGACAGTTTAGAGACAATTTGATTTAAAATCACTTCCGTTTGCTAAACTATAAAAAACGCTGTTTTGTATGTCAATTAAAAACTGCGTAAAATCATCAACATTTTCAACATCTAAATGAGGCATTATTTACAAGTTTAAACATAATATCTGTAATAATCCACGAGAAAGGTTTAAAATATTAAATTGCTCATGAAGTCGCAAGACAAATACATATAATAAAAACTCTTGACATCTTTTTACAGACACTATTAAAGTAGCGAAAAATCATTTTACATAAAATAAAGTAAGATAAATACATTAAATTAAATCCAAAAACCATCCAAAAAGGAGATAACATGTCTCAACAAACTTTTACCATTACAGTCAACGTCAAAGAATTGTTAACCGAGTTTATCCCCAAACTGGCGAAGGAGTATGTTCAGATGCGGGGAGACCAGGCGGAACTTAAAGGTACGGAACTGACGCTAACCGTGGACATAGTGGGTTGCCTATACAGTTATATAATAAAGGATGGCGTCGACTTCGAAGTAAAGGAAGGCGACATAAACAACCCTAAGGTCCGGATTTCTATTTCTCTCGAAAGCATGGCAAAATTTGCTGATATGAAGAACATTGACATGTTAATCAGCATGCAAAAACAGTTGACCAGAAAAAAGTACGAGATACTTTCCGATTTAAAGGGAACCAGCGTTTTTCAGATAAAAACACCAGACGATACAACCTCTGAAATAACGGTAATATTTAACGGTGCGCAGGCGCCCAAAGCAACATTGAAACTCTCCATGCAGGAAGCCAACCTGATCAGTAGCGGTAAGGAATCCCCAGTTAATCTTTTTATGTCCGGCAAAATGAAGATCGAGGGCGATATGGCCTTTGCCATGAGACTGCAACCGTTGTTTGTAGCCTGAATAATTTGAGGCGTTGATGCAATTTTAAGATAACGTGTAAGATTTCAGACGTTTGGGAATGTTGCATACACGTCATATAACACGGTAACATAAACTCTTCCCTGAATAATCAATGGGTATTAAAAGAAATTTCTACAAAATCCGGCTTTCGCTACTTATGTACGGCTTTGTTTGGTTGCTTCGAACAGCCGGAATTATCAACAGGGATTTTCATACACAATTGGCTCAGACAGATTTTACATTTATCATGGGTTCCAAAGAAGATGACTCTGTACGTTACTTTCAGCTTATCGGCGGCAAACTACGCTCGGGCCGCAAACATATTTCCAAAGACTTTGCCCTGATCTGGCGGGATAACCAATCCGGGGGGGAAGTTATGATAGACATGATTCTCGGCAAGCGCAAAGCCCTTTATAATGCTGTAATTAATGGTGTGTTAATGTTGGAAGGTGAAGGCAAATATGTTTCCTTATTCATGGAAACCATGAATAAGCTCAACCGATTATTTTATCCTAAAAAAGGAAAAGATTACGATAAAACTGCTTGATCCGTAAATTGCCTGTTTAAATTCAAGATTTTTTAATATATGACATTGAACCCTAAAAAATGCGGAGAAATATTTATGAAGTCAATCATCAGGTTACTCGTGATTACATGCACGGTATTGCTTATTTTTTCTTTTGCCAAAGCCGAAGAAGGCTCGTGGGAACTCATCAGTTCAAAAAATGGCATCAATACTTATAGGATGACCTATCCGGGAACAGAAGTATGCTCATTCAAGGGCGTGGGGTTTGTTGACGCCAAAATAGAGGTTATTGGCGAGGTAATGCGCGATATTCCAGCATATCCCCAATGGATGGCGAAGATGAAGAGGTCCTCCATGCTCAAAAAAATAAACCGGAATACATATATTCTTTATGCCGAGATGAATACCCCCCTACCTTATAAAAACAGAGATTTTGTTATAGAAAACCAGACCAAATACAACTTTAACAACGGTTCTGCTCTTATCACTTTCAGGTCGGCAAAAAATTTCGACTTTCCCGAAAAGGATTGCTGCTTCAGACTTACCGACTTTGAAGGCGAGTACTATCTTGAATCCTTCGGCAGGGACAAAACACGGGTGACCTATCAGTACCGGTCTCATCCCGGAGGTAATATTCCTGTAGGCATGGCTAACGAGTTTGAAATCAAACACTATCCGGCTATCACTATTAACGGTCTCCGCAAGATGGTGAAAAAGAAAAGGTATATTGAGGCTGCTTTGGCTTCACCAGACCATGAGATGATTGAACGCATGCTGGACAACAAAAAAGTTATAGCAACCATATTAAAAAACCGTATGGGCGAGTACATAATCGACCCGGAGTTGCTGAACATGTTGTTCGAAATGACGATACCCAAAAGAATTGTGGACAATGTATATGCCACCCGTTCCGACTTTGCCAGCATCAGGCAGGGAATGATTGATTTGTTCAATATCGTTGGAGATACTGATCTTAGCGGAAAATTAAAGCAGGATGTTGATAGTGTAGCCACCTATCTGGCGGACAAGAATTTCGACAGTTTTTTCTCCATAAAAAAATTCATGGGTGAAACATGGCTGGTTGATGAAATCGCCAAGAATAAAAGATTAATCAAAGGACTTTTCAACATGAAAAGCAAACTTTCCAAAGTGATTTTTGAAAAAGCAACTACATCCGATGCAGCGGTGACTTCGTTTATCAAAAACAGGCAACTTGCCGAAAGCATTCTCACCAATGCCGACTTGCGAAAAAAGTTATGGGAAGACCAGGTTCTCCGCGACAAACTTGCCCAAAAACTAGGTACGTTTAAAACCATCAGGGATTTTGAGAACCTTATCGCCCAAAGAGTGAAAAGCTATTCATTATAACCAGCCAACCGGTGACATGAAGAGTATTCAGCAGGATGAAGAATGAGAACTATTTTATCTAGTGAATTGTTCAGATAAAAAGTCATCATTAGTATTATGTGCATTTCCTAATATAATCTTTAAGCATTTTTCTTTACTTTTTTTATTCTTCACCCTAAAGTAAACAAAATTTAATAAAGAGGAGGCGGCCATGCTTGAATCAATAACAAAAATCTTTAAAATCACAGAAAGAAAATCAAGCATCAAAACGGAGGTTATTGCCGGCTCAACAACTTTCCTGACAATGGCCTATATAATTTTTGTAGAGCCCGCGGTCTTGCAGAATGCCGGCATGGATTTCGGCGCTGTGCTCACAGCCACCTGCATTGGCGCAGCAATAATCTGCATCCTAATGGGAATAATAGCAAATTACCCCATAGCGGGAGCGCCGTTGATGGGCGAAAATTTCTTCTTTGTTTTTACTATTGTTATTGCAATGAACTTCTCTTTCCAGGTTGCCCTGGCCGCTGTCTTAATAGAAGGCGTGCTGTTCTTGATACTCACATCCATGAAACTGCGCGAGATTATTATAGACACCATTCCGCAGTCATTAAAGCATGCTATGGCCATAGCAATAGGTATCTTCATAGCTTTTATCGGTTTAAAATGGGCAGGGCTTGTTGTGGCCGACCCCGCAACTACCGTAGCGCTTGGAAATTTGAAATCGCCTGCTGTTGTTACATCATTGATAGGATTTCTTGTTACCGCCGCGCTTCTTGTCAAAAAGGTAAAGGGTTCTTTGCTCTGGGGCATTTTATTCACGACAATTGTAGCACTTCTTACCGGTGTGACAAAATTTGAGGGAATAATGAGCGCGCCGCCGTCCATTTCGCCGGTATTCATGAAATTTGACTTTTCCCAAATTTTAAATCCGAATTTTATCCTTGTGGTTTTCCTGTTATTATATATGGAAATATTCGACACCATAGGCACTATAATAGGCGTTGCTGAAGAAGGCGGCTTTATCAAAAACAACAAAATTCCCGGTGCAGGAAAAATACTTTTTGTAGACGCATTAGGCACGTCGGTTGGTGCTATACTTGGCACTTCCACAATATCAAGCTATATAGAAAGCAATGCCGGAGTAACGCAGGGAGGAAGGACAGGTTTTTCCAATATTATAACAGGGCTTTTGTTTTTGCTTGCCCTGTTTTTCTCACCTCTCGTCAAAATGATAGGCGGCGGATATGCCCTGGGAGAAAATAACATCATTTATCCCATAGTCGCTCCCGCTCTTATCCTTGTCGGTTTCCTGATGATTAAAAACATTGTAAAATTGGATTTTTCTGATTTATCCGAATCATTACCCGCTTACCTGACCATAATCGGCATACCGCTCACTTTTAGCATAGCGGACGGTATTGCTTTTGGCATAGTGTCTTACCCGCTGATTAAAGCTTTAACAGGCAAGGCAAAAGAAGTTTCCATAGTGATGTATATTCTGGCGGGAATTTTCATTTTGAAATATATTTTCTTTTAAATACAGACGCGGACTTTATTCCCTTGATTTTTTTAGCTTCCTTTTCTTAAAAAGAGCATGTGGAGAATTTATTTCGTAGAGCAATTCTTCATATAATTATCATTTTTCTTATTTATGATTTCATGCTATATTATAACAATAAAGGTTGAAAAAGAGCACAATTATAACATAACAAAAGGAGTATACTATGGGATTGATAGAATTTGAACATTTTGTTGTCAGTGCGATTGTTTTATTTCTTTTGATTATTGTGTTAGTATTACAAATTCAAGTAAGAAGGAATACCAAGGACATAGAGAAAGGAGAGATCGAAATCCGTAAAATTGTAGAAGAAGTATTAAAGAAATTAATTAAACAAAAAATGTAAATCAATAAATTTTGATTCTCCACATCCTTGAATGACTTCACGAATATCTGTTTTCGTGTTCCTAATAACGTATAATACAAGTCTCATCTTTATTAAAACTTTTCCATTAATCTGCAATTTTGACGAATCTGAAAAACTGAAGATAAGCATGTAAGCTTCACAATAAACTTTTTTTATATGAGTTTTTCCAGAAGATTTATGTAGCCCGACATCTGACGGAAGATCAGGTAATAATCATACACTCTTCGCTGACCGTTGCGGCCCATTTTATAGCGGCGCAGGGAATTATTGAGAAGTAAACCCAGTTTATCCGCAATTTCGGCCGGGTTTTCCGGATCTGAGATAAGAACCCCGTCAATCCCGTCACGTATCTGTCGCCTTATTCCACACGCAGTCGTACCAAGAACCGCCTTGCGTTTCCACATCGCTTCGGTTACTGTAAGACCGAACCCTTCCTGCAGAGAGTTCTGCACAATGATACTGGCACATCTCTGCATCGCATTGACAATCAAGGAATTCTCTTTGTGAGATTTCATGGGAAGAAAGACAATCGCGACATCGTTTCGCAGTTTTGGGTCAAGGGCAGCGTATCGCTGTTGTATCTGCCGGAGAACATCCATGCCTTCCGGATCATCCGCAACAGCACCCGGATCCGGACCGGCCAAAATAAGACGCGCGAGCTCCAACCGCTTCTTTTTACGTTGAATCTTGTTTTCATTATTACTCACAAAAGCGCTGCTCTTAAGACGAACAAATCCTTCAAGAAGAGAGTTCCAGCCTTTGAGACGATCCCATCGTGAAACCTGCAGCACAATAGGCCGGAACAATAGTCCCAGACTATTGGGAACGACATATGAACCGTTCTCCGTAAGCATTGCCACACGGTGCTTAAAGTTAGGCGTGACTATGGGTTCATACTGGGTCTGAAGACCGCTATTGCATAGAATGCCGGTAAGTTTGGTGACCGAAAGCTCCTGATTTTTGTGCGACAGTGGGTCGATTGCCGGACAGATTATGGTCGATCTGTCTGCACAATAATCAGGAATATACTCCGGCGCTGAAAAAATCGTATGACGGTATTCGTCCAAATACGGTTTGAGAAAACGCCAGGCTGTTTTTGTTGCCTCCATGTGCCGATCCAATCCGATATGACACCGCCACACTGCTGTAATTCCCATCTCTCGCGACAGGATCTGACCCAAAGGTAATGGCTGCGGGTCGTGAACAATTAAGATATCTTCCGGTTTCAGTTCTTTTTTAAAAGAAGCGACGTTTTCAAAATTAACAGCTTCATATAACCTGGCATCTTCCGCACCCAACTCTGTGCCTGATGCGGTATCACCGTGGATAAGATTGTGAATACGCTTGGTAAAACTGAAAAATTCCTGCCTGTCCGATCGAATCACCGCCCATCTGAATCTGATACCAAGATTGTTCATCAGGGCGATCAGGCTGGGCAACATCTCGGCTACACCTCCGCCGCTGGCGGTGGAGTTAACCATCCATATTGTCCTTCCTCGCAGACTGGCGACAATACTTTTAGCTTTATTTCTAAGCTCAGCAACCGGTGTGGAAAAAATCGGGTCAGTTGCGTAATAGTCAAGAGAGTACTTTGTTGTCGCCTGAGGCAATATATCTATCATATTGTTCTCACAAATAAATGCTTTTTCCCGCTTTCTCTCTGCTCTGTCGTTCTTTTTCAAATTCTAAAATTTTATTTTATTATTTCACAATCCACAATTCCAGCAATAATAAAATGCTGTGGATAAGTAGATGTTAATAATAACGAGACAAAACTTGATGGGACGCTCTCTGTCAAGCCAGGTATAAATCAAGATAGTTATGTCCTGCTTTATAAGAACAATATCCTTTAGCCAAACTATCTGAAATTATCCGGTTAATCGCCTTTAAATTTAGTAAGGGTAAAAACCTTATAGCCCTTGGAAACAAGTTTCTTTATTCCTCCTACATCAGGTAGATCAACAATAAAGCATAGCTCAACCACCGTAGCGCCCAGCTTTTCTATTAGAGCGGCAGCGGCAAGCGCAGTTCCTCCTGTTGCCAGAAGATCATCAACAATAAGGACTCTTGAGCCTTTTACTATTGCATCTTTGTGTATCTCGATAATATCAGTTCCGTATTCAAGAATATATTCCTGGGTAACCTTTTCCGCAGGAAGCTTGCCCTTTTTTCTTATCGGCACAAAACCTTTTCCCAGCGTGTAAGCAAGCGCACCTCCGATTATGAATCCTCTCGATTCTATGCCCACTATTATGTCGAAAACTATATTTCCCTTTATATATCTCTGTGTGAGACTGTCTATGACAAGCCTGAAACCAACGGGATCCTTGATAAGCGTTGTTATATCTCTGAACATAATCCCCTTTTTGGGATAATCCGGTATGGTCCTTATTTTTGATTTTATCGGCATAAGTTACCTCCTATCCTCTGCATTCGCAGTCGATATAATTAATCTTTGTGATTGTTTTCATGAGAAGCTTTTTCACATTCTCTGCATTCTGGTTCATTATCTGCACTATCATATCCCAGGTTACGGGCTTCTCCTCTTCTTTCCAACAATCATAATCGGTGGACATCGCTATTGTCTGATAGCAGATTCCCAGTTCCCGGGCAAGTATCACCTCCGGCACCGTAGACATGTTTATCACATCGGCTCCAAAACCCCTGAACATGTGGGATTCCGCCTTCGTCGAAAAACGAGGACCTTCTATCGTAACAACCGTTCCTTTTTTATGATGTCTCAGTTTTAATTCCCGCGCCGAATCTGCAAGCCGCTCCCTTAATTTTTTGCAGAACGGCTCACTCATTGGCGTATGAATCACTTTCTTATCGTGGAATGTGAGAGTTCTTTGTTTTGTGTTATCAATAAACTGGTCTATAAATACGAGATCGCCAGGCCTGATATTTTCTCTGAGCGAACCCACTGCTGTGGTGGCAAGTATGTGCGTGCACTTCTCTTTTTTAAGCGAATATATGTTTGCCCTGTAATTTACTCCTGTAGGATATATTGAATGTTTTTTCCCGTGTCTGGCCATAATAACGGTATCAACACCGTTTATATTTCCTGTCGTGAGTTTTGATGAAGGCATACCGTATGGAGTTTTAACCGTCTTTTCCTTTACATTTTCCATGAGTCTTGGGTCATCAAGCCCCGAACCGCCAATTATTCCTACTTTTATATGCATGAATTTATCTCCTTTTTTTCTTAAATTAAAATGACAGAAAACCTACTTTAACTTAGCAACATCTATAATAGCTTCGGCAATCTCCCTGGGTTTAGCTTCTTCAATAAAGTGTCCCACGTTTTCAAATACCTGAACATGCCCCTGTAACTGCGGAAGATTATCCGTCCACTGTTTTATTACTTCATCCTTGCCGAGCGGATCCCATCTGCCCAAAACGGCTCGCACACCGATATTCCGGCCAACCGGTCCCCAGAGTTTCTTGATATTATCCTGCATGAACCGGTAAAAGGGAGTTGTATCCTGCTGTCCCAGGCTGGGCTCGGGGAAAGTGTTGCCCTTACCCCACCTGCCTGATTGACGGACAAAACGTCTTGAACTTAATCTGTTAGATTTGGAATTGAATTGATCGCGGAAAAACTTTTTAGCGACTTTTTCTTCTCCCGTAAAAATACCGAATACCGCCATTGCTATGTAAATAATCATCTGGGATATTATCATGAACGGATTCGCCGGCGTCCGGTATATGGCATACGAGGAATAGTGCCCCCAGAATATTCTGGGCATTAAAAGAGGCACCTTTGACCATCCAATCCATTTAACGGGATAAGTATTATAAGTAATGCCGGTTTCAGGCATCGGAAATATCGTAGTATTGGTCAAAACGAGATTCGATACTCGCTCAGGTTCTTTCAGGAATGCACCCACGCCGATCGGTCCTCCCCAGTCATGTACCACCATAGTAACATTTTTCAGATCCAGATACCTGACCAGCTGAAGCAAATTCTCCGCATGGTTCATACACTCCAAATGATAAGTTGACTGATCGGAAAGGCCAAAGCCAACATGATCCATGGCGATTATTCTAAAAGGCTTTTTTGCAGCCGTGATTATCTCTTTTATAACTTTCCTGTATATGTATGATGACTCAGGGTTGCCATGAACAAAAACTATGGTATTTTCCGGCTTTCCCTCCCCATGAGAGCTGTCCCTGTAAAAGAGCTTTTTCCCGGCATCTTTCCCTTCCGGAATTTTAAACCAGAAACCGCACCCTGTCGGATAATAATCCGCTGGTATGTCTCTGACGGGGCTGTTGCCCGGTATGGTTTCAATTCTTTTGTCATTAGCCATGTGATTCCCTCCATTCCTGTTCCGGTAATTTGATTACTGAGTTAACCGCACGTGCTACTGAGCCGGACTTTATCTTATCAAACGCTATGTACTTTGCTCCCATTTTCTCCACTATCTGCTCCATCATGCGTAAACCGCCGGTTACTGCAGACTCAATATCAACGACAATGGAATGCAACCGACTTTCACTCCGCATCGTTTACGCCAAATTCATCGCCACCATCATGGAAAACACATCGGGAGTTAAAACGCCCACTTGATAAAAAATTGTTTCCTATTGTTAAAATTTTACGGCTATTTTTTTGTGTCAATTTATATTTTCCCCACCTCCTTTTTTAAAATCTTGGCCATATCAGTTTTTTCCCATGTAAATTCCGGCTCTTTCCTGCCGAAATGCCCGTTGGCAGCTGTTTTTCTGTATATAGGCCTCAACAAACGGAGATGATCTATAATTCCCCTCGGCGTAAGAGGAAATTCCTTGCGCACAACTCCTTCCAACTTATTGTCGGGCACTTTTCCTGTTCCCTTAGTATTAACCATAACCGAAACCGGATCGGCAACACCTATGCAGTATGCCAGCTGTATGGTGCACTCATCGGCCAGGCCGGCCGCGACAATATTTTTCGCTATATATCTTGCCATATATGACGCAGACCTGTCCACTTTTGTCGGGTCTTTGCCGGAAAACGCACCTCCTCCGTGTGCCGCCCAACCGCCGTACGTATCCACTATTATTTTCCTGCCGGTCATGCCTGTATCCGATTGGGGACCTCCAATGACAAACTTGCCTGTCGCATTCACGAAATATTTAGTATTCTTATCTAAGAATTTTTTGCCGATTACCGGTTTTACTACTTTTTCTATTATTTCCTGTTTCGCTTCTTCCTTCATATTTTTGCCGGTCTTATCCAGTACTTCCTTTGTATGTTGAGCCGCAATAATTACCGAACTAACATAAGCCGGTTTGCCGTTTCTGTATTCGACTGAAACCTGTGATTTGCCATCGGGTCCCAGGTATGGAATGATTTTTTTCCTCCGTACTTCCGACAATTTTTTAACGAGGTTATGCGCCAGCATTATCGGCAGCGGCATCAATTCCGGCGTTTCGTTGCACGCGTAACCTATCATAAGCCCCTGGTCTCCGGCTCCGCCAATATCCACGCCTTGCGAAATGTCTAGTGACTGCGGATGAATAGAGTTCAATATGGCGCATGTTTCATAGTCAAACCCGTATTCGGGAGAGGTATAACCGATATTCTTTATCACGTCGCGGACAAGCGGATCCACATCCACAAAGCCCTTGGTCGTAATTTCCCCTCCCACGATAACCAGCCCCATGGAAATAAAAGTTTCGCAGGCAACTCTCCCCCTCATATCCTGTTTTAATACCTCATCCAGTACGGCATCGGATATCTGATCACATACTTTATCCGGATGTCCTTCCGTAACCGATTCTGAACTGAAATAAAATTTTTTCTTTTCCATTTTTATTCTCCTATTTAAAATATTAATAAAATTTTACACAGATTCGTACTGTTAAAAGGTGTCTTGACGATAAAATATTTATTTTATACCTTTTTAACCTTGCTTAAAATCTGCGTAACACCATCGTAACTTGCCGGATAAATTCCCATCTCAGTTATTATACCGGTAATATATTTCGCCGGAGTAACATCAAATCCGATGTTTAAGGCGTGGCTGCCTTCCGGAGAAATTCTCACCCGTGAAATTGCACCTGCGTCATCCTTGCCTTGAACATACAGGATCTCATTCTCATCTCTTTCTTCTATCGGGATATTATCTCCCGAAGGGCAATTCGCATCTATTGTTGATACAGGCGCCGCCACATAAAAAGGAATATTATTATCGTGCGCCACAACTGCCGAGGAATAAGTGCCTATTTTATTTGCAATGTCACCGTTGCGGGCGATTCTGTCCGCCCCCACAAAAACGATGTCAATTTTTTTCTGATACATGAGGGCGCCGGTGACGTTATCAGCGATTATCAGATGAGGAATGTTTTCGTTTACAAGTTCCCACGCGGTAAGATTAGCCCCCTGACACCTCGGTCGGGTTTCATCTACATAAACGAAAAGATTTTTATTTTGTTCTTTCACCGCATAATAAACAGGGGAAAGGGCACTTCCCCAATCAACAAAGGCAAGCCATCCGGCATTACAATGAGTCGAGACTTTTGCATTGTCCTTAATAAGGCCTGCACCGAACTCACCAATCTTTTTGCAGGCCGATGCGTCCATATCGGCATAAAGATTTGCCCGCCTGACGGCAGTTTCCCGTGCGAGGGAGACTTTCGATTCTTTTTTTAAGGCATTTAAGACAAAATCTATGCCCGTAAAAAGGTTTTGCGCGGTCGGCCTGGTTTTTCTTAATTGTGTGGCGGCATCAGTTAAGTTGTCAAAGAAATCCTTATCATTTGATAACATCGCTGCCTGAGCTATTCCAAATGCGCCTGCCGCCCCTATCGCACCGGCTCCCCGTATTGTCATGTTATTTATGGCGAGTTTTAATTCTTGTAATTTTTTAACATCAACGATTTCAAATTTATGAGGAAGGAGCATCTGATTTATTAGACGGATAATGGTTTTATCCATCCATATGGTTCTGTATTGTTTGTCTTTTACTCTCAAACTACGCTCCTTTATAAAAAATTACTTTCTGAAAATGGGAATACAGGATGATTCAGTTTTAATCTTTTTCAAAAAAAAAGCCCGCGCTAAAGAGCATCGGACTTATCATAAACCGGCCTTTAGCACATTTGTAAGGCGGAGCAAGCAACCGCTGCAACTCGCCGCCATAATTTTAAAAAAAAAGCCCATGCTAAAAGCATCGGACTTATCATAAACCGGCCTTTAGCACATTTATAAAGCGGAGCAAGCAACCGCTGCAACTCACCGCTTTTGGTGGCAGTGTATATAATTTTGAGAAGAAGTCAAGAAATTTTTTCAACAAATTATTTTCCCCATAATATTGTTTTTGTTTTCATAGAAGATGAAAAAGTGATAATATCGATTGGCGCCGGGTAAATATTACGTTTCGAATTCGTGTTTCATTTCGATCGGCCGGGCTTCCTTGGCTAGCTTCATTGCCAGTTCAACCGCTTCTTTAGCTGTTTTTACCCTGTGAATTTTCGTGTCCTTTTGACCATCATGATGGATAATCTGCCAAGTGTTTAGTCCAACAATAGGAATCTCGTAACCAAGTGCAAAAGCTACCTCCGAAAGTGTACCGTAATTTCCACCCAGCGCAATGACCGCATGACCGGTCTTGACTACCAATTTATTCCTAGCATAGCCTATTCCAGTCACAATCGGGTAATCAATATAGGGATTCGCTTCTTCACGCCTGCTTCCGGGTAAAATACCGATTGTCGTTCCGTTCCGGCTCTTAACTCCTTTCGCCGCATGTTCCATTACTCCCTTCAATCCACCGCAAATGAGGACAGCTCCTGCTTTGGCGATTTCCACACCGACCTCTTCTGCCAGTTTGGCTATTTCCGGGGAAGCGTGGCTTTCACCGATAACCGAAATAAATATTTTCTTATCCATAAAGATATTATAACACTCCTCATCCCAATTTTTAATTAACTATAATTTTACCAACACATGATCATCAGGTGCCCAATAATAGCAAAAATCATTGCTAAATATGCCGGACTCGAACAGCTTGATTAGAAAATGCCCTGCATATTGGAAAATAGGTAAGTTCCTCTTGTATGTCAATTATTTTTTACAAGATTTTTAACGGCTCTGATGACAGAAAGCGATTAAACTATAGAAAGGCTTTAAAATGTAACTTTGGCGTTGAAAAATTATTTATTACATACATGAATTCTTCACTGGGAAAGCACCGCAACCGTGGTCAAGATTGTCTTGACAGAAAAGACCGTATTTTCTATACTTTAAGCCACAAGAAGAATAAGCTATATCAAAAAAAAAACGATACCATTATGAAAACAGGGGATAGTACTTTCAAGGAAGAAGAAAAAGGTATTCCAGTTCAGCAAGCGGACGACACCAAAAAACTGTTCGCCTATCTTTTACTGGCTGGTAAAAACGTATCTTTATATCCCGAAGGCCACAGTATCAGTATTAATTCCATCAGGCAGTTTCACGAGACTTTAGAATCTTACATTGGTCGATACGGCGATATTAGAATTCAAATTGAAAAGGATCGCGTAATTTGTCAGGGTTTGGAGGTTCATACGGGACCATCCGAAGAAGGAACGCTGCCTTTCACACTTTTCCGGGACGGTATACGATGGCTGGAATTCACTGAAGGAATAGAAATGGAAGAAATCCGGAAAGTGTTATCCATTATCCACAGGTATTCTGTATTAACAACGGAGCCGGAAGGAGACATTGTAACCGCTTTTTGGGAATCTCATTTTAATCACGTGCTATATAAAGCCGATGATTTTCTTTCAGGACAAGAAGGAGATCAAGCTGATAGCCTTTCAGCCCTGGAGGCAATAACCACCTCGGGTGAAACCGGAGCCGAAGCTGAAAGTAAATCAGAACCGTCTGACAGCACCGTAATTGATGCACAATCAATCGGTGGCATCACCATTGATTCGAACTTTTTTCTACTGACACCTGAGGAAGAAACCGAACTTCGGGAAATGATCTCTCGTGAGGAAAAATCGTCCGCCACGGAACATCTGAATATGCTCTTGGATATGATTCTACAGTCCCAGCAAGAGCAAGACTTTAATGTCATTCTGGAAGTTTTATCGGAAGAATTTACGGGTTCGTTTAATCGTCATGAATTTACAGGCGCTCTTATCATCCTCAACGGGATAAAAAAAATTTTGGACGGTAAACGGCTTAGCCCGCCCGGGACAGTACATTTGATGGAGTCTTTTTACAAAGATATATCCTCCGATACAAAATGTTTGAAACCTTTAGAGGAAATTTGGAGCAGTTTGAATGTGGAGCAGACAGAAACTCTCAAACAGATTTTTCAGCATCTGACTCCGGGTTCCGTCCCTACCCTATTGCGTTTCCTGCTCTTGGGACAGTCGTCACAGCTTGAGCAAACGGTAGAGGATGTCATTATTTCCCTTGCCCGTCAGGACATAAGCTGTCTGGAACAGTCGATCAATACTTCGGATGAAAAAATAGTCGAGAAACTTGTTTCTATTCTGTCCAAACTTAAGGGAGATTCATCTTTCAAATATTTGATGAAACTTGCCAGACATTCGTCTGCCTCAGTTCGGCGTATGACAGTCAAAACGATCGGATTATCATATGGTAATCAGATTTCGGCAATATTTGATCTTATTAATGATCCGGATGCTTCGGTGCACAAAATGATTTTAACACAAATGGGACAATCCAGAAACGAAACAGCAGAAAACTTTCTAATGCAATATCTGCAAAAACGAAAGTTAAGCGACGAACAAACCGAAAACATCATAGAATGTTTCAAAACTTTGGGGAAATGCGGTTCGTCACGGTCCGTTCCCTTCCTTAGAGAAACCCTGCTGCACAAAAAGTGGTTGGCTGGTTTCAAGAAATCGGCGTATCGTGAAGGTGCTGCGCTGGCACTGGTTGCCTTGAAAACACCGGAAGCCAGGCAAGTAATTGAAGAGGCGGGTAGAAGTTTTTACCCCGGGCTGCGCAAGATCGCACGCAAAGCTGGAAAAGAATTTTTCAAGAAAAAATAGAGGAGAATGATCATCATGTCGGAGCGAGAATCAACCCCTGAGAGATTAGGACATGATTTTCTGAGAGCCCTGTATCACATGATAAATACAGTGCGCATGTACCAGGATAACAATCAGCTTGTTCAGAGCAGTGTGAGCATGTTTCAGAATATGCTCAAGGAATTGACCATCAGTGGAGATGTCAGTCTCCAGCATCACCGAAGCCGTTTTCATCTCGGAGGAGAAAAACTTAAATACCGCAGGGATATGGCGGTTATTGTTTACAATATGCTAGAACTTTTTTCGAAGAGAGACATCGGGAGTATCAATTTTCTGAAATTCTCAAGCAAGGCTTCGCCGGAAAACATCATTATGTTTACACGTTTGTTCAATGATGCAATAAGACATGAAAATCCCCGTCAGTGGCTGGAACAGAAGTTAAATGAACAGGATTATTCGTGGGTACAGCTATCTCCGCGTCAGGATGATGATACAACCGTTGACAGTGAAAGCTTAGAAGATCAGCGATATGAGAATGCTCGAAAAAATTATTTCCAGGCGATAGAAGCGGTGAAAGAAGTGGCTAATAAAGTCTCCCAGGGTATGGTGGGAATACGCAAGACCAGACGTCTCGCCCAGAACATTGTGGACATAGTCAAGGCGGATCCCAACCTGATGATCGGATTGTCAACCCTTAAGGATTATGGCGATTACACATACGCCCATTCCATCAATGTCGCTCTTTTGGCGACCTGTCTGGGAAAGCATATTGATTTATCGGATATTTCTCTTGAGCATCTGACCATTTGTGGTCTTTTCCACGATTTGGGAAAGGTAGATGTACCCAAGGATGTTCTCCTCAAGAGTGAAGCCTTGACCGATGGAGAATGGGATATGATAAAGACACACCCGGTCAGTGGTGTTAGGAAGATTCTCATGTTGAATTCCGCTCCGTCATTAAGATCAAAAATTATTTTAGGTCCGTTTGAGCACCATCTCAATATAGATATGACCGGTTACCCCGGAACAACATTTGTAAACCACCTGAGTCTTATAGGGAAAATTATTCGCATCACCGATGTCTATGAAGCTATGACTAACGAGAGAGTTTACAGGAAGCCAAAATATTTTACACCTGATCAAGTACTAAAAGAAATGTGGAAAGAGGCAGGTAAAAGTTTTGACAAAATCCTTTTGAAGCGCTTTATTCACATGATGGGTATTTATCCTATCGGCTCCATCGTGAAACTGAGCGACGGGAGTATCGGTCTGGTAACTGATTATCCCGATGAAACCGAACGCAGCCTGCCGCTTATTTTGCGTCTTGTGGATGACGGCAAGGGCAACTGGCAGCGCGGGGAGATGATTTATCTGGCGGACCAGACCATTAAAGATGATGCAGCCCGCTTAAATATTGTCCGGGGAATTCCGCAAGCTCAATGTCGTATAAATCCTGCAGAATTTTTTCTGCATGTAAGGTAAAATAATTAAAATATTTATTAAATTTTTCTGATATTTATGATAAAAAAAACGAGTGTTAAATTCTAATAAATGGGGGTTTTATGAAAAATATCATTATTGTCTTTTTTCTTATGTTGACGTTGATTTGTTCATGTTCAAAGAGTTCCGAAAACGCGGAGGATTTAATCAATGAGGCAAACCTTTTATGGGATGGTAAAAAATATACGGATCCGCAAAAAGCTCTTGAATATCTTAATAAGGCTGTTAAATTACAGCCTGACTACGCTGACACCTATAACCAAAGGGGAGTCGCTTATAAAAATATGGGAGACAATAAACTCGCTCTTGAAGATTTTAATAAGGCAATTCGTATGCAGCCTGATCTTGTTCTTGCTTACTATAACCGCGCAACTATTTATAATAATCTTCGTCAATACAAAAAGGCTATTGATGACTGTGGCGAGGCTATTCGCCTCAAACCGGATTTCTCTGAAGCATACAATATAAGAGGAATTAATTATAATAAACTTAGAAACTACAAAAAAGCCATTGAAGAATTTAATAAGGCTATCAAATTAGAACCCAATAACGCTAATGCCTATAACAATCGGGGACTGGCTTATTTTATGCTGGAAAATAATACACAGGGATGCAAAGACGTTAAGAAAGCATGCGAGTTGGGAGTCTGTAAAGCTCTGGAGCTTATTAAAAGTCGTGGGTACTGCCGGTGATTAATACCCCTGACTGTAAAATTTATCAAACGTATCTTTTAGCCATATTATAGTAGTACGCTGAATTTTCGTTTAAATAGACGTTTATCAATTTAATAAAGGACGTTATGATAAGTTTAAATATCTTTAATTTTTTACAAAAACCGCCAACTATTAAAAATTTAGATATTAAACCCTATCAACTTTCTTGCTCCCTGAACAGACTCGTCTTAGGTGTGGATAATATTCATATAGATGTCTATATAAGCCCCCAACTTTACAGCACTCTAAAAAAGACAGCTTTTCTTTTAATGGTTAAACACAGCCAAACGGAAATTTTTTTTAAAGAATATAAAAGAGAATTATGCGAAGCTGAAAAGGATTCTTTAAAACGCATTTGTAACGATATCCTTCTTGACGGTATCAACAAAGCTAAAATTTCTCGCGAAGTTCAAATAGACTTTCTGGCACAGATAGCTCTTGTAAAATTATTCACAGAGGAAATCAAATGTCAGTATAAGGATCTGGTGGCAAAAATGGAGCCGCTTGTCAGGATGCATCAATTGTCTACAAAGCTCGATCAGAACGATATTTTTCTGATTAAAGAAAAATTATCACGAGTTAAACTTCATCATAATCAAATCATCCGTCACGCCAACAAAGAACTTTTTGAATTGCTGGCTGACGTTAATACCAGGAAATTAAGAGACTTGAGAGAAACTCATTTCCCATCCAGTGATATTCTACCCGACTTTTATCTCACAAACCCCTTATTCAATGCCAATAATCCTAATGATGATTTTTTTCTCACTGAAGAATACGTGCTTCTGGGACAGAGGACTGAAGACGTTGACAACTACTTAAGTGTCAAGTCTATATTATACAAACTTCTTGGCCAACTTGACCTTAAGAGCAAAAATTACAGCAGTGATAATGTAGACACAAGTAATAAAAAGTTCCCGGAAGCTGACAATCATTTTGATACCGGAAACAATGCTTTCTTCGATACGTTACTCATGGAACCGGATAATATTGATCGGATGCTAAACTATATTGAATCACAGGAACAATATGAAAAAGCAAAAGAAACCGGAGTTAGTCTGGAAAAGTTCAAAGAGAAAATAGAAACTCAGCAAAAACTTCTCAACTTTTTTTACCAAAAATTTAAAAGCTATGGTCTGATGAGACAAGTTGTCGCTGACTTTGAAATGAAACCAATATATGAAAAGTACTGTCCGCCCATGTCACCCAGACAGCTGAGGGAATTCTTAATTAATCTCTGGACAAGAATATCTTTCCGAACTCAACAAAAACGCTTTGCCTCTCTTTACAGTTATGAATTCTCTCTTGAACCTCTCTTGCAAACCGTAAAACAAATTAATCATTGTTCCTCTAAAGAAAAAAAACGGTATTTAATCATGTTTCTCAGACAATTTTCCAGATATCATCGTGATCTTTATAATTTTCATATAATCAAAGAGGCAATGGATTCCATCAATATCACTACAGATGAAAAAATTGTTTCACTGTCAAGGGAAAACCATTCTCTCTTTGAGTTTCTGCTTTCAGATGAAAAGGTCAAAGAAGAAAAACCTATTGCCAGTCATGTTATCATTAAGGCTGATATACGCGGTTCCATTATAATAAACAACACGATGAGAAGCAGAGGGCTTAACCCGGCATCATATTTCAGTCTTAATTTCTTTGATCCCATTTCGGCTGTTCTTTCTGAATACGGGGCATCTAAAGTATTCATTGAAGGAGATGCGATTATCTTGTCAATATTTGAAAATGAAGATGAGAAACAAATGAATTACAGCGTGGCTAGGGCATGTGGATTGGCAATAAGAATACTGCAGATTGTAGGCAGATATAACGAAAAAAATAAAGAAAATAATTTTCCCATACTGGAATTAGGGATAGGAATATGCTACTTTCAGGGCCCGCCAACGTTTTTATTCGACGGTAATTACAAGATAATGATTTCCCAAGCCATTAATCAGGCAGACCGCATGTCCAGTTGCGATAAAATGCTTCGTAAAGTATTTAAAAGTCAAAATGACATATTTAATTTATTTGTTTTCGAAAATGAATCGGAAGAAGTTATTGACCCCGCAATAGACGACACTACTTATCGTTATAATGTTAATGGGATCGAGCTTAACGAAGAAGGATTTAACAAGCTTACGAAGGAAATAAATCTGCAAACATTTACATATCCTTCAGAAAATGATGAAAACGTAAAATTATATACAGGCAAAGTCCCTCTGATGAATGGCAATTACCAGCGCATTGCCATTCGGGAAGCGGCAATTCATAGAGTTATCCCCAGTGCATTTGATATATCCGGAAAAGTATCAAAAAAATATTATGAAGTTTGCACGCACCAGAACATCTACAATTTAACCGAAAAGCAATATTAAATCCCGAATAGTTTAAAGAATAATCAATTCAATTTAATAAGCAAATAATCTTTATAAAAACGTTGAACTGTAATAATAAAAGACTTAAGGCCTCGAATAATACTTATTTGGAAACCGAAATTACGTTCAGGAAAATGTTCATAGTTAAATAATATTTGTAAAGTAGAAAAAATAGCAAAAAATAAATAAAAAAGGGGGAAAAAAATGAAAAAGGAAATAGTAATGCTAATTATTTTTTTTGTAACGGTAATTTTGACCTATTCTGCCAATGCAGCTACAATTGCTTATATTGACGGTCAAAAAGTTATGTCCAATTATGAAAAAACAAAAAAAGCGGAGGAACAGTTTCAAAAGAAAGACCAGATTCTTAAAGAAGAAGTGGCAAAAAAACAAAAACAGTATGAAAAAGCAAAAAGTGATAACATGTCCGATGGAGATCTTAGACGACTTGTTGAAAAGTTTGAAAAAGAATTGGAGCCTAAACGAACTGAGATAATTGAATCGCAGAATAAAATAATGCAGGAGATTCGTAATGACATAATCAAGGCAACTGAAGCGACTGCTAAAAAAATGGGGTTTGAAATCGTATTAGATAAACAAAGCATAATTGCCGGGGGGACTGATATAACTGACGAAGTAATAAAACAACTTAATAAATAGTAAACACCAGTTGCTCAACTAAAAAGAAAGATAAATAAAAAAGCGCTCCTTTGAAGGAGCGCTTTTTTATTTCAAATATTGGATTGCTTATTCGCCAAGTTTTTCTTCTGAAATTCGCATATTGTAAAATGAACGGTAAACAAAGATCAACGCGATTACAAAGCAAACAACTGATATACCTAACTTTAAGTTGACATCTTTCATGGTAACGGCAATTTCCGTTGCCAACAATCCGAACAGAGTCGTGAATTTGATGACAGGGTTCAAAGAAACAGAAGATGTATCTTTGAAGGGATCGCCGACGGTGTCACCCACGACGGTGGCTTCATGAAGCGGTGTGTTTTTCATCTTTAAATCAACTTCCACAATTTTCTTAGCGTTGTCCCAGCATCCGCCGGCATTGGCCATGAAGATAGCCTGGAACAGACCGAAAAAGGCGATACCGATCAGATAACCGATAAAGAAGTAGGGGTTAAAGAAGGAAAACGCCAAACACATGAAGAAGATCACGATGAAGATGTTAATCATTCCCTTCTGGGCGTACTGGGTGCAAATCTTGACGACTTCCTTGCTGTCTTCAATGGAAGCTTCCTGTTTGTCAAGGTTGATATTCTGTTTGATGTACACAACTGCCTGATAAGAACCGGTTGTTACAGCCTGCGTGGCTGCGCCAGTGAACCAGTAAATGACACAACCGCCTGTAATCAGGCCGAGGATGATTTCCGGTTGAACCAGAGAAAGCTTTGCAATAACATTCCCGAAAAGCCCTTCTAGCAGGATGATGATGCCGAATACCATTGTGGTTGCTCCAACCACTGCTGTTCCGATCAAAACGGGTTTGGCTGTCGCTTTAAAGGTATTGCCTGCGCCATCTGCGGACTCTAGATAGTGTTTGGCCAATTCAAAATCTGGCGCAATGCCGTATTCCTTTTTCACAACATCTTTGACGTCGGCGCGTGATTCAATCATGGAAAGTTCATAAATGGATTGTGCATTGTCCGAAACCGGTCCAAAACTGTCCACAGCGATGGTCACAGGGCCCATTCCCAGGAAACCGAAGGCGACCAGACCAAATGCAAACACAGGCGCGGCAAACGTAAAGGCCGGAGGCATAATCGCTATAATAGACGGATTTTGGGATACCTGGTAAGCGATAAACATCAGGAACATGATGACCATGCCTTCCCAAAAAGCTGAAAAATTACCGGCAACAAAACCGGAAAGGATGTTCAGAGAAGCACCGCCCTGCTTGGAAGCGTTGACAACTTCCTCGCAATGACGGGAAGAAGTGCTCGTGAAAATTTTGGTGAATTCCGGAATCAACGCGCCGGCGATGGTTCCGCAACTGATGATAACAGCCAGAGCCCACCAGAGACTTTGATAGTCGCCAGAGAGATCGCCAAGCAGATAATAACTGGCGACAAAAGTAATGGCGATGGATACTATAGATGTAATCCAAACCAGATTGGTTAGAGGATGTTCAAAGTTAAATTCTTTCTTGCCGGCAAAAGCCGCTTTACTGATAACGTCATTGACAAAGTATGATGCGAGAGATGTCAGGATCATGAGAATTCTCATGGCAAAAATCCAGACTATTAACTTGCCGCCCATTTCGGGAGTGCTCGCCAAAGCCAGAGCCAAAAAGGCAATTAAGGCGACACCGGTAACACCATAGGTTTCAAAACCGTCAGCGGTGGGACCAACACTGTCACCGGCATTATCACCGGTACAATCAGCGATAACACCGGGGTTTTTGGGATCATCTTCGGGAAGATGGAAGACGATTTTCATCAAGTCGGATCCGATATCGGCAATCTTGGTAAAAATACCACCGCAGATACGCAGAGCGGAAGCACCCAGAGATTCACCGATGGCAAAACCGATGAAACAGGGACCGGCTATTTCTTTCGGAATGTAAGCCAGAATAATAATCATGAAAAAAAGTTCGATGCTGACCAAAAGCAATCCAACGCTCATACCGGAACGCAGACAAATGTTGACGATGTTCAAGGGATTGCCGCTCATCGAGGCAAAAGCTGCTCGGGAATTGGCCACCGTATTGATACGGATACCAAACCAGGCGACAGAATAAGAGCCCAGAATACCTAAAATCGAACATATAAGAATAATTATAATTTCCGATACCACTTTCTCCTGAAGCACGCCAAAATAATAAACGATGCAAATGGCGATAAGAATCCACAACGCGATAAGGAATTTACCCTGCTGGAACAAATAGGTCTTGCAGGTTTCCCATATTGTCCCGGAGACATCCAGCATGGCTTTGTGTGCTGGCAGATTTTTCGTTTGCACATACTGAATGATGCCGAAGATCATCCCTATGACACAGATAACGAGTCCTATGTTTAAAATCCACGCGCCTGTCAGTTGTCCTCCCAAAAATGCAACAGATAAAACATCGGGAAGATTAATATCTGCTTCACCGGCGAACGCGGAGCCGACCATGAGCAGGAACATCAAAGCGCTCAGTAAAAATGTATAAATACTCCTTATTTTTTTTAACATTAATTATTCCTCCTTTTTAAATTACTTATATTTTTTGTATGGTATTTAGCCATAGCTTTCTGCATACCTGATGCAACAATTTTGGTAACCGCTTCTGTTGCCAGTTGAATAATCGGCTGGAGCAAAGCTGATTCTTCAGAGTTAAATTGCCTCAAGACATAATCTTCAACGCTTGCCTTATCAGGAGGTTTTCCAATACCCATTCTTACTCTCATGAAATCCGCGGAACCGATGCTTTCAATAATGGATTTCAACCCTTTGTGACCGGCATCTCCTCCGCCGTCTTTAAGGCGAAACGTGCCGAAAGGCAAGTCCAGATCATCGTGAATTACTATTAAATTACTTATATCCGCTTTAAAATAGGCAAGTAATTTTTTCACTGACCTGCCGCTCAGATTCATATATGTTTGAGGCATCGCCAGCAGGACATTGATGCTGTCTATTTTACCTCTATTCCAAAGAGCATCGAAACTTTTATGTTTGAAATCAATTTCCCATCGGGCGGCGATTTTTTCCAAAACCATAAATCCGATATTATGTCTTGTGAATCTATAGCGCTTACCCGGATTTCCCAGTCCAATAATCAGATACATTACCTGCTCCCTCTCGTCAATGCGCCTCAGAAACATCTTTTTAAAATTCGAGAGAAGCACTTGCTATCATCCAATTACAATAGTATTTTACAAAAGAATTATTTTCCTTTTTCTTTACCCTTATCTTTATCTTTTTCCTTTTCTTTTTCAGCAGGTGCTGCCGTAGTTGCTGCCGGAGCTTCGCCTTCAGCCGCCTCAGCACCTTCTGCAGCAACAGCTTCCTCTTTCACAGGTTCCTCGACTTTGGCAATCTTAATCACCGCAACCGAGGCAACCGATGTATCAAGCCTGTCTAAAATTGTTACTCCTTCAGGAAATTTCAGATCCCTGATTTTTATAGAATCACCAATATCCAGATTGGCCACATCTACGTCAATGTGATCGGGAAGATTCAAAGGCAGACAGGAAATTTTCACTTCCCGTTTCAAATGCTGCAATTCACCGCCTTTTTCCACACCAACGGGCTTACCGACAAATCGCAGAGAAACATCAAATGTTATCTTGCGCTTTATATCCACTTCATAAAAGTCGGCATGGTAAAACTTTCCAGTCAGCGGCTGCACCTGTAACTCTTTAATTAGCGAGAGTTTCTCTATTTTTTTACTGCCACCATCATCAATAATCAGCTTAATAAAAGCGTGATCTTTTTTGTCTTTGTGTAATTTGATCAGTTCATCGTTCTTTACGGACAGCAGAATATTTTCGGCAGAACGGCCGTAAAAAACCGCCGGGACAAATCCCTTTTCTCTTAAACGGCGGGATGGTCCTTTCTTATGTTCTTTACGGATTTGAGCCGCTAAATCTGTTACCTCCATTTGTTCCTCCTAATATAGATTCCTATACAAATAATGAACTTACGGAATCATTGTAATAAATACGGCGCACAGCCTCGCCCAAGATTCCGGACACTGATAATACTTTTATTTTCTTACATTTTTTGGCATGGTTACTTAAAGGTATAGTATCTGTTACGATAACTTCCTTAATCTCTGATTTTTCAATATGATCAATTGCCGGCCCTGATAAAACAGGATGAGTACAACAAACGGAAACTTCTACGGCACCCTCCGCCTTCATGGCACCGGCAGCCTTCGCCACAGTCCCCGCTGTATCTATCATATCATCAAGTATAATTACTCTTTTCCCTTTCACATTACCGATAATATTCATCACCTCGGCTTCATTGGGTCCCTCTCTCCTCTTATCAATAATTGCCAGCGATGCTCCCAGCCTTTTACCAAAGGACCTTGCCCGCTCCACACCACCGGTATCCGGTGAAACAATAACAGTGTTGTCCTTGTAATTTTTTTTCGCGTAATCCAGCAATACCTGTCTGGCAAAAAGATTATCCACAGGGATATTGAAAAACCCCTGAATCTGACCGGCATGCAAATCCATAGACAAAACCCGGTTGGCACCCGCTGTGGTGATTAAATCCGCTACCAATTTAGCAGAGATAGGTGCGCGGGAAGCTACTTTCCTGTCCTGTCTGGCATATCCGTAATAAGGGATAACCGCCGTAATCCTATCCACAGAAGCCCTCTTCATCGCATCAATCATAATAAGCAATTCCATCAATGTGACATTTACAGGGGGACAAGTCGATTGGATAATAAAAACATCCATGCCTCTGACATTTTCATCTATTTCTACGCGAGTTTCACCGTCACTAAAAGTTGTTACATTAGCTTTTCCAAGAGAAACGCCTAATACATTACAAATTTTTTCAGCCAGCTCTTTATTGGCATTACCGGAAAAGACCCTGATTCTTTCTAACATGTAAATAATTCTCCTAAAGTCTTTACTGGCTGGGGCGGGAGGATTCGAACCTCCGAATGCAGGAACCAAAATCCTGTGTCTTACCGCTTGACGACGCCCCACTAAAATTATTCAATGAAGGATATTGCTCTCAGTTTTTAAAGGAAAATGTAATAATCACAAAGACTTGGCAAGAAAGACCAAAGTTTGACCGGAAACCTCTTTCTCTATAACTTCCAGTGCTTTTTTTGCCTCTTTTCCGTTTTTAAATATGCCAAAAACCGTAGGGCCGCTACCCGACATCAATGCGCCAAGCGCACCGCTCCTGAGCAACATTTTTTTTAAATCAGTCAATTCAGGATAAATTTTCAGCGAAACAGATTCCAAATTGTTATGTAATCCCCGAACTATGTCGCCCAGTGTCAAAAATTGTGGAATGCTATAATTATTTTTCCCCATTGTCAATCTTAAATTGAGGTTTTCGTATACCCTTTTTGTCGAAAGCTCAATGTTAGGCTTAATCAAGAGGATGTCCAGTTGTGGCAAATTTCGTAAGTGCTTGAGTTTATCGCCTATTCCTGAAGCTAAGGCCGCATTTCCAAAAATAAAAAAGGGGACATCCGTCCCTATTTTTGCTCCAATTCTGATAAGTTCATTTTTTCTTAATTTAAAAGAGCAAATTTTATTTAAAGCCATCAATGTTGCCGCCGCATCGGAACTTCCTCCACCAAGACCGGCAGCCACAGGTATTTTTTTGACAAGAGTAATTTCTATTCCATAGGGATATTTGCAATGAGCAAAAATGGCCTTGGCGGCGCGCACTACTAAATTACTATCGTTTGCCGGTAAATCAGTTCCCGGACAATTAAGAACTACTCTCTCAGGACGAGGGGAAAAAATCAGTTCGTCATAAAGCGTGATTTTCTGTAACAAGGAAAAAATATCGTGGTACCCATCGGTGCGTTTTCGTAAAACCTTAAGAAAAAGATTGATTTTTGCCGGTGCAATCCAGTGCATTCTAACCCTTTTCTTTTACGTAACGCATTTTCAGCTCGTAGAGAACTCCCTGGATTAATTTACTTTCATTTTCATTAAGGTTTCCCTTGGTTTTTTCATTGAGCATATCCAGAATATCAATCGTCTGTTTTGCCGCCGGCAAATTTTTATGAGGTGTTTCGCCTTCTTCTTCTGCAAAATCCCCAAAGTGAAAAAGAGCGGAAGTGCTCAGCGATAAAACAAAATTCGTGAAGTTTACAGGAGGATAATTGCTTTCATCATCAGAAATTTGTCTGGATTTTTCCTGTTTTTCTTCACTTGCCGTTTCTTTAGTTTCCTCAGGTGGCTTGTCTTCAGCAGATTCTCCAGAATGACGTTTGTCTTTTATAACAAATCCCGAATCTTTTTTCTTTTCTTCCATTGATATCTCCCTCCCCTCATGTGAAGAATATTTAAGATTTTTTAGTCAAAACTATTTCACCTTTTTGGGACAAGTCAATTAGAATTCTATCTCCTTCGGCAAATTTACCCGCCAGAATTTCCATAGCGAGCGGATCAAGAATAAGTTTCTGCAGCGAACGCTTAAGCGGCCGTGCGCCGTAAACCGGGCTGTAACCTTGTTCAGCTATATAGCTTTTCGCTTTTTCTGTCAATTCGATGCTCATCTTGCGCTCTTTAAGCCGCTTGTCAATCAGTTCCAACTGAATGTCAACAATCTTGAGTATATCCTCCAGCTTCAGCGCAGAGAACATAATTGTATCATCTATTCTGTTCAAAAATTCAGGCTTGAACGTTGCCCGAAGTGCTTCCAGCGAACGGTTTTTCTTTTCCTCATCAGAAAGTGACGAGTCCTGAATCCACTGGTTGCCTACATTGGATGTCATAATTACAATAGTATTTTTAAAATCAACAGTTCTTCCGTGTCCATCTGTCAAACGGCCGTCATCCAGTATCTGCAGTAAAATATTGAATACGTCGGGATGAGCTTTTTCGATTTCATCGAAAAGCAAAACACTGTATGGCTTGCGCCGCACCGCTTCGGTAAGATGGCCGCCCTCGTCGTAGCCTACATAACCGGGAGGAGCACCAATCAGACGGGCCACCGCGTGTTTTTCCATGTATTCCGACATATCAATTCTGATCATGGCCTGTTCATTATCGAACATAAATTCCGCCAGCGCGCGCGCCAGTTCAGTTTTACCCACACCTGTCGGACCCAGAAAAATAAAAGACCCTATGGGGCGATTCGGATCCTGCAGACCGGAGCGTGCACGGCGCAGAGCGGAAGAGACAACACCAATACCTTCCTCCTGACCGACAATCCGCCTCTTCAGGCGTTCTTCCATGTGTATCAGCTTCTGAACGTCGCTTTCCATCATTCTGGACAGCGGTATTCCCGTCCAGTTGGAAACCACTTCTGCTACGTCTTCCGCGTCCACCTCTTCTTTGAGCATCTGATCTTTCTTCTGAATATCTTCAAGTTTGTTCTGTTCCTTCTGAAGCTCCTTATCCAAAGCAACCAGCTTACCGTAACGAATTTCCGCCGCTTTTTCGAGATTGCCTTCACGTTGGGCATTGGCTTCTTCAATTTTCAGAATCTCTATCTGCTTTTTAGCATCTTGAATTCTATTGATTATATCCTTTTCGTTTGACCAGCGCGTCTTCATCTGTGCGACTTGAGACTTAAGTTCCGCTAGCTCTTTTTCAATCTTGTCGCGGCGTTCCTTAGCAGTTTTGTCAGTTTCTTTCTTCAGCGACTGCTTTTCAATTTCCAGCTGAATTATTTTTCTGTCAATCGCATCTATTTCCGAAGGCTTACTGTCCAGTTCTATTTTCAAACGCGAAGCCGCTTCATCAATCAGATCAACAGCCTTATCCGGCAGAAAGCGATCCGTTATATAACGATGGGAAAGTGTCGCGGCAGCGATTATTGCTGAATCTTTGATTCCTACTCGATGATGAACCGAATAACGCTCCTTTAAACCGCGCAGGATAGCAATTGTGTCCTCCACCGTCGGTTCCTTGACTAAAACAGGCTGAAAACGGCGTTCCAGAGCGGCGTCTTTTTCAATATGCTTACGATACTCATTTAGAGTTGTTGCCCCCACACAACGCAACTCGCCGCGGGCCAGAGCAGGCTTAAGCATATTCGATGCATCCACAGATCCCTCCGCCGCGCCAGCACCAACCACAGTATGAATTTCATCAATAAAAAGAATTATTTCACCCTCGGCGCTGATTACTTCCTTCAACACGGCTTTCAGGCGTTCCTCAAATTCACCGCGGTATTTTGAACCGGCGACAAGTGCGCCTATATCCAGCCCGATGACACGCTTGTTTTTTAGATTTTCCGGCACGTCACCGTTGACAATGCGCTGCGCCAGTCCCTCTACAATGGCTGTCTTACCCACACCCGGTTCACCGATAAGCACCGGATTATTTTTTGTACGCCTGGAAAGCACCTGCATTATTCGGCGTATTTCTTCATCGCGGCCTATAACAGGATCAAATAAACCCTTTTTCGCCAGTTCGTTGAAGTCTCGGGCATAGCGTTCCAGAGCCTGATACTTGCCTTCCGGATTCGGGTCGGTCACACGCTGATTGCCTCGAATATCCACCAGAACCTTGAAAACATTATCTTTGGTCACACCGGCTTGTCGCAGGATTTTCCCGGCCTGACCTTCTTTTTCTTCAGCAATGGCAACAAGCACGTGTTCGGCGCTGACATATTCATCCTTAAGTTGAGCCGCTTCCGTCAGTGCCTTGTCGAATATTTTATTAAGCCTTCCTCCAAGATAAACTTGTCCCGCACCGGCACCGCCGACACTCGGTTGTTTTTTTAGGTAATTATCCAGTTCCCTTTCAATCTTTTGAGGTGAAGCATTCAGTTTATTGAGAATGGCGCTCGCAATGCCCTCCTCCTGCCTTAAAAAACAAACAAGCAGATGCTCCGGTTCAATGGATTGATGCCCCAGGGAACCGGCCAGCGATTGCGCTTCCTGAAGAGCTTCCTGAACTTTTAAGGTAAATTTATCAAAACGCATATTTTATTTCCTTTTATTCCTACTTTGCGGGATAATCTCTAATTCCGATTCATCGGTATTCGATAATTCAGCTAAAAAATTCAATGCGCTTTGCTTTTAAAGTTTAAGCCTCTTTACGACTTGCAGATTTCAGTGCATTTTATTTCTGAAACCTGAAGTTCATTGCTTCGCTTTGGAATTGGAGTCTCATTATCCCCCTCCGCTGCGCTTCGGGGATAATTCCACCATCAAGTTCCAGTGCGCTTCGCTTCTAGGGTAATTCGGCTGACGTCACTATCCCGCTCCGCTGCGCTTCGGGGATAGTTCGATTTACGCTTCAGACTTCATTTCATTCGTCTTCAGCTTATCTCACTATTCCACGGGTTTTTCAATTGTCACAAAAAGTTTGCCGTTCTTAAAAATGGTCACATTACCAGAGGATTCGGAAATCACTATGGCAACAGCCTTCGTAACGCTGGTGATACCTGCTGCGGCAATATGACGGCTTCCCAGACCGGGAGGAAAATCCTTACTGCCCAATGCCGCATTGAGATGTCTTCCGGCGGTTACCAGCACCCCGTTTCCCTTGATAACAAAAGCCCCGTCAATCGCTGACAGTTCTTTGATTGTTTCTTCCAGTTCCGGGTTTAAAATATTCAGTTTATCTTCCGAATATCCCGAAAACGGATTGATAATCATTTGCCGGGAAAGCTGCATCACTTTTTCGTCATCGCCAATAACGAATATTGTTCCTACCTTCCTGCTTTCCCTGCCCTGAGCGGCCAGTTCACAGGCAATGTTCAAAACGGCGTTAAAGACTTCCGGCTGGACATTTTCAATGACATCACTAATGTAATCGGATGTCAAAATCTCAAATTCTTTGCCCACATCAATAACAAAAATACTGTCGGCATAACCTAACTTGGGCACTCCGCTTAGGCACACAATTTTATCTCCTCTTTTTAAAACCCCCAGCACTATTCCCTTGGCAACGGCTAATTTTATTTTTCCGATACGGGTTAAATTTACATTAGGAATATATAATATTTGCGCGTTTCTTTTCATATCATTGGATATAATTTCATCTTCTCTGAAAACAAAAATCAAACTTAAATCTTTTTTTGTCTCATCCAATATATTGATTACCTCATCAATTATATCAATACACAAAAGCAGGGCATTGGCTTTGATATCATGTGCTATTTTAACGGCATTTTCCACCATTGTTGTATTTATTGATTTCATTTAGCCACCTTGTTTAAATTTTGGTTGTGAGACTCAAATTTCAAAAACGAAGTGCATTGAAATTTGTAAGCCGAACAATCCCGCACAGCGGAGGGTAATGAAACTTACAAGTTGAATTATCCTGCATAAGAATGAAAATAATACCCCGCATCTTGCGTTAGGGTTCATACCTGTGGCTTAGAATAAGCATAAATATGACCTCTGTCAAGGCTAGATGTGTCGGTTTTTAATTTATTTTTTGGCTATAAAATATAAATTATTCTTAAGAAACAACGCAAATAGATTATCTTGTGAATAAAAAACCCTCCAGTTTCCAATAAAAACTGGAGGGTTAAATTTTAAAAAAGATATTAAACCTATTGCTACCAGTTTGCCGTATCGCCAAATCCTAAAAAACCAACCGCGCTCATATTCGTTACACCTGTAAAAATAAAAATAAGTATTAATATTATGCCGATGCCGATTCTATTGTTTCGTTCTTTTCTTTCATTTTCTTTTCTCATACCACCCTTCCGCTGCAAAAATCTATTGGCCGAATGTGCCATCCGCATCTTCCGTGAAAGAATTAAATGGTATCACTTACCGATACAGAAGCTGGAGAAAATCTTGTCCAATATTTCATCGCTGATTTTCCTGCCGGTTATTTCGTCCAGGCGATCCAGTGCCTCGCGCAAATCAAAGGCTACAAATTCCGCCGACACTCCTGCGAGGGTGTCTTCTTTCGCCTTCTGTATATTTTTACAGGATTTTTCCAGCGCCAGTTTGTGGCGCAGGTTGATAATCATTGCGCCGCCGGTATTTTCAGTTTCACTGCCGGTGGATAAATTCACTATTTTCTTTTTCAGTTCCTCCAGACCCGCGCCTGTTTTTGCTGATATTTCCAAAACATCCCTTCCCTGTGGCAGCAGTCTTTCAATGGCGTTTGTTTCCCAAGCACGCGGCAAATCAATCTTATTGACTGCGACAATAATTTCCTTGGATTTATTCTTCTCCAGAATGATTTTATCTTCATCCGTTAAAGGTTCGCTGACATCCAGCATGACAATCACAAAATCAGCATCCACCAGGCTTTCCCAGACAAGGGAAATCCCCTCCTTCTCTATAATGTTTTGCGGTTCTCTAATTCCGGCGGTATCAATCAAGTGCACGGGAATACCGACAAGATTAATTGTGTCTGAAATCAGGTCACGGGTTGTCCCCGGAATTTCAGTGACAATCGCCTTCTTCCTGCCGGTCAGTGAATTAAGCAGGCTTGATTTTCCGACATTGGGCTTGCCGGTAATGATAACATTGACACCTTCAGTATAGACTCTTGCCGAGCTGTATGACGACAGAAGTGATTGCATCCGTTCCAGCATCTGATTAATTTGCGGCAGTATTTCCGGAATTTTTTCTTCGGACGTGTCTTCGGTAAAATCAATGGATGTTTCCAGTAAAGCCAACGTGTCTATCAAAAGCAGGCGCAGTTTATCTATTTCTTTACTGAGAGCCCCTTTTAACTGGGCCAGTCCCATGGCGTAAGCCTTTGCCGACTTGGCATAAATCATCGCGGCCAGAGCTTCCGCCTGGGATAAATCAAGGCGGTTATTCAAAAAGGCGCGCTCGGAAAATTCACCGGGACGTGCCAGCCGACAACCCGATTCCTGCAGCTGCGTCAGGATAGTTTCAATGATGAGCGGATTGCCGTGACAGTTGATTTCAACGACATCTTCCCCCGTGAAGGAACGGGGTTTGCGCATGAAGGATATCAGAACTTCATCAAAAACGGTTTTGCCGTCGGCGGACACAATATCACCGTGATAGAGATGGTGGCTTTTCCATGCACATTTTCCATTTGCTGGTTTAAAGATGCGGCGGGCGATGGAGAGAGATTCTGGACCACTGATTCTAATTATACCGATTCCGGACATGCCGAAAGCGGTCGCGGCGGCGGCTATGGTATCCTGGCGAAGCACAGTCGGGCACTTCCCCTTTTAATTACGATATTTGAAATGATCAGGCAATCACGGGTACTATAGTACCCTCCGCTGTGCGGGATTGTTCGACTTGCAAATTTCAATGCACTTTGTTTTTGAAATTTGAGTCTCACAACTAATCCCGTTTTTTCTCTTTGATACGTTTGTGTCCTGTTTTTGCGGGAAGAATGACAATCTTCCTGAACTTACCTTCACCGCGGCTTTGAGTTACCAGTGATTCATCTTCCTGCATCACCAGATGGATGATCCGGCGATCATGGGCATTCATGTTGGAGAGCGAGACGGGTTTCTTTGTTTTTTTAACTTTCATCTTTATTTTTTCCGCCAGACCAAGCAGAAATTCTTCTCTTCTCTTTCTGTATTCCCCTGAATCAATCAAAACCATTTTGTGATCGCTATCAATTTTTTTGACGGCTTTATTCAATATGTACTGAAGAGCGTCAAGGTTCTGCCCTCGTTTGCCAATTAGCAACCCGCTTTCATCTCCTTCAATTCCCAGTATTATTTTTTCCTCTGTTTCCTTGACATTGGCGTGGTATTCCGGCGATATTTTCTGCAAAATGTCTTCGAGCAGGTCTTTTGCCTTTATAGCGGTGGGGGAAATGGGAATGCAGAGTGTTTCTTTTTCTATACTGGCTTGTGGCTTATCCTCAATGACTTCTTTTACCGATTTCCTTTTGTACTCTTTTTTTGTTTCGCCTTTATCCCTGGAATCATCCTTTTTTATTTTTTTTTCGTCTTTTTCTTTCGGTTTACCCGAGAAAGAAAAATCCATATTTAAGGAAAGCAGAGAAGCTCTTATTTTTGCCTTTTTGGAAAACAAACCTAAAAAACCTCCTGTTTCTCCGGAGATAATTTCTATATTTAATTTTTCCCTAGGCACGCCAAATTCCTGGCATGCCTTTTCAATCGCTTCATCAATTGTTTTCTCTTCTATCTCTATAAATTCACTCATATTCAATCCTCTTTAATTTTCATCTCGATAAATCAATTATACTAATTTTTTATTGATGTAAATCTGCTGTCCGATGCTTATTACATTATTTATCAACCAGTAAAGAACAAGGCCCGAAGGAAAATTCAAAAATATGAAAGTGAATACTACAGGCATGATCAGCATTATCTTGGCCTGCATCGGATCGCCCACCGTGGGAGTCATTTTCTGCTGAACAAACTGTGTCGCACCCATGACAATCGGCGTTATATAATAGGGGTCTTTCGCGGATAAATCCTGTATCCACCAGAAAAATGGCGAGTGACGCAGTTCGATGGCGTAAAGAAGTGTGTTATAAAGTCCGATGAATACGGGAATCTGAATCAGTATCGGCAGGCATCCGCCAAAGGGATTTACTTTATGCGATTTGTACAAAGCCATCGTTTCCTGTCCCAATTTGGCCTGGTCATTTTTGTATTTCTCTCTCAATTCGGTTATTTTAGGTTGAATTTTCTGCATTTCCTTCATGGATTTATAGCTTATATTTCCCAAAGGCCAGAAGAGAATCTTAATCAGAATGGTGAGAATAATGATGGCAACTCCATAATTGCCGACAAAGTTGTTCAGGAATTTTATGAAAATCAGCAAGCCGATGGAAAGCCATTTCAATCCCGGAATAAATGAATCGAATTCAATGGCTTCCTCCAGTGACAGGCCCTGTTTCTTGAGCAGATTGTAATCCTTTGGACCAATAAATAAATTATATTTGAACAAACCAGCCTGATTCGGCGGTATTACGTTCTTGGTTCCCTTGAGATTTACGGAAACCATGTTATTGCTGTCTCTGGACATATTAATGCTGGTTAGCGACGGATCCTGAGGTATTATTACTGCCATAAAATATTTTCTTTCAAATCCGCCCCATGAAACATCAGGGCCAATCGTTTCTTCTTTGGATACTTCTGAAGACCTTTTACGCTCAATAGAATTTGATACATAGGCAACGGGACCTTCCTTGCTGTAGCTGTCTTCCCCTGCCTTTGGATCAACATATTCATACCAATTGACGTATGGTATCTGGGTGATGGGCAAATCGGTAAGGTTGAATACTGACAACTCCAGCGTTATTGAATAATTGCCGGGATCAAATGTAAAAATCTTTTCCACTTTGATGCCGTTATTGAAAGTACGGGAAAAAACGAGGCGCTGTTCCTCTTTATTTTTTGTCATATCCAGTTTTATCGCATCAGCATTGTAGACGGAATCTGCCCTAATCTCAGCCGCTGACTCGGGAAAAGTGAGAGCGAGTGGATAAGGCATGTTTTCCTGAACAGCGACCAGTTCAATCAAATCATTGTCTTTTTCTTTGGCAGGTTGTTTTTTGCCGGCTATAAAATTTTTGATCTTGGGCCAAATATCTCTGGCGCATTTTGTGCAGTCTTTTTGATACTTTTTAAGCTGAAAAGATTTCAGCGCGGCGCCCCTGGTAGAAAATACAGCCGTGTAATTTTCTGTTTCTACCATAATATCCCTGGGCTTTTCTTCTTTTTGGAAAACGACTTTTTTAAATGCCGGTTTCTGTACCTTCATTAACTGGGGAGGAGCCGGTTTTTCAATAACCGTTTCAACGCCGGCTTGCTTTGTTTCCTGAACAGGAACTGCCTTTGAAGACGGCACAGGCGTTTTAATGAAAAAAAACTGATATATAAAAAGTACAGCTATCGACAGAACGACAGCCAGAATGGTCCTTTTATCCATTAAAAACCTCTCTAATTTTACTTGACGGGATCGTAACCGCCAGGATTCAGGGGATGGCAACGCAGAATTCTTTTTATGCTCATGAAAAAACCTTTTGCCGGTCCATACGCTTCAATTGCCTCAATGGCGTATTCGGAGCATGAAGGATAAAAACGGCAACATGCGGGAAAAAAGAAAGGTGATAGGCAGGTCTGATACAAACGAATTATCAAAATAAAAACTTTTGTCAAAATTTTTCTGAGCATAAATTATATGTGGTTTTTCCGCGTGAAGAGTTCTGTCAATTCATCACTTACCTGCTGGTAAGTAAGGTGCGGCATATCTTTTTTGGCTATTATGACAATGTCATGTTTGTCGGGAAACAAACCTTTATTGAGCCGAAAAAATTCTCTAATTAATCTTTTGATTTTGTTTCTTTTTACCGCGTTTCCCGTCTTTTTCGTTATTGTAATTCCGAGCCTTTTAACATCTTGCGTGTTGATACATGTTACAGTCGTAAAATATTGAGAACTTCTCCACACCCCCTGATTATAAATTTCTTTAAACCTGTTTCTGTTAACTATCCTTTCTGGTTTCCGGTAAGATTGTTCCTTCATGCATACTGACCTGACCATTCCTAAATAACGGCTTAGATACCGATTTTATACGGTTAAACGTTTTCTCCCCTTGGTTCGGCGGCGGCTTAAAACCTGCCTTCCGGCCTTCGATGCCATTCTAACGAGAAAACCATGGTTTTTCTTTCTTTTTGTATTTGTTTTGTTGGTCAAAGTCTTTTTCATAAACAAAACCCCGAAAAGTAACAGGTTTAAGCGTTAATCATAGTAGGATTTATTTGTCAAGGTTAAAGTGACAGATTAAAGTGGCACGGCTTGAAGATTAAATTGACAGTGGTCGTTTTTTTTAGTATTTATCAGCAAGTAAATAAATTTAACCTTTATAAAAATCAATGGGAATAAAATTAATATGGCAAAATTTATAGTCCCCAGTGGTGTAAGTATAAATGATTTTTTCGAAAAACATGTATCAGCCCAGTTTAAGGAAATTACTGCCGGCGCAAATCTCTCATCTTTAGCCGGCAAAGAAATCAACCTGCAGTTTAACATAGACAATAAAAAATATTGCCTGAAAATCAAAGACGGAACAAATCTGGATGTAGTAAAAGGAGGGGTGGACAAGCCTTTGTTGACCCTGGCACTGCCGGAGCAGATATTTCTTGATGCCGTAACCGGCAAGATAGAAGGAATGATTGACCGCTTTACCGACCCTGTAGAAATTGCCGATACAAAAAGGCTCAACATCCTGATGGATACCAAAGGATCATTAAAACTGAATTTAAAGCATGATAACAACATTCTCCCCATTACTTTGATTTTCAATGGTGAAGAAAAACCTGCTGTCGAAATCAGCGTTGAATTACAGGATTGGATTGCCATGCAGAAGAAAAAGACCACTGGGCAAAACCTGTTCATGGACGGAAAGCTTAAGTTCAAGGGCGATATGGTACTTCTAATGAAACTACAAACCCTTATTTAACAAGGGCATAATCCGCATTCAAGGAGAATATTATGGAAGAAAGAGAATTTGGATTTGGAATGTCTGAAGAGCAAAGCAGCATGAAGGATACTGTTGCCAAGCTTATGAAGGGCATGGTCATTGGTAATCCCGCCCACGATATGGACGAGGAAAGAAAGATTCATAGTAGAATGATTGATAAGGTGTGGGAATTGGGTGCGACCGTATCTATGGTACCGGAAGAATACGGCGGATACGGCATGGAGTATTCTCCCATTATGAATAGTATTGTTCTGGAAGAACTTGCTGCTGGTGACATGGCACTGGCGATAGCGGCAACTCTTCCTTCCACTTTCATTTTCACTATTTTACAAATGGGGACTGAGGGGCAAAAGAAAAAATACTTACCCTTATACTGCGACTCAACATATAAAGCTTGCACTGTAGCCATAAATGAACCACGGTTCCAGTTTGATGCGGTATCCTTGGAAACAAAAGCGGAGAAAAAAGACAATAAATATATTCTCAACGGCAAGAAATGTTTCGTACCGCTGGCAAAAAATTCCGGACATCTTATAGTAGCGGCTAATGTTGAGGGGAAAATGGACCTGTTTATCGTTGAGGGGAACAATTCCGGACTGAAAATCGGCGAACTGGAGAAAAACCTCGGATTGTACGCCCTGGAAAC